>CAZIMJ010000071.1:0-8808 GCA_964540205.1 uncultured Eubacteriales bacterium | reverse complement strand
CTATGAAAGCTTTAACTGCGAGATGCTGGAGCTTGATTATACGGGTGGTGGAACGTTCAGAAAACACATCGATTACATGAAAAAGACCCAGACACAGGTCCTTCTCCCCAGCAACATTGATGGACAGGCCAAAACGCCTCAAGTCCTGAAAAGAGACGAGGACCCAAGGCTGGATGAGCTGCCGATGACAGAAAAGGACCTGAAAAAGCTGGAGAAAAACCTCGAGGCAGCTCTAGCCAAGTCAGACAAATTCTTTACCTGGAATAAGCTCTGGCACCTGACTGCTAAACAGGTCCACATAACGGATAAGAAAATCAAAGAAATGGAAAAATACTTCCGCGAGACGAAGCAGTCAGCCGCGACGGCCGAATTGGTCAAACATCTATTTGGTCTGGATGATTCCAGTGAGCTTTTTGACTTGCACTGCCTCAGCCTCAACCACGTGTTGGATCAAAAATACAAAAAGAATATCCTGTTCGTATCTCCAGAGGATAAAGGCAAATGGCTCCCAAAAGAGATCCTCGATTCCTTTCTCAAAAATCTCCCTCTATCGCAACGACGCGCAAAGCTCCCCAAATTCGAGGATGACCGCGGGTTTAAATCATCGCAAGCCCAAAAACTCCCTCTAAAGGTGTATTTAACCTGGAGGGAAATCCTTTCGGGCGGCATAAAGATACCGAAGGGACTCACCCGGGAGTTGTCTAACGCTAGAGAATATATTTTCACGGACGCGGAAACAGAGAAGGATTATACCGTCTATTTTTATCCTTCCTCTGGGATCTTTCTCGGTCTGAAAGAATTTTATGAGGAAAACAACGCCCCTCAAGGCGCAAGCCTGACGCTCGAGAGGACCGAGGATGGACACTTTAAATTCCGGTTTAAAAAATCGAAAAGAAAATTGACGGTTAATCAGGTCAGCTATGACCCGAAAGAAGACAAATTCGTTACAGACAACAAGGAGACTGCCACGCACTGCCTTCCGCACAAGATTATACACCTCGAAACCGACACTTTGCTTAAGCTTTTCGCTCTCTACGAGCAAAGGGACAAAATGGATCTTCGTGAGTTGCTTATCCTCATCTTTAAAAATTTTGGTCTTGAGGGCGAGGCCCTGTCTCTGCATTATTTGAGAGCGTTTCACTTGGTTGACGTTCTTAAACACACCTCACAGGAAGATGTGGAAAAGATGCTGGTTCTATCTCCAGAATTCGTTCAGTCCGAGAAAAATGCCGGGATCTACCTGTACACAGAGAAAGTTAAAGCCGCGGAAGAAGTGCTTTCCGAAGAGGCTGATGCAATCCCCCTTGGAGAAGAGACAGAACTAGATGTAAAAGAGTTTTCCGCTGAAGATCTCCCAGAAATCGGCACTGTCGGAGAGGTCGAAGCTTTTTTCGAACTCCAAGAAGTAGAGGAAACCGAGGAACCTGTAGAAGTCAAGCCAGAAGTGGAAGTTCCTATCCCCCCAGCGCCGCCAAAGGCTCCTCCGATGGAAGAGCCCCAGCTGGAACAGGTTGAGAAAGCCAAAAAGGAAAAAACTCTCAAGAAAAAACGACAACGGCTGATAGAGGAGGCCGAGAGAGTCCCCAAGAGGAGAAAGGGAGAGAAAAAATTCATCGAAGAGCGTATTGAGCTGGAAGAATCCGAAATGGAAGCTCTTTTTGCCATAAAGGCGGATATCAAAGCCAAACCGAAGCGAGCTGAAGCAGCCCCAGAAAAAGATGCGCCAGCAAAAGAGAAGAAAGAAGAATTCAAACATATCCCATCTGAAGAGCCAGTGGTCAGGATCTTCGGAGACATGCTAAAATCCGCCCTCGAAAAAAAGAAAGACCCTAAAGCCTCTAAGGAAAAAGAAGAAAAGACGACAAAACCGGAAGCAAAGAAACCCACAAAAAAAACTGAAAAGAAAACTGAAAAGAAAAAATAAGAATGGGACTTTCCCCTTTTGCGTGACGTCGTAGATCAGTATAACAATTTTTCCGACGGCGATACAGTTCGTTCTTGCCCCTGAGGAGTCACGGAACTCAAGCGTCACGAACTGCAGAATCATAGAGGCACGAGTTCTCTAATGGGTGAGTGGACAAACACAGCGGATGTGGTGATCATCGGAGGGGGTATAGTCGGGACTAGCACAGCCTTCCACCTGGCAAAGCAAGGGCAGAAAAACGTTGTGTTGTGTGAAAGAGACCTCCTTGCCCAGGCCTCAACTGGATTGTGTGTGGGGGGTATTCGCCAGCAGTTCTCCCATCCCGCTAATATTCTCCTCTCCCAGGAAGTGGTCCGTTTGTTCGAACGATTTGAAGAGGAATTCGGCGTGGATATTCAGTTCCGACAGGCCGGATATATCTTCCTGGCCCAAGACTCGGACACTTGGGATGATGTCAAAAAAAGTATCGAGATTCAGCACAAATACAGCGTTCCCGTGGAGCTTCTTTCTCCAGAAGAGATCAAGTCGCGATGGAGCTACTTAGAGGTTAAGGATCTAAAAGGAGGCACGTTCTGTCCGGAAGATGGCTATGCAGATCCCTACCTCGTCGCCATGGCTTTCGCCAATGCCGCCAGAAAATTGGGTGTTCAGATAAGGGAGCAAACCCATGTCACTGCCATTTCTGTCGAACAAAGCCGGATTCGCGGAATTATAACAACACAAGGTTCGATCTCTACCCCGCTCATCGTCAACACCGCAGGGGCTTGGGGAGGTGAAGTTGCACGTTTGGCTGGTCTAAATATTCCTGTGCAGCCCTACCGGCGCCAGGTCTTTGCAACAAAGGCTTTTGAGCTCATCCCGAGGCCCGTTCCCATGATTATTGACCTGAACAACCTATTTTACTTCCGCGGGGAAGATCCATGCATCATTTTGGGCATGAGTGACCGCGAAGAGGATACCAGCTTCAACACACATGTGGACAGAGCCTTCCTGGAGCGCGTAATTGACGCTGCGGTCCACCGGGCCCCTGTGTTGGAAAAAGCCGAGATCCTGAGGGGCTGGGGCGGCTTGTATGCCATCACCCCCGATGAGAATCCCATCATCGGAGCTATTCCGGAGATCGAAGGATTTTTATGCGCCGTCGGTTTTTCCGGACACGGCTTCCAGCACGGTCCAGCTGTTGGCCGAATCCTTGCGGATCTCATCTGCAAGGAGCAAACCGATTTTGATCTGACGCCGTTCGCATACGACAGGTTTGGAAAGATCCAAGGGAAAAGCGAGAGAAGAGCCATTTAGCGCTGAAAAATGACTATTGTCCTGAGAAGCATCTCCAAAACCATGATGGCATAAATCACATTACGTTATTAAGTGTTCACAATTGTGTGGTGGAGAAAACCGTGAGAAGGGCTGGACTGGCATGGGACATCTCCCTTGGGGAGATGTGAGGGAAGCCCGGATCCGAGCGAAGTTTCCTCGCTGGGGAAATTGAGCGTGTTTTCGAATCACCAATTGGGACACTGGGAACATCAGTCATCACGGTTTTGGAGATGCTTGCATTGTCCTGGATTAAGTGATCGAAAACAGGTATCCTGGATAAACAGGAAGGCTGAGCATGAAACTTAAGATCCTGACAAGAAAAGATATCCAGAATGCCGTGACCATGGCGCAAGCGATACATGCCGTCAGGCAAGCCTTTACCCAGCTTTCTCAGGGAAAAGCTGTGGCTCCGTTACGGACACAGGTTCCCGTGGAGGACAGGGAGGGAGTTGTCCTGTTCATGCCGGCCTTTTTGCCGCAACTGGGGTCTCTGGGAGCGAAGGTCGTTTCTGTTTTTCCGCAAAACCTCCGATCGGGGCTGTCCACCATACACGCTGTCGTCGTCCTCCTGGATGCAGAGACGGGATGCCCCACAGCTCTATTAGACGGGACTTACCTGACCGCGCTTCGCACTGGAGCAGCTTCTGGGGTTGCCACAGACCTTTTGGCGCGACACGACTCAATGGTCGCTACCATCTTTGGCGCTGGAGTTCAAGGGCGCACACAGTTGGAAGCGGTGTGTACTGTAAGGGCCATCACTAAGGTGTGGATCTATGACCCGAGTCCAGATGCGGCCAGAGCTTATGCTTCCGAGATGCAACAACGAGGAGACCCCATCCCCCAGGATATCTCTGTCGCACAAACACCCGCCGAAGCCCTTGAAGAAGCGGACATCATCTGTACAGCAACATCATCTATGGAACCCGTTTTTGCAGATGAAGACCTATGCCCCGGTGTCCATATCAACGGTATCGGGTCATACACCCCAGAAATGCAGGAAGTCCCAAGCCAGACCGTTGTACGGTCAAGAGTCGTTGTCGATTCTCTATCTGCCAGTCTCGTTGAAGCCGGAGATCTGATCATTCCTCTACAGGACAAGATGTTGGAAGAGAGCGACATCCATGGAGAGATCGGGCAGGTCGCAGCAGGTGAAATCCCAGGACGTGAGTCGGACTCTGAGGTGACTTTTTTCAAATCTGTGGGACTCGCCGTTCAAGATGTTGCCACTGCCACATTGGCGCTTAAAAGAGCGAAAGAACTCAACCTGGGCATAAACATCGATTTATAGTTCTCCATTTTATGAGGGAGAGGAACATTCACAAGGAGGAGACCACAGATGAAGATCGACTGGAACCCCCCGAAAGACTGGATTCGGATCAAAACCATAGACGCCCATGCCGAGGGAGAGCCCCTGCGGATCATAACAGAGGGATTCCCACGGCTTCTTTCTGCGTTAAACCCTCTGAAAATTTTTGTATTAAAGTTGACAATTTTTGATGAAAATTAACAATATTTGTCCCAAAAAAACACTTTTACGGGGTCGCTTGTTCTGCAACTCTATTATTATCAATAACATAATATTTGGCATGCAACTTGCTTAGAATCAAAGAGGAAGAGAAAAATAACAAAAAGTCAAGGTTTGAAGCGGATGAAACTCAAAAAAATCTTAAAAAAGAATTTCAGGATGATCGGGATCTTCGGTGTTATTGCATCATGGATCACGATCGGTTCTGTATGGTCAGGGTTTGGAACAATAGCCTTTATCGGCTACTTTGTCACAGGAGGCTTGTTCGGCCTAAGCATCGTTGCAGAAAGAATATGAAAAAGATTCGGAGTCCGTTGTTCGGAGTTCGTAGAGACCATCAAGGCAAAACACCCCTATGCCTGAATCAAAGCTTTTAATCCCTTCATTCATCTACGAACTCCGATCTCCGATCTTAGGCTGGTCACCCAAGTCAACACACCATAACCCATAATCGCTCTCTTAGGTTTCCCCTTAAGTTTTCACTGTCAGCTCTTTTTTTCCACATCTCTGATGATCTCGCGTGTCGGGCCTCTTCTCCGTGTCACGCCCATCTGATCGAGCAGCTCAAGGAGGGGAATGGCATATTTTCGGGTTAGCCCTGTCATCTGTTTAAAATCAGAAACACTGAGTTCCTTTTTCCCCAAACTGCGGACCTCTTGAATGACTTCATCCAGCCATCTGGAATGGAGTAAAAATCCATCCTTGCCGAGAACGATCTTGCGCCGTTCGACAAGAAAGGACAACATCCTGTTGAGCTTCTTTTTTGAGAGACAAAAACGCTTCTGCATCTCACCCAGAGACACCGAACGACGCTCCCCATCGAGATACATCGCTTCCATGTCTTCAAGAAGCTTCTCTTCTTCAGGAGATGGCAGAGGATAAAAATCCCTAAGAGCCACGCTTTTCTCGTTTTCGCTGATCTGACCTGCCCGACTGAGGTGTTTCAATACCAGCGCCAATACCCTCAAAGGCAATCCAAACCTCTTCTGGATCTTTTCCGGCGCAACGCCGAAGTCTTCGGGATATTTCTCATGGAACTCGGAAAGATAGGCGAGAACTCTCTTACAGAGAAAATCAAAGCTGTCTTGTGAAAGCAGGAAAAGAGGTGAAAAGGAAAGGATCCGGATCTTCCCTTCTCCTTCCAACTCCCTGCTGAGTTTAAGGAGCAGATCTTTGGTTAAGGAGGAGAATTCGGCCAGGTCTGTCTCTGTGAACCCCTTGATACCGTGTGATCTCGTTTTGGCCAATACCATCTCTTTCTCATCGCCCGAAAGTCTCCGCAGCAGCTCCAGCTTTCTCTTTATTCCCTTCTGTTTGATCTCTCCATCGAAAGGAAGAAGAACTCTTCCCTCAAAAAGAACGGACCCGTTCTTGCGGTCCAAAATCTTAAAGGAGTCATTCCAACCCAAGGACAGAGGCAGGCCGGCGTGAATGCGGACAAAAGACTGATCCGGGAGGCCCCCTCCTCCTTCCTCATTATAACGATACACGGAAGCAGATGTTTCCCCTCCCTTGATGACCAAAAATCCCTTGATGGGACTTTGCAAAGGGGAGGGCCAGGACTCCACGACTGCGTCAAAATCAGAGAATTCCATCAGTTGAGCATTATTTACCATAACACACTATCAAATAACAAATCCTTCACTCCTAAGAATACAGAATCCAGGAGCCAGAATCCAGGATAAAATCCTCATCGGAAGCATCTCCAAAACCGTGATGAATAAAGTCCCGAGTGTTCCAATTAGTGATTTCGAAAACACTCTCAGTTCCCCCAGCGAGGAAACTTCGCTCGGATCCGGGCTTCCCTCACATCTCCCCATGGGAGATGTACCATGCCCGTCCAGCCCTTCTCACGGTTTTCTCCACCACATAATTGGAACACTCAATAACGCAGTGTGATTCCTGCATCACGGTTTAGGAGATACTTACATCCTTACCTTTCAATGATTGTTCATCACTTTAATCATTTGAGATTTAGGGAAGAGACAGGACAATCCTCCTGTAAAAAGGATCCACAGAGGCAAGAACCACTCTGATCCTTTTCCCCAGTGTGAATGTATGGCCCGTGCGGCTTCCCACCAGGGCCCTCTCCGCCCGTTTATAATAATAGTCTCCGGCGAGGTCGGCAAAAGGGACCATCCCGGTTACAAAAAAATCTTTTAGCTCCACAACCAGACCCGCCCGCGAGATATTGATGACGATCCCGTCAAACTCATCCTCCAGCCTGGTCTTCATGTAGCGGTAGATACGCCAATCCACTAGCTCTCGTTCCGCCTCGTCAGCTTTTCTCTCCCGCTCAGAACAGTGCAGAGCAACAGAATCCAGGGGAGAACATTTTAACCTCTTCCCCAGGAGGACCGTCTTCAGGATCCGGTGTATCACCAGGTCAGGATACCTGCGTATCGGTGAGGTAAAGTGCGTGTACTCCCTTTTCGCCAGACCGAAATGGCCCTGGTTTTCGTCTGAATAGAGTGCCCACCTGAGACTCCTGAGCACTTGTGACGCCACAATGTGTTTCTCAGGCGTTTCTTTGGCCTGATCCAGTGCGGATTGCAGATCCTTGGCCCTTAAATTCCTGGAATCGGGGAGGAGAATGCCAAAATGCGACAACATCTCCTTCAGTCTTCTCACATCATCTGCAGCAGGAGGAGGGTGGATGCGAAAGATCAATGGGGCCTCTTTCTCGAGGAGAAATGACGCAACGGCTCCATTCGCTGCGACCATAAACTCTTCGATCACACGGTGGGCTTCGTTTCTCTCGAAAGGGATGACAGCACGGAGCCTTCCTTCTTCATACACCAACTCGGGCTCCACAAGGTCAAAATCCAGACTCCCGGCATTTCGCCTTTTTTCCCTCAGTGCGTGTGCCAGATCGCTCATGAGATGTAGATCAGGGACAAGGTCTGAGAATCTGTGCTTTTCATCACGATCTCCCTCGAGAATCCGGGAGACTGAATCATAGGTCAACCGCTCCACAGTCCGGATGAGTGATGTGTGGAAAGAAGACCACAGAACACTGCCCCCACGATCGATCTCGAGCAAAACAGAGACGGTGAGCTTGTCTTCGTTCGGTCTTAGGCTACAGATGTGGTTAGAGATCTTTTCCGGCAGCATGGGAAGTGTTCGGTCCGGGAAATATACGCTCGTGCCTCTACGGAATGCTTCCTCATCCAGGGAAGATCCCTCCCGGATGTAGTGGGAAACATCTGCAATGTGAACTCCCAGAAGATAATTTCCTCTGTCTGTATTCCTAATGCTTACCGCATCATCAAAATCTTGCGCATCAGGGCCATCTATCGTAACAGTCGTCCAATCTTTATAATCCTTCCTGCCCTCAGCATCCTCCGGCTCGATATCCACAGACATCTGTCGTGTCTCGTCCAGAGCTCTTTCTGAAAAATCAGAAGCCAGGCCAAACCTTTCAATAACAACTTGGGTGTCAACGCCTTCGTCATCTGGGAATCCGAGAATGCCTTTAATGGCGAAGCTATTTCTGTCAACCCTCACGATCTGGCCATCCTGAAGAGCCTGGCTCTCTAGCCCGGTCAACAGGTGCTCCTCCGGGGAGGGAGAACCGAAGGGGACGATAGAAACCTTCCCGTTCTGTTTTCTAACAGCGGCTATCGTCGTCTCTTGTGCCCGCTTCAGGATCCTGACAACCCGCCCTTCATTTCTCCCTCTGGCCCCTTTTCCCTTATAGAAGACCTCCACAAGGTCTCCTTGGAGCGCCCCTCCAGAGAAACGGGCAGGGATATAGATATCCTCGAGCAAATCATCCTCGGGCTTGGCAAATCCATAGCCCAAGTGGACAGAAATAAGTATCGCCCTGACGAGGCTTGAGCGCTGACGAACAAAATACCTGTTTTTAGCCCTGAGGACGGCACCAAAATTCTCGAGCTCCTTCAGTTTCTTTTCAAGGAGAGGCTTTTCGTCAGGCCTGAGGTGAAGGGCTCTCACAATCTTTGGGAGCGTCATCCCCTGTTTGTTCTTTTCGAGAAGAGAGAAAATTTGCCTGCGCATAAAAAGGTATTTCCTCAGTAGT
>CAZIMJ010000070.1:0-7558 GCA_964540205.1 uncultured Eubacteriales bacterium | reverse complement strand
TTATAGATCGCATCCGCATCCTGTGGATTCAGTTCGATCATTTTCTTGGTGGCTTCGATAGCTTTGTCCGGCATCCCGGCTTCATCATACATCTTTGTTATTGTATTGAAATAGTACTTGGCGTCATCCGGATTCACTTCTGTAAGTTTTGTGTAGGTTTCCGCGGCCTTATCATACTGGCCTGTTTTTTGGTAGACATCTGCGAGTTTGCTTATGATCTGTGCATCTTCTGCGTTTATTTCCATTGCCTTTTCAAGGGAGGAAGTTGCCGTTTCTAGCTGATTGAGCTCTATTTGGCAAAGACCAAGGTGGTAGTAAGTATCTCCTGGATTTCCAGGATTTTTGTTAAGATAAGCCTTAAAGGCTTCTGCAGCCTGATCGAATTCTTTCAATTCTTCATGGGCTGTGCCTACAAGATAATAGGACTCCATATTATCGGGATTTAACTCTACAGCTTTGGTTAACGGAGGGATCGCCTCTTTCCACTTCCTCATCTTAAGATAGACATCGCCGAGTCCTTGATGTGCACTATCCAAAGAAGGGTCGAGTTCGATGATCTTTGTGAAAGTGGATGCCGCGGAGCCGTAATTTCTCTGTTCAACTTGTATTATCGCGATTTTCTGATGAGCATCGAGTTCATCCGGCTTGAACTTCAACACGGTTTTTAACGCCTTTTCAGCTTGAGAACTCCTTCCAAGTGCTGCATAGACCTTCCCTGCAAAGTAGGCCCCTTCGTATGTCGTAAAATAGTCTTCATGTGTCTGATCCTTGAACTTTGTGTGTTTGCTTTGCTTAGAAATCCCTTGGAAGAGGTTTGCCGGCAGAGAAAACTTGGTGCGAACATCCAGGAAGACCATCATTCCCAAAACTTTTCCATCCATTCCGATAATGGGAGCCCCATTAAAGGGATCTAAAGCTTCAACAGTCGTTTCGATGATCCTTTGATTGGGTGAATACTCGGTCAATTTTTCGATAGTCCCCTCGGAAACTTGGATTGCGCCAGTTTCATCCCCCCCGATAGCAAACACCTTATTGCCTATCCCTGCATCCATGACATTTCCCAGCGCAAGTACAGGAGATTTGCTTTTTACTCTGAGTATCGCGATATTATAATTTTTATCTACGCCAATGATCCCTTCGATCTTGACTTTTTTCCCCTTGAAATCTTTTCCTTCGACATTTTCAGCCTGGCTTATGAGACTGTAATTTGTAATTATCATTTCTGGGCTGATGATAAATCCCGTGCCTCGCGCAACTTGGTTTTTTTCCTTGTCGAAAGAGACGAAGGAGACGACGCTCTGTTGATATGTCTCCAAAACGCGGGACGCCTCTTCTGACTGGGAGAAGAGAGTTGGCTGTAGACACAAGAGAAAAAAGACTCCAATTATGGAATAAATGATGGCATTGTGATTCTTCATGTTTTCCTCCTTATGAATAGTTGGCCTGGTTTATTCATGAATTATTGTGTCTGTTATGAGCGTTAAGGCCTTTTTGAATAATCCATGCTTATTTAAAACTATTTAATTTACACTCTGGGGCTCACTCTGTCAATTCCTCCAGATGAATTATTCATAAAAAAGTTAGTTCATAGCAATAATGAGTACCTGATTCTATCCCAAAAGGTGCTCATTATTGTGATGAGCCATAAAGTTCAAGGAAGAAGGCTTTGACAAAAATGGAGGCATCGGATAGCTTATTTTTATGAATAAGATCCGCACCATATATTTTCTGACCCTTATAGGAATTATCCTGTGGATCGCTGCTGTTTTCGCCGCACCCTATCTAAAGAGTCAATCCTCTGCTTACGGAAACTTGATCTATGCTGTCTTTTCTCCTACTTGCCATCAAATTCCTTCAAGATGTCTGACTCTATACGGAAATCCTTTAGCCGTATGCACGAGATGCCTGGGTATCTACATTGGATTTTTTTTGGGTACAAGTCTATTCCCGGTATTCCGATGGCTCTCGTCAGAGTCGCTCCCCAAGGCCAAAATTCTAATCCTTATGAGCATCCCGATCGTGATCGATACAGCGGCCAATGGAGTGTCGCTTTGGGCTTCACCACATTGGCTTCGCTTGGCCACAGGTCTGATCTGGGGAACCATCCTTCCCTTTTACTTCATTCCCGGAGTCACGGATATTTTTAAAAAGGTTGAATTATCAGATAAAAAAACAATAGAATAGTACCCGACCGGAGGAGGAATCATGACTAACGAACGCCCATCTTTTTTCATGCCGGCACTTATCGGCGGTGGTTTGGCAGGAATTCTCTCAGGGATCCCATTTATCAGCTGTCTCTGCTGTCTCTGGATCATCGGCGGAGCGATGTTGGCTGCGTATTTGCTGTCAAAGGATTCAAAAGTTTTTTTAAGTTCGGGGGACGGAGCGATAGTGGGAGCCCTCGCAGGTGTCATTGCCGCGATCGTAGATTTTTTTGTCAGTATTCCTTTCCAAGCCATGAGCGATGAAATGGCTCGGAACATCATGGAGAAAGTTTCTGAATATGCCGACGAAATGCCCCAAGGTTGGGAAAGCTTCTTAGAGGGAGGCGGATTTGAGGCATCCATGGCTATGAACATTTTAGGTCTGCTGATTGCAGCCGTTGTTTTCTCAATACTGGGAGCCTTGGGTGGAATCCTTGGTATGTCCATGTTCGGGAAAAAATTTTTTCCAGCCAAGGGAAACGTTACAATAGACGTCCCAAAGGAAGGCAGTAGTGTTAAAGACCCAAGTGATCGTTAACCCTGAATCTGATCGGGGTCGTACAGGAAAAAGATGGGGGCAGATCAAGGAAGCCCTGAAAACCTTTCTAAAAGAATTCAAATACGAATTCACTGAGAAACCACTCCAAGCCACAGAAATCTCCCGGGCAGCCATTAAGGAAGGCTCTGAGCTGATTGTAGGTATCGGAGGAGATGGAACGGTCAACGAGATCGCCAACGGTTTCTATGAGGGGACCAATTTCATCAACCCACAGACGATCTTGGGAATCGTACCTTCCGGGAGGGGCAGCGATTTCAGTCGAAGCCTGAATATCGCTCCGGGTCTCAAAAATGCTCTCCACGTCATCACTGAAGCCCCCTCGCACTCGATCGACATCGGACGCATCCGGTATATGGATCATTCCGGGGAAGACCAGGAGAGGATTTTTCTGAATATCTCTGATTTTGGATTGGGCGGAGAAGTCGTCAAACGAATGGACCAGAACAGATTAAAACGAAAAGCGTCATCCTATCTCAAATGCACTATTGCCGCTTTTATCCATTACAGAAACAAGAAAGTTCGACTTCGCATCGATGGTAAGGATTTTCCGGATGGCGAATACTTGATCGGTGCTGTTTCCAACGGAAGGATCTTTGGGAAAGGGATGAAGATCGCGCCCCATGCCAAGCTGGATGATGGATTATTCGATGTTGTTCTGATCAAGGGAATGAAAGCTTTGGAATTCTGTGTGAACGCATGGCGCGTCTATGCAGGAACTCACCTCTCGCATTCCAAAATCTCAGTGATCCGGGGGAGAAAGATCGAGGCTTTCCCCGAAATGGGTGAGGAAGATGTCTTGATCGAAGTGGATGGCGAGCAGGTCGGCAAACTGCCCGCTACCTATGACATCGTACACAAACGCATCTTTGTCAAGGGATACCCTTGATCCCCGATCAATCTTCAGAAGATGAATCGTTTTTGTGCTTGAGATAGAAGGCCCTGTCGTCTGTCATCCAGAGCTTGCCGTCTTTGTCATAGAATTTATAGATGATGGTCTTTCCTTTGATAAAGTCTTTGTCGTAACCAAAGCGATCCATAATTTTAGAAATGTAGTTTTTCGTTTCCTGATATGGAGGGATGCCATTGTATTTCTTAACGGCTTCTTGCCCTGCATTGTATGCGGAGAGGACTAGCTTAGTGTTTCCATTGTAGAGCTTAATAAGGTCTTTGAGGTATTTAACTCCTCCTTCGATATTCTCTCTGGGGTCAAAAACGTTTTTTACTCCGTATTGAATAGCAGTGGCGGGCATCAACTGCATCAGTCCCAGTGCACCTTTAGGTGATACAGCGAAACGATCGTAATTGGATTCTGCGCGGATGATGGAGTGGATCAGCGTATGCTCCACTCTGTATTTATGCGCGATACTCCAGACCAAATTATCGTATTCAGTCTTCAGCTGAGAATTGGCATAGAGGTCTAGCGTCAAAAGAGGAATCACGCATAGAACGATAACTCCAAAACAGGCTATATTTTTGACGAAACTCTCCATCAGATCGATCTTCCTTATTGAATATCCAGCTGATTCCACCCCATGATGTCAAACTTTATTAATAAATTCAATCCCCTTTAGGGGTGATTTTTGACATTTTTACTGTTATAGGGAACGATCGACTGTCTGCTTTAAATAACGAGCTCTTCCAGGATTTTTGTGCTCTTATTCAGAGCGAGATCTAGTTTGTCGACCTTAGGCCCTCCAGCTTGTGCAAAATCAGGGCGGCCTCCCCCGCCTCCACCGACTAGAGGTGCGATTTTTTGGATGATATCCACAGCGCTGATGCGGTTAATGAGATCTTTGGTGACGGCAGAGACGAGAAAAACCTTATCTCCGGACTTTCCCCCCAAAATGATTATTCCGGAACCGATCTTTTGTTTGAGTGAGTCGGCTAATTCTCTGAGCTCCAACTTGTTCAATTCTTCCACCCTCTGTATTATAACGCGAATACCCTTCACTTCCTCGACATGATCTTCTTTTTCCTGGTATCTTTTTTTGGCCAGTTTTTGCCGAAGGGCGCGAGCCTCTTTATCTTTCTCTTTCAAGGAGTCTTTCATCCGGTCTAACACATGAATAATATCTTTTCTGGGAGAGTTTACAACTTTCTGAATATCCAAGAGAAGCTCTTCAGTTTCTTGGTAGTCTATGAGCGCTTCTTCCCCTGTGAGCGCTTCGATTCTCCGCATTCCTGCGGCAACACTGGATTCAGATACGATCTTAAACATGCCGATCTCGCCCGTGTTTGCCACATGGATGCCGCCACAGAGTTCCTTGCTGAAGTTATCGATCGAGACCATCCTAACTTTTTCGCCATACTTTTCTTCGAAAATGGCAGTCGCTCCCGCGCTGATCCCTTCCTCAAGAGAAACGATGGCTGTATTCACATCGATGTTTTCTCTGATTTTTTCATTCAATCGATTTTCGATCTGTCGGATTTCAGAGCTCGATAGAGACGCAAAATGAGTGAAATCGAACCTCAAACGTTGGGAAGAAACAAGCGATCCCGCCTGCTTGATGTGATCTCCCAGGATCTGTCTCAACGAAGCATGGAGAAGATGAGTGGCCGTATGATTCCTTCGAATTTTATTCCGTGAAGAAAGATCGACTGAAGCCCCGAGAGTGTCACCGACTCTCAAGGCGCCAGAGAGCATTTGGACCTTGTGGGTGATGATATCTGGGATGGGAAAATACGTTGTTTTCACGAGCGCGGAAAAGTGGGGATTTATCAAGGTTCCGGTATCTCCCACCTGACCACCAGCTTCCGCATAAAAGGGTGTTTGATCGAGAACCACTTCTCCCGATTCTCCTTCCAGTATTTCCTGAGTGAGTTTTCCATCCTTCAAGATAGCCAATACCTTGGCTTCCTCACTTTTGACATAATCGTATCCGACGAATTCAACTGAGATATCCTTGATAGTCTCGTAGACCTTCCTGTCTTTGTCTTGTGCATCGCCTTTCCAGGATAGGCGTGCCCGATGACGTTGTTCCTCCAGCTCCTTCGCAAAGCCTTCACGGTCGACCGAGACATTTTTTTCAAGCGCCAACTCTTCGGATAAGTCGATGGGAAATCCAAAGGTGTCATACAGTTTAAAGAGTTTAACTCCCGGGAGGACCTTCTTTCCTGTCTCCTTGAGCTCTTTGATGTATTGGTAAAAAGTCTTGAGCCCTGAGGAAAGAGTCAGGCCAAATCGGTTCTCTTCAGAAAGGCAAACTTTCGAAATGTATTCCACGGAAGAGAGCAGCTCTGGATAAGCATCTTTCATGATATCTGTGACATAACCGACAAGTTTGTAAAGGAATGGCTCTTCCAATCCTAGAGAATTTCCATAACGGTAAGCTCTCCGGATAAGCCGGCGGAGCACATAACCTCGGCCTTCGTTTGAGGGCATGATGCCGTCTCCGATCAAGAAAGACACGGCGCGCACATGGTCTGCGATGACTCGGGCAGCGATATCTCCCTCATCTCCTTGAGGGTATTCTCTTCCTGCAAAATCACAGATGGTCTCGATCAGCGGAAGAAAGAGATCAGTATCATAATTGTTCGTCTTCCCTTGAAGCACAGCGGCCACTCTCTCCAATCCCATCCCCGTATCGATGGAGGGTGATGGCAGTGGATTGAGTAATCCTTTATCATCCTGATCGAACTGCATGAAAACCAAATTCCAGAGCTCGAGAAAACGATCGCTCCCTCTTTCAATCAGATTGTAAGGAGTCCCCTCCTCCATATTCTCACCCAAGTCATAATGGAGCTCAGAACAAGGCCCACAGGGTCCAGTCTCTCCCATGGCCCAATAATTATCTTTTTTTCCGAAGCGGAAGATCCGGTCAGCGGCCATACCGATTCTTTTCCTCCACAATTCATAGGCTTCATTATCATCAAGGTAGACTGTCGCGTAGAGCCTATCTTTAGGCATCATATAGACTTCTGTAATCAGTTCCCAAGCATAGTCGATCGCCTCTCTCTTGAAATAATCTCCGAAGGAAAAGTTTCCCAGCATTTCAAAGAAGGTATGATGTTTGTTGGTTTTCCCAACCTGTTCCAAGTCATTGTGTTTTCCGCTCACCCGCATACACTTTTGGACAGAGGCCGCCCTTTTGTAGCTCCGTTTTTCCAATCCGAGGAATACGTTCTTGAATTGGTTCATTCCAGCATTCGTGAATAGAATTGTAGGGTCATCCTGAGGAAGAAGGGGGGAACTTCTTATGATCTTGTGGGCTTTATCATCGAAAAAGTCTAAGAACACCTCCCTGATCTGCTGGGCTTTCATTTATTGTTCTTCTTCAGCCTCCGGTTTAACTGCTTCTTTTTTCGTCTCTCTCTTTATCTCACTCATCTCTTTTTCCATATCTTCCATGGCCACGTCCAGGGTCGATCGGATTCCCATCACTCTGAGTTTGAAGTTATCAGGACTGGAGGAGTATCTCAAACCCTGCTCATAGGAGATATATCCTTCTTTGTAGAGTTGATAGATAGACTGGTCAAAAGTCTGCATCCCATACTGAGAGACACCTGACGAGATGGCATCCCTGATAAGCACAGTCTTCTCTCTGTCATTGATGCACTCTTGGATGTAGGGCGTGTTGATCATCACTTCGACTGCCGGCACTCGACCGCCCCCGTCCTTCCTGGGGATGAGACGCATGGAGATGATGGCTCTCATTATGCTTGACAGCTGAATCCTGATCTGCCGTTGCTGATGCGGAGGGAATACGGCAATGATCCTGTTGATCGTCTCTGGAGCATCCAATGTGTGTACAGTACTCAATACGAGGTGTCCTGTTTCTGCAGCTAGAAGTCCTGT
>CAZIMJ010000069.1:0-2442 GCA_964540205.1 uncultured Eubacteriales bacterium | reverse complement strand
AATGTTAGGGTGGGGCGGGTTGGATCGTGAATAATTCAGCTTCAACCTGAATAATTCTTCCTTGACTTGATCGGGAGACCGGATTAGAGAACTCTCGTATTCAACGGCGTATCGATTTTAGTTAATTGTGGATAGGAGCGTATTCTCAAGAGTAGAAAGAGACGAGTGATAGAAATTCATCTTTGTGGAATCCAGGACCTTCAGATTTTTCATTCCTGTTCCGGTAACAACCAGGACAACTTTATCTGTAGCTTTGAATGTGTCTGTTTTTGCCATTTGGAGGAAACCCGCTAGTGTTGTCGCCGAGGCCGGTAGACAAAAGATGCCTTCTTTTTCTGCCAGCATTTTCTGGGTCGAAAGGATATCTGTATCGGAAACAGCCAGTATGGAACCTTTGTTCTCTCTAATCATATTGAGGATCATGTTCCCCCCAGGAGGATCGGGATTGGTTATGGCCTGGGCTACTGTGTTCGCTTTTTCGATTCGCTTGACTCTAGATGCATCAGAACGAAAAGCCTTAGCGATAGGCGAGCATCCTTCGGCCTGAACACCGATGAATGTCGGCATCTTTTCGATAAATCCCTCTTGTTTTAACTCTGAATAAGCCCTTACGAGCCCGATCAGATGCCCCCCTGAACTCATGGGCGCAAAAATATAATCAGGCGGTTGACTACCCAACTGCAGAAAGATCTCCAATCCGATGACTTTATAGCCTTCAATGCGGAAAGGGTCTACGGAATTCATGAAGTAAATGTCATGTTTGCGCCCAATCTCAAAACTCTTGTAGGTGAGCTCGCCGTAATCTCCTGCCACTTTGATCATGACAGGGCCGTATATCCCGCATGAGAGCAATTTTTCAGTCGAGATGTCTTCCTTGATAAAAACAAAGGTCTTTCGCTTGGCTTTGGCTCCATAGGCAGCTGTGGATGTCGCCATATTTCCCGTCGAAACCGTACCTATTCTATCGATATGGAAAGAAGCAGCTTTTTGAATGGCTATGGCTGTTCCTCGGTCCTTAAAACTTCCTGTAGGATTGAATGATTCGTCCTTCACATACATATAAGGCACATGACATTCTTCGCTTATCCGCCTGAGTTTCACTAGAGGGCTGTTTCCTTCTCCCAACAAGAGGGAGTGATCGACCTTATCGAACGGAAGAAAGTCTAAAAAGACTTCCAAGGTGTGATTTTGCTCCCTGTGGAGCGTTCTCTTTTTTTCCGGGGAGTGATAGAGAAGAGGCTCCTTACAATCCGGGCAGAATGTGTTAAAGACATCCACCGGAAATTTTTTGTCACATGCCAGGCATTCAAACTGTTCTTTCATTTTGTGCCATCCTTCATGTCGAACATATATCATAATAAATCTCTGCACAAAAATAAATCAGCTATCGTGAGCATTTCTAAATCTGTGATGAATGATATCCGAATGTCCCAATTGATGATTATGAAAACGGACATTGGGGGCTTCCCCCACATCTCCCCTAGGGAGATGTACCATGCCCGCCTAGAGCCCTTCTCACGGTTTTCTCCACCACACAATTGGGACACTCAATAACGCAGCTTGTTTTCATAGGATCACGATTTTGGAAATACTTCCTCAGCTGTCAAAGGATTTTTAAGCAGAGTTGTAAAGTTGAGGCAAGAGCAGTAAACTCTGATTCTGATGAGCGAAGTCACGACAGACGAATCCTTCATGAGAGAGGCTCTTTTGGAGGCAAAAAGAGCTGCTGAGAATAATGAAGTGCCAGTTGGGGCTGTTGTTGTTTCGGACCAAAAAATACTGAGCCGGGCCCACAATGGCACCATATCTTTGAATGATCCTACTGCTCATGCTGAAATTCTGGCGATCAGAAAAGCGTGCAGGACAAAAAAGAACTACAGGATTCCCGGATGTGATCTGTATGTGACTCTGGAACCGTGTGCCATGTGTTTGGGAGCGATTCTTCAGGCAAGGATCCAACGGTTGATATTCGGTGCGCACGACCCAAAAACAGGTGCGGTTGAGTCTATTATGACGTTTCCTTTTGATCGGATGAACCACACGGTAGAAATTGAAGCTGGAATTCTAGCTGAGGAATGCGGTAAGATTTTAAAAGACTTCTTTGCAGAAAGAAGGTAGAGAGTTAAACGTACTTTTTTTGAAGAAAGCACGAACTAGATGGATTATTCACGAGTTGAGGATGCCGCAGATGCGAGGCGTCAGCCCATGAAGATGTGGTCGTCCACTTCGAATGGGCCGCAACGAAGCAGATGCGGTAAGATTGGCTCGCCCGTAGGGTAAAAGATTCTGACAATAAGATTTTGAGAGATTTTGGAAAGAAAATTGTCAGAAGCTTTTATGAATAATGCAGGTAGGAGAGGTGGCCGAGTGGTTGAAGGCGGCGGTCTCGAAAATCGCTATACTGTGTACGCAGTATCGTGGGTTCGAATCCCACCCTGTCCG
>CAZIMJ010000068.1:0-18875 GCA_964540205.1 uncultured Eubacteriales bacterium | reverse complement strand
CCGACAAGCTCGAATCCTGATCTTTCGCCGCTTATTTCTTCTAAATTGCTCCAGAAATTGAATCCAAAAGAGAGGATATCGGTCTGTCTCTGGGCGAATGAGGGATACACAAGCGATGAGATTGCTAGCGTGTTGAGATGTTCTCCTAGCACAGCCAGGGTCCATCTGTTTAAGGCGAGAAGAAAAATCAAAACATTATTGGAGGAAGAAAATGTCTCGCTGTAAAATTTTTGGGTGTGCGTTCTCCCTCATACCATTGAAGAAATGGCAGGATTATCTCATCCGATTTCACATAGAGAGATGTCCTAACTGTCAGAAAACACTCGTCAGCCGAGAGGCTGTTCAAGGAATAACGATACAGGAGAGCCAGTGTGTGGATACAGAGTCCCTGTGGGACGGCTTTGAGGAAAAAGTGAGAGAGGAGAAGAGAAATAAACCCCATATTTTTAGCCCTCGTTGGGGTTGGGCTTATGGAATAGCCGTTGTGTTGGTGCTTGTTGCTGCTACGATTTGGCTGGTTTTGTCGCCTCAATTCCGAAGAATCCAAGTCGAAGAAAGTCTCAACGGGCATTTTCGCATAAATTATATACGGATCGAGAATGAGCCTGCGCAGGCATATGTTTTTCAACCTCAAGATTCACATATGATCATTGTTTGGGCACAAAAAATTATCTCAGGAGAGTGATCATGAAAATGAAAAGGCTGTTTTTTGCATGGATTCTATTGTTAGGAGGCTTTTTGTCCGTGCTATATGCACAGAGTTCGATCGATTTGAAAATGAGGTTTTTCGAGGGCTCAAAGGATGGAAGGACCAAACCGCCTGAGTTTGTCACCTCATCTTACCTGCAACCCACAGTGACTGCGAACATCCCCTCCCGTTTTTTATTGGCAGAAGAGCAAAGCCAGATCAAGAAGGTCTTTAATCTGAGAGACGTTCGTCTCATCACAGAATACGATATAACCTGGAAGGCAAAAAAAGGAAAATTAGCGCATATGTTTCGTCTGAACGGCCAGCAGTTCATAATGGTTCTTGCTCCTGTTTATAAAGAGCACATGGCCGTGTCTAAAGAAATGCAGATAGACCGCAGCCATCAATTCAAGATCGAGATCATGGAACAAAAGGGAGAAGAGAGAACCAGTTTGATGGATACAGAGATCATCCTCCCCGAAAAGAATATCGCTGTTTTTGGATTTGAGGACAAGGAAGGAAATCCCTATTTTCTTTCGTTCCACGTCACTGCTGTTCAGGGCACGCTCGTTCCGCCGCCGCCTCCGCCACCACCGCCACCAGGAACTCAAGATACATCTGTTTCTCCTCCGCCACCACCGCCGCTTCCGCCACCGCCACCAGCAGAGGTCAAACAAACCAAGGAAAAGATCAAAGAATTCGAGAAGGGTGCCGTTAAGGTCGTGGGCGATATCAAACCTCCCAAGTTGAAATTGCTGAAGAGGATTGACCCTGTATATCCCGAAGAGGCAAGAAAGGCAAAAGTAGAAGGTGTTGTCATTCTGGGAGTGAGGACAGATGTGTATGGACGTGTGGAACGTGTTATGATTTACAGGAGCAAAACACCTCTCTTGAATAAGCCGGCAATTGATGCCGTTAGACAGTGGGTGTACGAACCGCTGATCGTGGATGGAAAACCTGTACCTGCTGTTTTTACAGTGACGGTAGGCTTTAAGCTCAATGGAGATGAGGACAAAATTGAAGACATCGACGATATGACCATAGGGGCAGTTCGAGCCAAAGATCAAATAGCACCGCCAAAACTCATTAAAAAGGTGGATCCTGTCTATCCCGAAGAGGCAAGAGCGGAGGGAATTCAGGGAGTTGTCATCCTCGAAATCATGACCGATGAAAAAGGAGAAGTCGTTCGAGTAAAAATACTTAAAAGTGAAAGCTCCATCCTGAATGAAGCCGCTGCGGATGCCGTGCGACAATGGAAATATGAACCTCTTATCTTGAAAGGCAAGCCAACTCCCGTGATCTTTACAATAACGGTTGCCTTCCGCCTCAAATAAATAGAAGGATCAGAATAAGCGGAAAATGCTGAAGCCAAAGCGAAAATCATTTTCGCTCAAACGAAGGTCTCCACCGGGGAGGTACTGTGCTGTGGGTAATCCATAGGAATTCAGGGCAAAGATCTTCGAGACTTGTGCTGTGAAGTCTGTGGAATGGACAGGCCTCTTTAAACCCAAAGAGAAAGCAATAACAACACACACGAAGAGTATCGGAGCAGTTTTGTTTATTCGATTATTCATCATCAATTCTCCAGTGAATATATAGGGAGATCAATTGTCTTTTGCACCCCGGTCCACCCAATTTTTAATGTTCTGGATCCTGACATCACTCTGTGGATCGGCGCTGGGAGGCATCCTCAAACCTAAAGTCTGTCGGCCCTCAATCTTTATCACAAGCCAGCTGTCTGTGGAATTACCGGGAAGGACGATCTTATAGGATCGATCTTGTCTGGAATCGACGTTGACGATACTGCTATAGGCCACGCCCTGAGACAGGTCGAGTTCTGTAATATTCCCACTAACATGACAGAGAGATAAAGCACAATTATTGTTGAAGATAGGCTGGATGTGTTGGGAAAAGGATGGATCTGAAATAATCGTGTCTGGTTCTGGTGTGCTGGGTTCACTGGGGCTGTCGGATCCGCACTGATAGAGAAAAACACTGCCACAGACAACAAGAATGAATAACACCACAGTAAGATTATTCATCCTCATCGCACTCGCCTCCGATTGGACTTGTCTCAACTGACATTAAATGAATACATCGATATTTCATTAAATATGTGATTTTACAGGGTTTGTCAAACCGGAAATCCCGGCAGTGATAAAATTTTTCCTCATCGCTTTTTCCTCTATTTTGATTGTTTCGATATTTCTAGCTTGTCAATTAAAAAATTTGATTCTCTATATATTGTATAATATCTATAGGAAATATCAACTGTTTTAATTAGGAAAAAGACTCAACTGTTTGAGTCAATGATTTCGCTTAAATGATCCGGGTCAGCCCGAGTTTGATATTTATTGTGTTGGCGGCTTGAGTTTGGAGTAATCCAACTGAGAACCGAGCAAACTGTGTGGGATGAGATAGACGACAAATAACAGGATTGAGGCGCCCAACACCCAAACCCTCGCTGGTTTGCCCTTGCGGTCGGCGATCAGTGCCGCGACCCAACCTAAAAAAGCGATGAGGGTCTTGTTGTCTGTCAGGTCATACCCAAAGGGGAATCCGGTCCACAATGCTCCAAAAGCGTATTTCTGAACCAGCGGTCCCAAGATCATCCCACCCACAAACAAGAGGCCTGTAGTCCAGATGACAAGTTTCCGGGGATTGCTATTCTTATCCAGTGCTTCAAGGCCGGTTCTTGTTGAGAAAAGCATGGCTAGAAACATGACAATGATATGGGGAAAAAGGATAGTGCGGGGTACATAATCCTTGAAACGAATGATGACAGATTCAGCCCCAGTTAAGGATATTTCCTCGTTTTGGCGGGAAAGATACACTCTGTAGGCCAGTTTTCCGGATGAAGGTTGCTGAGGAAGGTTTGCAGAAAGAAGATCCTCTTGTCTTGACATCGGGATCTTCTCCCAATCATCATCTGTCGGATATCTTTTGTATAATAAATAGCCTTCGATATCTTTATTTGGGACCTTAACGCTGATTTCGCAGTTTGGCCCGATCTCATGGTTCCGCGGAAGCCTATAAGAGATCTCTGTGCTGTCCACAATGGATTTGCCGAGCAGGGCATAGGTGGGGCCAGTCCTCCGTTGATACACAGCGGCAGATATGGTTAAGAGGAATGCCAGGATCCAAAGACCGACTTTCTTCATGATATCTCCTCAATCCTTGTGGGCTGTTCAGGCTGAATTTCAGGTTTCTAGGGTAGCAATTCCTTAGCACTAAAGCAATATCATCCTGAATTATTCATAAATTATGCCTACACTATTAACAGTCTCTTTTCATATGTGCCATTTACCTTAGACTTGCTGAAGCCGGACTTTAATCACATTCTCCATACATTTATTTCTTTTTATGTCGGCATTCTTTACCCTTAGGGCGCCGACCCAACCTACCCGTCGATCTCACTACAAAGCCTTCGTTGGCGCCCACTCGCGGTAGTTCACTACAGCTTCGTGGGCCACTGCCTCAACCTTGATGTTAGGGTGGGGTGGGTTGGCCTCAACTCGTGAATAATCCAGGATAGAAAAGAGGAAATAAAGATTTTTAGAAAATTCAGGATTAGTTAGGAGGAAATTTAGCTGCGGGAGACAAAATTGTGAGAAAGCTGGTATTAAAGAGGATGCTATGTAGATTGAGTTTGGGCAGTCTCTGCTTTATCAGACTCTTCTTCGCCTTCTTTCTCTTCAGTCGTCTGTTCTGCTTGTGAGAGCTCGGATTCCTCTTCGGGTTCGACCTCGATGCCTAACAACAAAGCTGTCCCTTCATAGATCTGACGATAATGCTTTTTCGATTCCTGGAGCTCAGCCAATTTTTGTCTGGCCTGTTGGATCTCCTCTTGCATCTTCGTATCTACACCATCCAGCTCTTTTTTCGCCTCATTCATCGCCTTATTGTATATTTCTTCTTGCTCTTTATTAAGTGCCATGACTTTCTCCTTTATTTGGCTTATTTCTTTCCATTCGCAAGAACTCTCTCATTGATTAAGACCGATTTCTGTCATATTGTAGATGAGAGTCCCGCCAAAACACAATCGCCTTTTGGGGTGATTTTTTTATCATAAAAGGGTCAGATGATCCTTTATTTATCTGCACTATAAGGGTCAATTCCGTAGTTGTGAGAATCTAATTGAAGTGTTATTATTAAATTCTGCAAATTTTTGGGAGATCCATAAAAAGTAAGGAGGAGATTTTCATGTATCTAAGAAGTCAGAAATTTGTCCCGGGTGTGTTATTTGTATTAGCCTTATTTTTTGGAATGGTTAATCCTGGATTCACAGGGAGTTCAGCAGATGACGACAGCTCGGAGCTCAAGTACCTGCGTCAGCAGTTTGAGTCTATCAGGCATGAGATCGACCAGCTCCAGAAGACGATAGACGATGTCCTCTGGTTCCAGAGAGTTGGGGATGTCGCTTATGTGGACAAGGTCCGGATCGTTGGTCCCCCGCGTTGGAAGGAGCCCAATCCAACAGCTCAGGGTGCGGGCAATCCACTTAAGTTTTATACTTATATATTCATCCCGAAGAACATCGACCGCAGTAAAAAATACCCGCTTATGGTTTTACCCCATGGCGGTGTCCATAGCGATTTCAGTACATACCACACGTATATTGTGAGAGAACTGGTGGCTCAAGGTTATGTCATTGTCGCACCTGAATATCGAGGTAGCACGGGTTATGGTGAATCCATGTACCAGGATATTGATTATGGAGGACTCGAGGTTGAAGACACTTATGCCAGCTGCATCCATATGCTTGAGAATTATGACTATCTCGATAAGGACCGTGTGGGGATAATGGGATGGAGTCATGGCGGACTCCACGCGTTGTTCAATGTTTTTGACCATCCGGAGAGCTACAAGGTGGCCTTTGCAGGGGTACCTGTCAGCGATCTGATTGCCCGGATGGGTTATAAAACGCAATCCTATAGGGATCTTTATTCGGCTGATTATCATATAGGCAAAACAGCCTATGAGGATGTGGAGGAGTACAGACGCAGGTCACCTGCTTGGCATGCCGAGAAGCTCCAAACTCCACTCCTTATCCATACAAACACAAACGATGCGGATGTGAATGTCCTGGAAGTCGAACATCTTATCAAATCTCTGAAAGCCGCAGGGAAAAAATTCGAGTATGAGATTTTCCAAGATGTCCCGGGGGGACACAGTTTTGACCGGTTGGACACAAAGCAAGCCAAAGAGATCAGGCTCAAGATCTATAAATTTTTAGCCAAATATTTGTCACCTCCGAATCCATTCCAATCAGTAAACGACTTATCTAAAGCCGGTTACCACTGATCCTATTCTTTTTTTCTTTTTCCGAATAGATTGTAGAGCCAGGCAAAAATGATTCCGACAACAAACCCATCTAGAGCCGCATACAAAGTGGCAACAATAACTCCAACAAATCCCCATTGTCCCATGTGATATCCGGGATAGATGGAATCAATGACCTTTAAGAATGCCTCCCCATATCCGGTCAGAACCAGATTGGCGAGTGCGACGAAAAATACAAGGCCGCCCCAGAGGATACATGCCGTAAAACCAAGTCGAATAACACCTAATTTCATGGTAAACCCCTTTAAATTGTATTTGAATTCTCTTTAATGGCGTTACTTTCTTAAGGTGAAATTCATACATGATGGATGAGGTGTCAGGTCGGCGATATCATCTGTATAATTTTCAATACATATCTGGCTTTGCTGTCCATCATTGAAGTCGCTGCCGATCACCTTGAGTTTCACCTCGGCAATGTTACCTGAGGTTCCTTGTACGATGGGATTCCCTGAGCCCATAAAGCCTCCCACCCTCAAAGTTCCTCTGCTAATTTCATTCCCATCTACTGCTGCCCAGCTCTCTGTGAGGTTTCCCTCTTCGATGCGGCGAAACTGAAATTTGTCGGCATCAAATGTCACCTCGAGTCCGAATACTTTTATTTCCCGGTCGGCATTGTTGATGGATATGGCAACAGTAAAATTTGTATTCGTTCCTCCAGAACCTGGACTGCACACAATCGTTATGGACGTTTGTTCCCGTTCCGGAACTTCCACCTCTGGAGCCGTTGATGATTTCTTGCAGTGGAAAGGCAAAGCGATGAGGATGAGTAAGAAGATAAAGCTCAATACAGATAGCGGATTTTTCCCTTCTCTCATTCCCAATTCAATTAACCTGGATTATTCACGAGTCTAGGTTGCCGTGGCTGTGAGGAAGCGGCCCAAGAAGCTGTAGATGACTACTGCGAGTGGGCTGTGACGAAACAGACGCGGTAAGATCGGCTCGCCTGAAAGGTAAAAAATGTCGATTATTAATAGAAAACGTTTGGAAAACGGAAATGCCAAGATGATTTACTGGAAGAATATAATATATTATTGAGATTGTTTTTGCTGAACGGAGTATCAACATTTTTTATGAATAATTCAGATATGTTGTTATTGTAGTAAAGCCTGGATATATTAGCAAAATAATTCTATTAAGCTTAACAAGATGATTATTTTGACATTCAATTCTTCTGGTCAAACCTCTGGACCAATGGCCGGAAGGATTTGTGGGCAATGTCTCCTCAGCAAAAGAACATTTTACAACAGGAAATTTTTCCGATGCTGTTGGATATGTCTCTAAAGCCCTCAACCTCATCAAACAGCCAGTTGATACAGATCAATCCACAGAGAGTGGTGAGATTGTTCCTGTGGCTGCAATTATGAAGGGGAAAATAGCTGAGGCCAAGGAAGAGTTCAAAAAGGGCAATGTGGATCTAGGAGTTATCTCTATACTCGAAGCCCTTCAGTTGTTTGCACCCAAAACACAGTGAGCCTTGCGATATTATTAAAAGGAATCCTATAAATTCCTTGACATTGAGAAGAATTAATCCATAATAATTAGATACACTACAATTTCTATGGAGTTTGGCGGAATTGTAGTTTTATTAGCTCTCCCGAGAGAGTTCTGATGTTTGCCTTAATGCCGATGTGTTTAAGAAAAATGAACCTGTTTTTTGATTAATTCATGTGAAATAAGGAGTTTGGGATGATGAAGCTTTCAACAAAAGGCCGGTATGGGACGCGGTTGATGTTAAATCTGGCGATGCATTATAACGCTGGTCAAGAAGCTGTGATCCTCAAGAATGTCTCTAAAGAAGAAGAGATCTCCATAAGATATTTAGAACAGATCATTATTCCATTGAAACTCAGTAAACTCGTCAAGAGCATCAGGGGCGCAGGTGGAGGATACATTCTGACTCAACCTCCTTCCAAGCTCAAACTGATCGAGATCATCGAGGCTTTAGAAGGGCCCATCGCGCTTGTGGATTGTGTCGATGACCTGGATCATTGCGACCGCATGCCCAGATGCGCAACGTATGAAGTCTGGAAAAAGGCGACCGATCTTCTTAGAGATTATTTTTCTGAGACAACACTCCAAGATCTTGTAGAAAAGTCCCAAAAGAAAAATCCATCCAAGACTAAATAGCCCTCCCTGTATTAAAATTTATTGGGGTACTTCACCACGTTCAATGGCCAGTTTAGCAGCGCGCAGTGTGTTCTGCAGGAGCCCGGCTATGGTCATGGGGCCAACACCTCCAGGGGATGGTGTGATGGCGCCCGCAACTTCTTTGACATCGTCAAAGTCCACATCTCCCACCCAGCGGTAACCTTTCTCTGATTCGGGATCATCAATCCTGTTGCTGCCTACGTCGATCACAAAAGCACCGGGTTTGACCCATTCGGCCTTGACCATCTGAGGCCGTCCGACAGCAGCCACCAGGATGTCAGCACGCCGGCAGACACCAGGTAGGTCCTTCGTTCGGCTGTGACACACAGTGACAGTGGCATTACGGTGGATGAGCAGCATGGCGGCTGGCATCCCCACGATATTGCTTCGGCCTAGAACCACCGCTTCGGCTCCATCGAATTCGGCGCCCGCTTCCTCCAGCAATCGTATGACTCCAGCCGGCGTACAGGGGATAAAGAGAGGTTTCCGGCCTTTCATGGCCAATCGCCCTATGTTCACAGGGTGGAACCCGTCGATGTCTTTGTGCAATGGGATGGCATTGAGCACCGCCTCTTCGTCGAGATGGTCGGGGAGGGGAAGCTGCACCAGTATGCCATGAACCTTTGGGTCTGCTCCAAGTTCCCGCACTAATTGTTCGACTTCTTCTTGGCCGGTTTCAGCGGGTAAAGTATGCTCGAATGAAACAATCCCTACTTTTTTACATCGGTTCTGTTTCATGCGTACATACTGACGCGACGCAGGATTATCTCCAACCAATACAGTGGCCAATCCTGGTGGAAAGCCATGGGTTTTCACCATCTCTTCCACATCGGTCTTGACCTGTTCTCTGATCTTGGATGCTACGGCTTCTCCATCAATGATTTTTGCTGTCAACGTTTTCCCTCCTCAATTCCTCGATGTGTTTTTAAGAGTCCGAGAAATTCAAAGAGAGGATAAATTAACACACTCCGATACCTTCGTCCAGTAAGAAAATAGAAAATGGGGACGGGCCACGCTATCTTATTCATTATAAAGGATTAGGATTTGTTTTTGGGGTGAAATATGGTCTTAGAAGGAGTTTTTTGGGGTGAAAATTGAGGCTTTAAAATATTGAGCACGGGAGCACCACCTCTGTCCAGACAGAACTTGATTCGTACTTAGCTTATGGGTGTAGAAAATTTATAGCCCATATTTCAAAATACTGACACCTATGGCATCGCTTCAAGTATACGCTCGGGTATCATCGGCTGCTGGAGCATGCGGGCACCGCAGGCATCGAAGATTGCATTGGCGATAACCCCTCCCATACAGATGATGGCGGGCTCACCACCGCCCTGAGGAGCCGCATTTCTGTCTTCAATCAAAACCGTTTCAATCTTGGGAAGCCAGGAAAACCTCGGTATTTCGTATGTGTCGAAGTTCAGGTCGAATATCTCGCCGCCCTTGAAGCGAATGTCTTCCTTCAGGGCATAGCCCAATCCCATCGTGATACAGCCTTCCATCTGGATTTTGGCTCCTTCAGGATTAATGGAGAGCCCCATGTCTTGGGCACAGACAACTCGTTTGACTTGAACTTCTCCTGTTTTCTTATCCACGGCAACTTCCACTATGTGTGCCACATACGTTCCTGCATCGATGCCGCACGCAATGCCATATCCGCGTCCGCTGGGAGGCTTGGCCGGAGTCCACCCGAATTGTTTGGCAGCAGCTTGGAGGACACGACGCATCCTTTTGTCTTTGAGATTCTTCATGCGGAATTCGAGTGTATCCATCCCGGCCATCATAGCCAGGATTTCCATCTGGGATTCTCTGGCAAAGGTGTTGGTGTTGTTAGATGGAGCGCGCCAAGCGCCTGTGCTAAAAGGATGGGACCCGGGTGCTCCCTGCCAACTGGAATTGTAGGCGACTGTGTTGTGGTGGGGGATATCATAGAAGTGTTCTGCGCCCCGCGTGCCTGCAAAATACACGCCATAGTCCCAAAATGTGATTTGGCCGGAGTCCGATATGCCTGCGCTGATTTTCACTACTGCAGCAGGACGAAAGGTGTCATAGAAAAACTCCTCGGCCCGAGTCCATGCCACGAGGACCGGCTTTCCTGTAATCTTAGCGAGCTTTGCGGCTTCGATGGCCTGCTGATTACTGGTTTTCCCTCCGAACCCTCCACCGACAAAGGGTGGAATGACCCGTACTTTTTCAGGCGCGAATCCCAAAGTCTCTGCAACTTGATCCTTCAATGGGAAAGGCGTTTGTGTGGATGCCCATATCGTCATCTTGTCGTTTTCCATCTTGGCCACTGCAGTATGGGTTTCGATGGGGGCATGCGCTTTGTAACCATCTAAATACGTTGTGTCTACAGATTGTGTTGCCAGTTTTTTCCCAGTCGGAATATCGCCGCCATGAGCGACAGTTTCTCCTTCAGGCGCCACTCTAAGAAGGTGATCGAAAATAGTCTTGTCATCCACGGTGGCTTCCGGGGTTTTAAATTGGGATTTTATCTCCTTGAATGCCAGCTCTGCCATCTCCGGGTCTTCGTGTAAAACAGCGATGAGGTCTTCGTTTTCGATAACCAGGGTCCCTTTGATTCTTTTTGCTCCAGAAGTGTCCACGCTGATCAGCTGGGATCCATGAGCAGGAGGTCTTAGCAGTCGAGCGTAAAGCATGCCGGGTTCGCGAACATCTCCGGAAAACTTTGCTTTTCCCGTGACCTTTTCGACAGCATCCCTTCTTAACTCGGGTTGACCAACAACAGTAAAGTCGGCCGGTGTTTCCAACACAGCTTTTTGCTTCAACAGCCGGGCGATTTTTTTACCCTGAGTTAACTTGGCGTAGGAGACTTTTTTTTGTTCTTGATCTTTGGCATAGACGATTCCATCCTTTGTAATCAGATCGTCTTGCTCGATTTTTAGGTGTTCTGCAGCCAGTTCTTTGAGCACGGCTTTAGCTTCGGCTGCTGCATCTCGCAAAGGCGGTCCGAAAAATCGTGTAGTCATAGATCCAAATGTTCCCATGTCCCAGGGGCAAAGGTCTGTGTCTCCCATCACCATATCCACAGAATCAAGAGCCACATCGAGTTCGTCCGCAAGCATCTGGGCAAGAGAGGTAATCACTCCTTGCCCCATCTCGATCTTCCCCGTAAAACAGCTGACGCGACCGTCCTCGCCGATCCGGAGGAATGCATTTAGATCGTCTGGAAGAGGCGGGCGTCTCCGGCGTTGTGCCTCTAGATTGAGAGGATCTCCCACAGTGAACAGGATGACTATTCCGCCTCCCATAAGTTTTAGAAACTCACGCCGCTTTAGGGACATACCCGAATTACTATCAGAAAGATCCTGTTCAATAAGATCATTGAAGTTGATATCCCAGGAGTCGTCTTTTTTCATTGCCGCGAACCTCCCTTCATCTCTTTTGCCGCGGTCTGGATGGCTTGGACGATTCGTGTGTGAGCTCCGCAGCGGCACAGGTTCTCTTCCATCCCGTTGATGATATCTTTAGTGCCGGGATTGGGATTTTTCAGGAGCAAGCTGTAGGCATTGAGTATCATCCCAGGGGTACAGAATCCGCACTGGAGGGCGTCATGTTTGGCAAAGGCTTCCTGCAAAGGATGAAGCTTACCGTTCTTGGATAGACCCTCTATCGTGAGGACTTCTTTCCCATCTAAGTCTTCAGCGGAGAATTGGCAGGACCTAACAGCCTCATTGTTGACCAGTACGGTACAGGCTCCGCAATAGCCTTCTCCGCATCCATATTTGGTTCCTGTCAGGTTGTAGTCCGTGCGCAAAACCCAGAGGAGCATCCGTTGCCGGTTTAGAGTTAGACTTTTCTCCTGTCCGTTAAGCTTAAAGCGTATAATGTTTTCCATTCCGTCCTCCTTTTGAGTTTTGGATGGGAATAAGAATCAGGTCTTCATGTCAGCCGTAAGAGCGTGATGATGACCATGCATAGGATCAATGCGGCAGGGGAGAAGATGGCGTTGAGTTTTTTCAGCGGCTGGGTTTCAGTCAATCGAATCTCAAAGGCCTCCATTTTTGCTCCGACCCAAAATCCCAGAGGAGCGGTCACTAAAGATGTCAGTACTGCAAAGTGGATGTAAAAGAGCGAGAGTGGATAACCAGTCCCCGCAACCACACACGCCGGGACTCCTGTAGCGAATTTGACTAATGGAAATAGATTTACGGCTAAAACTGCAGCCAGTCCACCGAGCAGGGCTTGTCCACCAGGTTTCTTGGTCATCTTTTCCTTGAGTATTGAGATAATAACGACAAATGCGATGGCTTCCATGACAAAGGCAAAAATAGGATTTCCGATTGCGCCGTGTTTAAGGGGTAGCGACAGGAGCAGCGCATCGAACATTTTAAAGAATGCCGCGATCAACACCATAAGAAAGACGCCGATAACTCTTTTCGATACTACCCAACCTGCAGCCATAAAAAAGAGTGCAACTCCTGTCATGATCGAACCGGACACAAAAGCCGCACAGCTCCGCAGTCCCATGCCCAGAGCAGCCTCTGAAAGGCCCCACACAGACCCGAGAACGACTACAATACCTAAGTAGGATTTGGGAATAGGCTTATTCACTCGTCCCTCCTCGATTATTGGGCTATCAAATTTTCCATTGTGAATAAGTGTCTCAGATTCAGCTCGAAACTTCAATAAAAAAATAAAATGAAAATGGGGACGGGCCACACTATCTTATTCATTATAAAGGAATAAGGTTTGATTTTGAGGAGAAATATGGTCTTAGAAAAAGCTTTTTGGGTATAAAAGGGGAGCTCTAAGATATAGTGGACGGAATATCCTGACCCCCTCCGTATAGGTGCCGGATGAGGGACAAAACGGATTTTGAAATCTTATGTAAAAATTCTACACCGAGCTCATAGGTTTCTTCATCGGGCGACAGTTTCGACCACCTCACGATTCCGTCGAGTTTTATGATTTGCCCTGATTTCGATAAGCTTATCTCGATACGCATCACAGTATCAACAGAATATGATTTAGGGGCAAGAATTCTTGCCCCCCCCAAGGAAATGTCGCGTGTGATTGCCTTTACCCCAATGCTGTTGTTTGCTTCATGACTTTCAAGCGCAAACTGAATTACGACTTTGTTGTGTTCTTCAAATCGTTTTTCCTTACGCTTGTTCTCCACAGCAACCTCCAGAGAAATTTCTGTCGAAGACATCTACTTTGAAAGATTTTGTTAAGTGAGTAAATCGCCTTTAAAGGTGATTGTGAGGGTGATTTTTTCTAATTTTGGGGGTGAATAATCACAACCCGTGTCAAATGACGAATCTTCCTCTATATCTATAGTTAAGCTTTTTGTTCGTAGATATATCAGAATGTCTTTTTGGGAGGAGAAAATGGAATACAGAAATTTGGGCCGAACAGGAGTGAAAGTGTCTTGCTTGTGCTTTGGCACGGATAATTTTGCTGATCCTACCCCCGAAGAAGAGTGTGTGCGCATGCTCGACCGGGCTCTTCATGCAGGCATCGATCTTCTGGATACGGGCGATGTTTATGCCGAAGGCGAAGGGGAGCGAATAATCGGCCGTGCACTCAAGGCCAACAAAAGACGCCATCAGGTTCTCCTCGCCCCAAAAGTCGATTTTGGAAAGAGCCGCCCCGGACTGAGCCTCGACAAGTTTGTGCCCAGCACAGGCATCAATGAACATGGAAACAGCCGCCTAAACATCATCAGAGCTTGTGAAGGCTCCCTCAAGAGGTTCCAAACTGACTAATCGACCTCTACCAGATCCATCGGCATTGGCCGAGTATCGCTATTGACGAAACGCTGCGTGCCTTGGATGACCTCGTCCGGCAAGGAAAGATCAGATATATCGGATGTTCGACCCATCCTGCCTGGGCAGTGATGAAGACACTCATGGTGAGCGAATTAAAAGGTTATGTACGATATGCATCCGAACAATCTCCATACAATCTCTTAGACCGGCGCATCGAAAACGAACTCGTCCCCATGTGTCGAAGGCATGATATCGCTATTATTGCGTGGGTGCCTCTAGCCATGGGCGTGTTGGCAGGACGGTATAAGGACGCAAAAAAATACCCCGATGATTCTCGGGCGGCTTATCGGGGAGGATTCTATGCAGAGCGCGTAACAGAAAGAGGAATTGCTGTGGCGAATGAATTCGCAAAAATCGCTGAAAAAATCGGCATCTCACCCGCCCAGCTCGCGATCCTGTGGTGTAAAGACCAGCCTGGTGTGACCGCCCCGCTCATCGGCCCGCGCACCATGGAACAGCTGGAAGACTTCTTGCCTGTATTAGATATGGAACTCGATGACGAAACTCGTGCGGCCTGCGATCAATTAGTCCCTCCCGGAAGTGTAGTTGCGAATTTTTTCAACACCTCAGGCTGGATGAAAATGAAAATTCTCTGACGATTTCGATCGATTTGAAGCGTTATTGGGCTGTATCGAACTCATTCAGAAAAAATAATTGTTACCTAACACGTCAAGTGGATTATTCCAGCATCAGTTTTTCTGATCTCAATGTTTTTTTGGATAAGCTCCCCGGTCTTAAACATTTCCACTTCAATTCCTTGTTCCTCTAAATATTTTTGTGCGTTATTCGTCAGAGATACTAAACCTGAATTTCCGGAACCTATAATGATCCTTCTTGTTGTTGATGTCATTACTCTTTTTAACTCTTTCCTCGATATCCTGTGGGATGTGCCGAATTTGCTCTTGGCGATACTTTTGTCCCTCTTTTTAATACTCCCGTCTATTATCCATAAATCGTTGTGAAAAACCTCACCGTCTATCTTAATGCTTCCGAAAGCATAGTCCTCTATTTTCATGTTCTTCAGTCGTTCTCAGTCACAAAAATACATTCCACTTTGCAGAACTTCTTATCTTCCATTGAATATGAGCCTTTATTGTAGTATCGACAATTGTAATGAGTGTCCACAGGGGACCTGATTCGCTCGAAAAATGGGCAGTCCTCACATGACTTAGTTTTCATTAATGTGCTTTTCATTTTCCTTTGCTCTGTGAAGAAATGGGAGATAAGTTTTGATTTTGTTGCCCCACACCTCCTTACCGAGTACTCTTTATATAAATATTTCCAGAGCGTTTGTCAAATGAGGTGATTTTTTATGGAGTGGCTTTAATGTTGCGATCCAGCTATGACTGATTTCAGATTCTCTATGTGACTTAGGTAACGCTCTAATCTTTCTGATGGGACCGTTTTTTTAAAAATACTTTCTCCCTCCCAATCGATGTAGATGGGAGTGGGGCGCATGCGGCGCGGATCGGTGTCGAGGTCTTGGATGATAAGGTTTGTGATGTGTTCTGCCTTTGTGTAGTGGTTGGTCCAGTGGGTGACAACAAGGCCACGGTTTATCAGGATCCGATCGATGATGCTCTCATCCAGTGTGGATAAGACGTCTATGATTGTTGCGTATTCGTTCGGCCCACCATCGACCGATTCGTCAAGTGAGATGATCGAGTAGCCATTGCGGTAGTTCGTGTGGTTGATGATCTTCGCACGGCCCTGCGTCACCAGGTCTTCCCGGTCTCTTAGTTCTTTGAGTGTCGGATAGAACTCTGGCTCGGGAAATTGAATGCCCATGCTATCCTCAAGAGCACTAAACGTTTGGGCGTATCGGCCGGTCGGATTCCACACTGTCCAATTCTGAATGCCGCTATCATTAGCACCCTGGAGCTGAGCATTGATCTCCTTGGGTGTGTACCAAAAGCCCTGTATCCAGGGCCGGATATCTTTATTCGTCCGCTTCTTCATCTCTTCAAGGCTTAATTTCATGATCTTGTACGGGTACTGGCCTGGATTTTTAAGGCTTAAGAAATTGTCCGGAAAATGTGAAGGATAGAGCATCGGGCAGAGTACGTCCACATGCGGAGCGATCTTCTCCAGAACTTGGCCTACGCCGAAATCCTCAGCCTTCCACGCGATCAAACCAAAAATATCAACGGATATGGTTGTGCCCAGAGGTTTGAGCTGTGAATTCGCATAGGCGAGAAATCTCCCGATACACTCTGCATGTGATGTGCCTTCCAGGATGATCGGATATTTGATCGCAGATAAGTCTCCATCACTGGGGAAGCGAACATAATCGAATTGGATCTCATCGATCCCGATGTCTATAAGCTCCAGACAGAGGGCGATCGTGTATTCCCACACTCTTCGGTCATAGGGGTTGGCCCAGTGGAGACCTTTCCTATCAGCCCACAATTCTCCCGTTTTGGAGTCCACGACTCCCATTTCGGGATGATTTGTGACTAAAAGGCTATCCTGAAACACATCCAGTTTGGCAACGGTCCATATGCCTTTTTGTTTGAGGATGTGTACCGCTTTTTCGAGAGTTCCATTGCGGGTGGAAGCTCCTATATTCACCGCCGTGCTATTTCCTGATTTCCAAAACAGCCGTCCGTTTGGATCTTTGGCATGCAGCACAGCCATATTTAATTCTGCGGCTTCCATGTAGTGAACAATCCCTTCAAAACTCCGCCCACAAAGACAATTTGACGGGAAATAGACACCTGTCACTTTTTCTGGCTTAAGCGAGAACTTCGCCGATGAAGGGAGAGGGAGGATGAGCAGCCATAGCCAGAAATATAAGACAACACAAATACGAAATTTTGAGTCAGATAATTCATTGCTTCTAGCCATTGCTGTTCCTTCTCACATGTGTATTTGTTTTGTCGTTTAACAGGAGAGGATATTAGAATAAACTTGTCTCTAGCCCTTAGATCAAAGGATTTGGGGTCAAAAATGCCGTTCTAAGCCGGAAATCCATAGGAAAATTAAACATATCTTTAGTAATTTCAGTAAGATAGTGTGGCCCGTCCCCAATTAGCCTCCCCAATTAGAAGTGGATATCCCCACGTTGATTCTACACGGCCGCCAGGATCCCATGCCCGAATCTGTGACACTGGAGAACCAAAAGCTTCTCAAGGGTAGCCGCCTCGTGTGGCTAGATCGCTGCGGCCACTGGCCCTGGATCGAGCAGCCCGCCGCTATGGAGAAAGCCCTTTTTAAATTCCTGTTTCGCTGATAATCGGGCGTAGTCCTCATGAATATGAGGCCGGAGAAGACTTAAGGAATACGACGGTTTAATTCTGGAGAATAGCCTCATTGGGATTCAGGAAAAAGGAAAGGAGTTGGGGTCCCTCTAGGTACCGAACTTAGAACCTTCCTGAGACATTTCAGCATAACTCCTTTAATACGCGAACTAGAGCAGTTTGCATGAGAGAGTCTTTTCCTCATGACGACTCTGATTTAAAGACGGTTATATTATCAGAACAGCGCAGGAGTTATTAGGGCATAAGGATGTGCGAACAACGATGTGATATATACACATGTCTGGAATCTAGGGGCAAGAGGAGTGCTAAGCCCTTGTGTGTCCCCACTTATTCGTAACGGAGGGCTTTGACGGGATCGGAGGTAGCGGCGCGGAGGGACTGCCAGCTTACGGTCAGCCAGGCGGTCACCAGGGCGGCCGCGCCGGACAGCACAAACGGCCATATCGTCAGCGGCACCCGGTAGGCAAAGTTCCGAAGCCAGTTGCTCATCACCCACCATGCGACTGGCCAGGCGATTAGGTTGGAGATCCCCACCCACAGCAGGAAGTCCTTAGTGAGCAGAGACACGATCGCGCCCGTTGACGAACCCAGTACCTTGCGGATCCCGATCTCTTTGGTGCGTTGCTCGGCCATGAAGGAGGCCAGCCCGAAAAGCCCCAAGCTGGCGATCAGCACCGCCAAAGCCGTCCCGGCCCGCACCAAGGCTCCTATTCTGACTTCCGAGCGGTAGAGGTCGTCGATTTCCTCGTCCATAAAGCGGTAGTCGAAGGGAGAGTCCGGAGCACGGATTTTGATGATCTTTTCGATCGCGGCCATGGTTCCGGGCAGATCTACACCGTCCAGCCGGATGTAGAGGTCGGTGATCCACCCCGGGGCGATCACCAGGATCAAGGGTGAGATCGGCTCGTGAAGTGACCTGAAGTGAAAATCCTTCATCACACCCACGATCCGGCCCTTGCGATCGGGATCGAAAGGCAGCGGGCAGTCGAATCGTTTACCGATCGGGTCCTCTATCCCCATTTGCCGCACGGCCGTCTGGTTGAGCACAACCGCTTCCTCGGCGTCTGTGGAAAAATCCTGCGAGAAAAAGCGTCCTTGCGCCATTTCGATGCCGAACACATCGTCATACTCGTCATCCACGGCGTGAATGGCCATGCTGAGCTTCTGTCCCGGATTGCGCCCCTCCCAGTCCGCCTCGTCCGTGGCGAAACGCTTGTTGAGCGACCCATTGGTGATGCAAATCCCAGCGATGTGGGGCAGACGGAGCAGCTCCTCCCTGATTGCCCAGTAGTTTCTGCGAATCCCCCCGCGCAATGCCATGTTAACCACATACTCGGTGTTGATTCCCCAGTCCTGGCTGCGCATGAAATCGGACTGCCGCAGCACTACTACCGAGGAGATGATCAGCAGGATGGAGACCGCGAACTGGACCACCACCAGAATTTTGCGAAAGAGGGGACTGCCCGCGCGGGAGGTCGAAGAGCGCCCGATCACCCGCGTGGGCCGGAATCCGGACAGGTGGAGAGCTGGGTAGAGGCCGGCACCCGTCCCCACTAGAAGCACCACGGCCAGCATTTGCAGACCGAGTGTTCCGTCCGGACGCAGCGCCAGCGACTTGTCGCTGATGGCATTGACTATGGG
>CAZIMJ010000067.1:0-7542 GCA_964540205.1 uncultured Eubacteriales bacterium | reverse complement strand
CAGAAGACTAGAAGAGTCATAGTAGGTTCTGGAGATTCGGACTTGGTTTCCCTGACGGATAAAGCAGTGAAATATTTGGAAGAGAAGGTGGAGGATGCCATGAGGCTGACTGGGATACAGGGCCAGTGATCCAATAGTTTTGGCTTCCCGAAATTGAAAAAAGACAGCAAAACTGGTTTAATACTTCATTGGGGAAGACGATTAAGGGGGAAGGAAAAGGATATTATCAGTGAGAGAGAAAAATGCTGGCTGTTTTGAGGTTAATTCTGCAAAGGGAGGATATAATGGGTGTTTCTCACAACGGGAAAGAAAAGTTTGAAAATTTTATAAGAAAAACCAGGATGAAAAGGAGCGAACAGAAAAAGAGACCACCAAGAAAGGGCGAGAAAAGTAAGCTTTTATTACAACTAACGATCCCTTCCCGTCGGGGAAGAAGAAAGAAATGATTACAGTCCATGATCTCGATTGAAAAAAGCAATTTAAGGTTTAAAGGAGGTTAGAGTGAAAAAACTTGTAGAATTGATTGCCAAATCATTAGTGGACAATCCGGACAAGGTGCAGGTTTCCCAATTAGACGGAGAACAGACCTCGATCCTAGAATTAACAGTTGCTCCGGAAGATATAGGCAAGGTTATCGGAAAACATGGAAGAACCGCTCAGGCTATCAGAATTATTCTCGGTGCTGCTGGGATGAAGCTGAAAAAGAGATTTAACCTTGAGATAATCGATAAAGGGTAAATTGATCAGCACAGGGAAATAATTTTCTATTGGAGCTTATTATCGCTTGCCCTGTAAGAATGCTGATCCCGGGATAGCTGAAGTTGAGGACGCGAAGGAGAGGCTGGAAGCTCTGACTACGAATCAGTAGGTCGACAGTTCGAATCTGTCCGGGCGTACCAATTATCATCTATAGAATTTATGTCGAATTGAGTAAACATATCCCAAGGTTTCTCCCACTCGATACGGATTGCTTGCCTTTCCTTCTTATCATCTCCATCTTTACCTAGCACAATCTTCTTCGTCATTATCTGAAGGATCTCGGCTTTCTCAGAGATCGAGAGCTTGTGCCAATGTTCCCTAAGATCAATCATTGTGTTGATAATAATTTCGACTTGGCCCTCAATATCGACGGTGGATTCATTTACATCTTCGATCTGTTGTTCAAGGGCTTTTATCTCACGCTCAACTTCACTCTTTGCATCTAGGTATTCCTCTTTGGTTAACTCGCCATCGGCTTTCATCATTATCAAACCTTTTTTGCGCTTATTCACTTTTGCCAGTTTCTCTTCGAGGCTTTTCCTAACTCCAATTCCTTTTTCTTTATCGGACTCTTTAGTGTTAAGCAACTCGTTCTCCAACCATGCCAGAATGTCATCATTAATCCACATTTTATCAACTTCGCTGTTAATATTTTCCAATACCCATTTCTCAGTATTATAGGGTTGGGGGCAGAGTTTCTGTTTATACTTTCTCTCATACCAGTTGATGTCTCTATGGATTTTTCCGTTAGTACATCTCAGATAAACCCAATATGAACCGTCTTCTTTTCGCTGTGGATCTGTGGTAATAGAGCAACCGCAGAAATGACACTCAGCAAGCCTTGCTAATGGGCTGAAGTACTTTCCCTGAACCCTACCCTCAAGCCTTGGCTTGGCGTGTTTTTTCAGCACTTTCAACACTTGCTCAAACGTCTTCTGATCGATTATTGCCTCAGTGCCTTTAATAGGATTTCTACCGCCATGATGTTTCACTTTTCCCAAATAACTGTCATTATGAAGCATATAATCAAGGTAGCCTTTAGCGAAGGGTTGCTGTTCATATGTATCAGTCTTCCTGCTGTATGTTCTCTTTTGGTATCCAAGCTCATCTAGTTTTTTTGTCAAGGTCAGGAGCGTGTATTTGCCTGAGGCCATCATGCCAAAAATCTTCTTCACTACTTCAGCCGCTTCAGGATCAATTACAACATAAGGAGTGTGAGGAGGATTAGGTTCCCTTTTATTTAAATATCCATAGGGCATTTTATAAGTGACCCGGCCAAGCTCAAACCTGTCTTTACGAGCTTCTTTCACTACCTCACTTTTCTCTCCTGACTCAGCTTTACTACGTTTGATTACTTCCTCCAGCCTCTCCTCCAACCGAAAATCCTCATTTTTTAATGGCTGGAATACTAACTTTTCTTTAATAAAATGTAAGTGTACCTCAGGATTTGCTTTTCTCAACGCCTTTTTCAAATCTACATAGTCCTCAAAATTTCTACCTAGTCTATTTACCCTAACAAAGACAATGTGTTTCACATCAGAATTATCTCGCACATACCGTATCATGTCCTCGAAGACATCTCGACTATCAGGTTGCCATCCTGATTCGGACTCAGTGAAAATGCCTTCTACCTCATACTCAGGGAGCTTAGGATCATCCCGCTTTACTTTATAACCTGTCACTTGATCGTCTAATTCAATATCCACTTCCCTCAAATGCTCTCTTCTAAACTGCCATGCTTTTTGCTCAAAATAATTCTTTAAACGTTTATGCTGGCTCTCAGGTGACTGTTTCTCCTGGTCTTTGGTTGAAACCCGGATGTAGCCAATTGCCTTTTCTGCACTCATTTCTCCTCCACCCCATCGACACGCCTCAGATGCAATTCGTATAGCTTTCTGGCAAACAAATTCATATTGATTCTGAGTTCCTTTGCATCTTCTTTTGAGAACGGCTTTTCAGCCAAATCGTAGTAAGTTTTAAACAAAAGGTATGCCGCTTCATCTGGGTTGGCATGTATTAGCTCTTCCATGGTGGGATTGCGGAATTTTTTCAATCCCTTTTTGACAGGTTGGATGAGCCAATCTATTTTGAAATCCTTAAACCGTCTCTTTGTCATCTCATTCTCCTTTTATAGTACAGCTCGAGTGCTTTGCGGATAATGTCCCTTTTTGATCTGTCTTCTACAATTGATAATTCGTTTAGTTTATCATAATCATTTTTAAGCAGCTGAACGCTAAAAAGCACCTTCCCATCTTTAACCTTTGCCCTTCTAGCCATTATTTCTTCTCAATCTCAGTTTCTCTTAAGGATAATATTTCTTCGCTGATTTCGTTAATTGTATCACTTAAGGTGTATTCAATGGAACGCTCAGGTTTATTTAGCATATTAAGGATTGCAGTGTACCAATATGCCTCAACCCTGCTCCTTATGCTGGGATTTGACATTCCTGAAATTTCATCAACATAGAACTTGATCTCATCCAGTGTCTCGACAATCTTTTCTCGCAAGGTCTCAATATCATAAAGACCCTCTTCAAAATGCCGGATTTTTTCTTCCTTACTTAGTTCGATCATTATAACCTCCTTATATAGGATTTATATAACGGAAACTAATGCCGCGAACCTCAGATGTCAATGCCTAAGGTGTTCTTTTAAAACAACTTAAGTCACCTTTTTGCTTGATTTTTCTGCCTAGGTATGCTATAATATATGTATAATAAAATTGCGCTAAATCTGATGCATCAGAATTAGGGCGTTTTAAGGGGGCATTGAACAATTCATCAGTGAGGCAAAGGGATTAGCATATAATTTGTGGAGGATAATGATGACAAATGATGAGAAAAAAACCAAACTCTGGAAAGAGTTTGAAAGGGGAGTGAAACTTGCGATGATCGGCAGGGATACCTATTCGCGTGGCTATACCTGGGAAGAGTTTGAGGACAAATGCACAGATATTTTTCTGAGAAATCTCTCAGCCGAGGGAGATAAATTGATTAACTCTTAAGGCGAAGTAATTAAAGAGATAAAGGCGTGGGGAGTTGGAGTTGCCAGGACAGTTTGGTTAGGGTTAGGAGGGGACAAAATCTTCCTTCCACTCGCTCTTGATGATCTTCTATTTGAATTGGATATTGACACTGGCAAATTGGAAGATGCCGATCATTTTAGAGGTTTGGATGGTGAGAGATTAGAGATCGAACAACCTCCAAAAGAGTCCGAACAGGAAATATTATTTAATCTGAAATGCGAAGCAATCCAAGAGGCTGAGTACCTTTACAAAAAACTAAGATATAGAGAAGGAAGTAGAGGTGAAAAACGATCAGGATTGGACAGTGTCGAAATTTTTGATTGGCTGAAAAAACAGAAATTATTAGAAGATGGGAAACCAAACCATCAGGCTCTTTTACTATATCTCCTGTGGGCATCTGTTAAGGATGAAAAAGTGTTTGTGTACCTGACAAACCTTTTCGCAGGTCAAAATATTGAGTTCCCAAGCCATGAGGAACTAGATAAGGTCCGCAGAAATATTTTGATCAGTGAGTGGAAAAAACTGTCCTATGAGGAGACTAGAATTTTAAGTGAAGATGATGATAGTTTTTCAGACATCCTTAACAAAACTCCAAAAGAAAAAGTTGTGGGGATTAAGGACAACAAAGCCATTATAGAAAAAGAGGTGAGAGAGATTCAGGACGGCAAGGAGATAACCGTAACCAAGCGGGAAGAAATACCGCTCGACACTGAAGGCTTGTGGAAACAAACAATCATTCCTGCTTATACTAAATTGGGTAAAACGAGGGAGCTAAAAAAACAATTATCCAACGGAGAGTTAAGTAAGATCACTGGCCTCAGTGAAAATTATATTGGCACTCTCCTCCGAGGGGAAGATAAGTTTAATGAGGGAATTGAAAAAGAGGAAGAAGAGTTTAAGAAATTATTTGAAGGCTTTGAGGATGTTGAAGTAAAAGACATTTGGGTTGATACAGAAACTGGCAAAAAAGTTAACACAGAATTTGATCATAAAACTGGCCACACCACATTAAAGGAAACCAGAGAGATCATCCACTATGGCGCTGAGGAAGTGGATGGGAAGATCCAGATCCGGAAACCAAACCTGCGATACATGCGGCAACAGATCGTGAAAGAAGAATCAAAAGCCGAGTTTATTAAAGGTATAAATGCAAGAAAACTGTTCAGGAAAATAACAGGTATATGGAACCTGGCAAGACAAATCCTGAGTCTCCTGTTATATCAATCTGAGGTTTATTTTGAGCGTGAAAAACGAGAGTTAATCAAAACACAAATGCCTTCACTCGGGCAAAGTCATTTGGTAACTGAAATTGCGAAAGAGGTTGCGAAAAAGAGTTTAGAAGATGTGGCTCGCAGGGAAAAGGCTCACAAAAGAATAGTGGCCGAACAGGATTTTGCGGCAAATTTGAAAAGAGAAGCGATAACACTGGCAGAAGATCAAGGCATAAGTTTTAATGAAGCATTAGAAATCGTGATGGGCGGACATGACTTAATGCAGGATCCAGGGTCGGTCAGCCTTGGCAAAACGACCAAAGAAATCAAGAAAAAATAGGTCCTTTTTATCTATTTATTTTCTGATAGTTACACGCCAACCAATAGTGTTTTTAAAAACCACCATGTGAGAAATCTACTTATTATAAAGAGGGGTGTATTTAAGACACGTACGAACGGAAACGAGGGTTTTGGAACAAGAAAATAATGGTTGGAAGACAAGGCGTAGGATTTGAAGAAGTTTTCCGAAGAATGAGGAAAACATCCAAATCAGGAGCCGCAGGCTTTCCGCAAAATTAATTTCTTTGGAGGCTTTAGCCGACAAGGAATATTTATTTTGAGGAAGTTAAAACCAAACGGAATTTAAACTCGCTCTTAGTCTCTCTTTTTGCGGATGCCAATAGTTTATCTAAATGATTTTGCCAGTTTAATAATGCCTAGCTTTCCTGCCCCTTTAACCTGATTCGCTACCTCAGCCTACGGCTTCGGAATACGCGAATCAGGAACCTGCATTTTGCTCTCGCCTCAGGAAAAAAGATTTTCCTTCTGGCTCTGCAAAATTACGGTTCCTCAAAAATTCTTTTTTCTGAGAAACCAATGTCAGGCATGGTGATAAATATAGTGAGAATACTGAGCTAAGTGTCGCTCACAAATAATATTATGGAGGATATAATATGGGTAAAGAGGAAAGAAACAATGTACTTGAACGTCTTAGAGACTTCCAAGGGGTCTTAACAGAACTTATTGGAATTATAAAGCCGCATAGAGATAAGGAAGACAAAGAGAGGTTTTGGCCAGCTGAGGGTTACACCCTGCTCGTTTATGAGGCACAACTGGACAAGGTGGAGGACATAATTGGGCACCTAAAGAGAACAGACCTGACAGAGAGACAGGAAAAGTCGTTTATGGCGACAGCACTTATCCTGTTATCCGAAGCTTTTAAATTGGAAGATAAAGAAACAGAGAAAGATATGCAAAAGTACAATGACGGTTGGAAGGCAGGTCGGAAAGCTGAAAAGGCACGTTTAGTAGCTGTTTTAAAGGATCTCGGTGTTCCCATCCCTAAAAAGAAGAAATAAGGAAATTTTTGTGTTGACAATTTTAAATAAATATTGGCTACGTTTTTACTGCTTTGGCGTGGCCACTTCTTCTTTTTTATTTGGTGGAGTCTAAGCGTATGCTTAAGATTCTATTAAACTCAGCGCAGGCCCTGAGCGTAATCCCATCGGGATCAAAGGGGCCTGCGTGCACTAATATTTTGTAATTTTTAAAATGGGGTGGGCAACAAAAAAGCTCTCCCCTAAAATGATTTTGGAGAAAAGAGATGTTAAAAACTCGAGATGAAGTTTTTAAAAAAATTGATCAGATTTTAGCTGGCTACAATGAGACTGGAGAGTCCTATGAATTCTTTAAAAAGATTTCCGACGCCCTCAGCCTGATGGAGAAAAAGAAGGTGTCCGTGAACAATTTGACTGAAGAGCAAAGAGTGAGATTTAAGCAGTATCACAAAGAATCTAGGATAGGTGGCGTGAAGGATTCACCCGAACTGTTGTTAAAAAAGTTTATCAAATCTGAACAGGAGAAATAAACCATGGCAAATGCGCCAGAGCACAGAACAAAATACAAGCGGATCAGATTTGAAATCATAGATCCGGTAAAACCAACTTTTGCAAAGCAAGATGAGTTGATCAGGAGGGCTTTGGTCCAAATTAAAAAGACCGTAGGTACCCTGGAACTCGATGGGGCAAAGATTTGGATTCAAGATTTTGAGGATTAGAAATAGGAGATAGAAATGGCAACTCAAAAGGTGTATGAGGTCACAATTTCAATAGTGCAGGAATCCGATACGGCTGATGCAATCAATCGGCTTCTCTCTCAATTAGAGAAACGATTGGAAGAGGCCGTTCCCGCAACGCTAGGACGAGATAATATTTATCTGGTCTCTGTGGCTGAACAATAAAAAGCATCTGCAGGGATGCTCAATATTCATAGGTGGGGAGGGTTCTCTCAGACCCTCCCTGTCAAATTAAATATTGGAGAAAAAATGAAACAGATAATGATCGTAAAGGTAGATGATAAGGAAAGGATTTGGATCGAACTCGATGGTACAGATTGCTTAGCCAGTCGCACGTTGATTTTTTATTTGGCAAGTGAGCTTAGACTATACCAGGATGGCGAAACTCTGGCAGAACCTAAGAAGAAATTGAAGGAGTTGGTCAATATCCTAATGATCGGAAAAAATGAAAACCACAAACTCAGAGAAGAGTTG
>CAZIMJ010000066.1:0-3123 GCA_964540205.1 uncultured Eubacteriales bacterium | reverse complement strand
TTTTTAGGCTTCTCAATCCAGAACTCACCCTCGAACGCATAGTTGGTTTTACTGTCGCTCGGAAATCTATCCAAACGGACTGTCTCTATCCCATAACTTTTCGTTAGGTCATAGATCTTCTGAGATTCATAGAATGTGTCTGAAAATTCGTTCCTCTCCCTGATCCATGGAGCTCCACACAGGATAACTTCATTGTTGTAGATGACCTGTCCCGAAATCTCATTGACCAGTAAATCAATCGTTTTCTGAGATAAAGGTGTTTTGGGGAACTTGGGTATTTGGCTCACGCCTGAATGCGGAATGCTAAAAATTAGAAGCACTAAGGCTAAAATGATCAAATGTTTGAGTCTCATAATATTCTTCCTTTTATAGAAGTCTCCCTTTTGGGATATTGAGAATTCGCTTGGGGCGCATGGACAGGTTGACAAACAGAACCAAGGTGATTATTAAGAAATTCTGATATATTGGAATCAAGGATAAACAGGTTAAATTTCATGATGTCATGATTGAGGAAAATACAGTCTATATCACATTTCAGGATGCAGTCAATCATAAATAGTCTAATTCTTGATGGAAGCATGCCTGATCGTCCCATCGATAAGACTTTGACAAACCTAAAGGAATCGTTTTATAAATAGTGTCTTCGTATTCATTGTGGAAAGATGTTGTACGTTGAGATGTAAGCAGGGACGAACATGAAAGCAACTTTTGACCCGGTCATTAATTATAAAAACAGCAAGAAAGCTATCGGGTATGTTTCAAGAAAGGAAGCGACCCAAGCCGATTATGACCGTATCGGATTTATGGCCGGTTTAGAAGTCCATCAACAGCTCAAGACTAAAAAGAAGCTTTTTTGCAGCTGTCCAGCTGGAATCTATAACACGTTCGATGATTATGATGCGGAGATTATCCGTCATATGCGACCAACCTTGAGTGAGCTGGGAGAGTATGACGGCACCGCATTGATGGAGTTTAAAACAAGAAAAACCATCATCTACAGGATCAAGAATGAAACAGCATGCACATATGATATCGACGACACTCCACCTTTTCCGATCAACAGGGAGGCTATAGAGATCGCTCTTGAAATATCTCTATTGTGCAAGTTAAACATTGTCGGTGAGATCCATATCATCCGAAAACAGTATCTAGACGGGAGCATCCCCACAGGTTTTCAGCGTACGGCCATCTTAGGTGTGGAGGGGGAGATCCCGCTAAAAAACAAAAAAATCCGTTTGATCCAACTGAGTGTGGAGGAAGATTCCTGCCGCGAAGTCTCTGATGTCGGCCATGTGCGGACTTACCAAACCGACAGACTGGGAATGCCACTCATCGAGATTGTCACTTATCCCGATTTTGTGAATCCGGATGAGGTGAGGGAAGGAGCGGAGTATATACGTTTCTTGAACAGGAGCACCGGAAAGGTTTTGACGGGGATAGGATCGGGAAGGGAGGACGTCAATTGCAGCTGCAGAGGTGGGTCCAGGGTCGAAATAAAAGGCGTCTCCCACAATAAGTGGATTCCAGAGCTCACACACAATGAGGCATTCAGACAGTGGGCTTTACTGCATATCCGGGAACTTCTGAACAAGAGAATAAAGAATAGTAAGAATTGGAAAACACAAAGTAAAGAAATGAATTTTGCTGACTTTGATATGGATTATGCGCCTTTTGCGCATGCCAGAACCATTAGATACAAATTGGTTGGTGTGAACCTGGCCGGATTTAAGGAGATTCTGTCCCATTTTACGCAGCCGGGAAAGATATTTGCCGATGAGATCAGCGAGCGAATCAAAGTGATCGCGTGTATCGAAAGACCCCATCTCATCCACTCTGAACAGATAAATGAGGTGGTGCCTTATAGTTGGCTTGATAAGGTTAAACAGGCTCTCGACGGAAACGCCGACGATGCCCAAATATTTGTCTGGGGTCCTGCTGATGATATCCCAACAGCTCTGGAGGCCATCGAGGAAAGATGCCAGCTGGCGTTTGAGGGAGTTCCCAGAGAAAGCCGAAAATCATTTGAAGATGGGACCACGATCTTTGAAAGAGTGCTCCCTGGCCCTGACCGGATGTACCCGGATACGGACTCTGCACCCATCCCTCTTGAAGATGAAAACATCCGGGAGATTGAAAAAAAGCTGCCTGTCGATGTCAGTGTGAGATTAGAACAGCTCCAAAATTGGGGAATTCCTCAGGACACATACCATTATATCTTGAAGACCAACCTGGTGCCGATCATCGAGAGGATTGTCAATGAGTTGGGAATAGATCCCAAGTTGACAGGTAGCCTTTTCGGGCACACTTTAAAACACTGGGAGGGTCAATACTCTCGATCTCAAGATTTCTTCTATGATAAGATATATGAATTGCTGAAGTTCCTCAAAAATATGGGTCTCGATTTTGTCCTAGCAAAAAAAATGATACCCGTCGTTTATCAATACCCAAATATGGATTATGATTCTGTGCTCAGCACGATCAAGTTCAAAAAAGTCTCCAAAAAGGACATTTTGGATAAAGTCCCTTTTCTTATGCACAAATTCAAGGAAATTAAAACATCAAGAGATGAGAAGGCCGAGGTCCGTTGGATCATGGGAGAATTAAGTAATTCAGCTTTGGGGAATGTTCCCTTGGCTGAGTTGAAGAAAGACATGGAGAAGATGAACAGAGTCCTAAATAAAAAACAAAGAGAAGTAAAAAATGACTGAGGATATATTTCAAGGCTATAGAGGACGTGCTTTGGAAGTTTTGAAGACGAACAACGTCAGGGTCTGGGGCAAAGTCCGAATAGACACAACCCGGGGTGTATTTGAGGGGACGATCCTCCCCAGGGCTGAGAACGACGATGACAGGCATCTCGTTTTGAAGTTTAAAACAGGATATAACATCGGGATCAGCATCGATACTATCAAAAATATTAAAGAGCTCGGCTACAAAAAAGCCAAATACCAAATCCCCGAAAAGGAATTTCCCTATTCGGATGACAAACCGAATGTCAAGCTCTTTGGGACGGGGGGGACGATCGCCTCGCGTTTGGATTACCGGACCGGAGCCGTCATTCCTGCCTTCACACCCGGAGAATTGTACGGAGCTGTGCCAGAGCTTGCAGATATCTGCAATATT
>CAZIMJ010000065.1:0-14356 GCA_964540205.1 uncultured Eubacteriales bacterium | reverse complement strand
GCTCCTTCGATCGTGTGTTTTAAAATATTCACCCCGGTTGTGGCAGACGCTGTCCAAGCGGGACAGTTTGTCGTTGTGCGGACGGATGACTACGCCGAAAGGGTGCCTCTGACTGTGGCAGATTGTGATCCTGAAGAGAAGACAATTACATTGATCGTACAGGTCGTTGGAACTGCAACACAAAAAATGGATGCTTTGGAAGTCGGGAGTGTTTTTCTAGATGTCGTCGGGCCGTTGGGAAAGCCCACCGAAATCAACAAAGTGGGGACTGTGGTCTGTATCGGAGGCGGGGTTGGTGTGGCACCTGTTTATCCCATCACAAAAGCTTTCAGGGAGGCCGGAAATAAAATCATCTCCATCATAGGTGCGAGAACCAAGAACATGCTCATCCTGGAAGATGAGATGAGGACCATAAGCGACGAGTTGTTCATCACGACTGATGACGGAACAGAAGGACATCACGGATTTGTGACAGATGAGCTCAAGAGACTCTTGGATGAGGGAAGAGAGATCGATCTCGTTGTGGCCATCGGGCCTGCCGTCATGATGCGAGCTGTGGCAGAAACAACAAGACCCGATAAGATAAAAACCATCGTGAGCCTTAATTCACTCATGGTAGACGGCACGGGAATGTGTGGGGGATGTAGGATCAACATAGGCGGAGAGACAAAATTCGTCTGTGTGGATGGGCCGGAATTTGACGGGCATTTGGTCGATTATGACGAGCTCATGCAGAGGTCGGAGATGTATATCCGGGAGGAACACCGGGCTATGTGGGATCATGCGTGTAAGCTCCAGGATGCAGAGAAAAACCTGAAACGAGCCAACAAACGAGAACCCATGCCCAAGCAAGACCCGAAGCTCAGGATAAAGAATTTCGATGAGGTGGCTCTAGGATACAGTAAGGAACAGGCTTTGCGAGAGGCTTCCCGATGCCTCCAGTGCAAGAAGCCCTCCTGTGTGGAAGGGTGTCCAGTAGATATTGATATCCCCGCTTTTATCGGACTGATCAAAGAGGGAGATTTTATCGGCGCCATTCATAAGATCAAGGAAAAAAACAGCCTTCCCGCTGTCTGCGGCCGGGTGTGTCCTCAAGAGGAGCAGTGTGAGATCAAGTGTATTCTTGGGAAGAAGAAGGACCCTGTGGCCATCGGCCGGCTGGAGAGATTTGTGGCTGATTATGAATTCGAACAAGGGGAGGTTCGGGTACCCAAGAAACCAAAACCCACAGGCAGGAAGGTTGCGGTCATCGGCGCGGGGCCTGCAGGATTAACCGTAGCCGGAGAATTGTCAAAGTTGGGGCATGCCGTCACGGTTTTTGAGGCGCTGCATTCACCTGGAGGTGTCCTTGTTTACGGGATTCCTGAGTTTCGGTTGCCCAAACGGATCGTCCAGCGGGAGAGCGATTACATCGAAAAGTTAGGCGCCGAGATTAAAGTCAGCTACGTGGTTGGCAAAGCAAAGACAATAGACGGTCTTCTCGAGGATGGATTTGATGCGGTTTTCATCGGAACTGGAGCGGGCTTGCCGTATTTTCTGAATATTCCCGGGGAAAATCTCAATGGTGTTTATTCCGCCAATGAATTTCTCACCCGGGTAAACCTGATGAAGGCCTACTTATTTCCAGAGTACAACACACCCGTACACCTTGGGCGGAATATTGCCGTGATCGGCGGGGGGAACGTGGCCATGGATTCTGCAAGAACAGCACTGCGTCTTGGTGCGGAGAATGTCTACTTGATATATCGCCGGTCCCGCGAGGAAATGCCCGCCCGTGATGAGGAGATCGAAAACGCCTTTGAGGAGGGTGTCCAGCCTCATCTTCTTACGAATCCCGTCCGCATCCATGGGGATGACAAAGGCTGGGTTCAGGGGATCGAATGCCTCAAGATGAAACTCACAGAGCCCGATGAATCAGGTAGACGGCGACCTGTCCCTATCGAAGGCAGTGAACATATGATAGCCGTGGATATGTTTGTGGTTGCGATCGGTCAGGGTCCCAATCCACTGTTGACGGCTACTACGCCAGATTTGGAATTGAGCAAATGGGGCAATATTGTGGCGGATGAAGAAACAGGAAAGACATCGAAAAAGGGCGTCTTCGCCGGCGGAGACATTGTCACTGGTGTAGCCACTGTGATTCTCGCCATGGGCGCAGGGAAAAAGGCTGCCAAAGCTATAAATCAGTATCTCAAAGACGGCAATTGGTGACAATCAGTCAAACTGATTTGTCAGCACTCAAAGATATCAAAAATCCCATCCGGGGAGAAAATAAATGGCATTGGATTATGATCCATTGTGAGGGCTCGACCTTCACACCACTGTGTGTTAATGCTTCAAAACGGGAAAAGTCGAACCTCCAGATATCTCCGTCCTCGGGCGGCAACGACCGTCCTCCAGCCAGAGTTTTCATCCCCTCCCATGGAAAGGCCAGCTCTAAGGTCCAGCCTTTGTCAACATTACTGCTGTCGTTGATGGTCCCATCCACCCGCACGGCACTTTTCATCTCCTGGAAATCCCAGTCCTTAAATGCCCATCTGCGACCCCGGGGATGTTTTCCATAACGCATCTCATCTTGAAAACCCCCCAGGACATCCACGTCGTGCAAAAGCAGGTCGAATTCGGGTGTGTTAAAAACGCCTCCCTTTGTGTACGCATCCTGCCAGATGTAGAAGACCTCATAAACGGTTCCCAGGGCATTGATCTGAAATTCGTAATAGCAGTCTTCCCCTCCGATAAAGACTTCCACATCGTTTTCCTTGTATACCGGAGAATCCCGCTCGGTCAATGTGGCTCTAACCTCGGGCTCCTCTATCCAAAATGCGATGTACACACACCTGTCGTCCCAAAGCGCTGCCATCCGTGTATCAAAAAAACCAGGAACTCCGGTCACAATATCCACGAATCGCGGGGATTTCGGTGCTTTCAACCAGCATTCCTTTGTGAGATATCCGTCCACCTCGATCTTTTTATCCGTTCGAAGGCACGTGTAATGCCCGACGAATTCATCCGCACATCCATAGCTTTTTCTCATTTTATATTCCATTTTGAAATCTAAATTCATCCCTACGATAGCACAAATATACAAAGAAATATTAATAAAAATGCGGCTTATTTGATATACTCATTTTAAAGATCTTGGTGAAATTCAAGCCCATGAGTTGGGCATGGCCTGTTGACGATTCAAGGTCGAGGTTGGAAAATGGAGAAATATCTCCATGAATAACAAGGAGTAATAAATGTCTCTTCGACTGATAGAAATCGTTCTCTCCGAAAGATATAGAAAAGAACTGGTTGAATCCCTAGAAAAGCAAAAATTAATAGATATTTGGCAAGAAACTATTGAAGAAAGCCGGTTTCATTTAAAAATTCTAATTCCTACCGAATACTCCGAGACAGTTCTTGATTTTTTGGAAAAACGATTTTCCCATGCCGAAGGTTTCAGAATTATCCTCCTCCCTGTGGAGGCATCCATTCCAAGGCCTGAATCAGAAGAAAAGCAAAAAGGTGATGGTGAAAAAGCAGACGACTCCCAAAAAAATGTTTCGAAATTTATTAGGATTAGTCGTGAAGAGCTTTATGCGGACATTGAAAAGACTGTCAGACTTTCATGGATTTATGTCGTAATGGTTGTATTTTCTGCCATTGTGGCGTCAATAGGGATATTTAGGAACAATGTCGTTTTTATCATAGGAGCCATGATGATTGCTCCTATGCTTGGTCCCAATTTGGCTTTATCTTTTGCAACAACACTAGGGGATATGTGTCTCGCCCAAAAGGCAGGAAAAGTTATTGTTATAGCAGTTATCTCAGCACTGATACCTTCGATTGTCATAGGATTTTTTTTTAAGGTAGATATAGCGATTCCTGAACTCATATCAAGGGCAGAAGTGAGCTTAGGGGATGTTGTTCTCGCTTTAATAGCCGGAAGTGCAGCGGCTATTTCCATTACATCAGGATTGTTTACCGCGTTGATAGGAGTAATGGTTGCTGTTGCGCTATTACCTCCTCTCGTTGCACTTGGAATGCTGGCAGGAGCAGGACATTGGGAATTAGCTTTAGGGGCATTTCTCTTGTTTGTAGTCAATTTGATATGTGTAAATCTAGCTGGGGTTTTGACTTTTATACTTCAGGGGATCCGCCCTTTAACCTGGTGGGAAACAAAAAAGGCCAGAAAGGCAACTCGGATAGCGATTGTTTTCTGGGCACTATTTTTAGCAGTACTTGTTATAACACTGATTCTCTCTTAGGAATATACTGAGTAAATCAAGTAAAATTGTGATAAAGAAGATCAAAATAGGAGAACAAATTGGATATTCAAGGGTTGATTGCGCCGCTTAGAATAGAGGGAATTGTCACGGCCATTATCTGCGGGTTTATCATAGGGCTCGAGCGCCAACTTGCGGGTAAGCCTACAGGGATACGCACCTGTAGCCTCATCTGTCTCGGGACATATGTGTTTGTGACTGCGAGCCATTTGATCCAAGGCAATAACATAGATCCAGGTAGGATTGTTGGCCAGATTATCACCGGGATAGGATTTATCGGTGCCGGAGTGATCCTGACCCGTCAGGGAGTTGTCATGGGGATAACATCTGCCGCCGTGATCTGGATTCTGGCCGGCGTCGGAGTTCTCATCGGGTTTGGACAATATGCTGCATCGATCTTCCTGAGCATAATAACCGTCGCAATTCTAATTGGCGTGAACCTTCTTGAAAAGACCTTTGTTGCATTACGAAGAGGCGTCCATGCAAAACTGGCGACACACAAGAAAAGGGATGAGGACGATGGCTAGAGTTTTTCTCGGACATTCGCCCGATCCAGGAATGATAATCAAGCGAAAATTCGGAGGCTATTGTGTTGCTGTTTTAACATTGATTTTGGCTCTTCTGTTGAATTCACTCCCAGGTTTAGCTTTTCAATCTTTATCAATTCAGGTTCAAGAATACTTGAGGAATAGGGTTGAAGCAGCAGGAATTCCACCCAAGATAGAGGTTAGAGATGAAAAAATTCACTCCTCGGTTGTGCTCCCGCTCTTCTATACACGTCGTATCTTTAGAGGAGCCTGGGTCGATGACAAAGGTCTTAAGCCCCAAGTGACAGAATGTGTTGACGCCATTCTTAAGGCTGATCTGGAAGGATTAGATCCGAAGGATTACCATCTCAACAGCATAAATGAGCTGTTAGAAAAAATTAAACAATCGCAAAAAGAAAGGAAGTCGCTTGATCCACGTATGTTGGCCGATGTTGATTTGCTGCTTACGGATGCTTTTTTAATATATGGCTCACATTTACTCTCCGGGAGGGTAAATCCTGAGAGTATTGACTCGGAATGGATTGCAAACCGAAGAGGAACTGATATGGCTTTAATCCTCGAAAATGCTCTCGGATCGAATCAGATCGCCAAAACCCTGCATGACCTAATCCCGCCCCAACCGGGATATTCGGGACTCCGAAATGCCCTGTCTCAATATCGAGAGATCGCAAAAAAAGGGGGATGGGAAAAAGTGCCGGAAGGGCCAAAGATGCAAATAGGGGATAAGGGCGAGAGGGTCCGAGCATTGCAGTATCGGTTGATCGCGACAGGAGAATTTAGTCTTTTAATGGAAAGTATCGACGATTTGTTTGATAGCGAATTAGAAGAGGCTGTGAGAAAGTTTCAGCACAGAAATGGTTTGGATATGGATGGAATTGTTGGCGCTGCTACTTTCGCCACTTTGAATGTTCCTGTTGAAGATCGCCTGAACCAGATTAGAGTCAATATGGAACGTTGGCGCTGGCTGTCAAAGGATTTGGGCCGTCGCCATATAATTGTCAATATCGCTGATTTTAAACTGGATGTTTTTGAGAACAACCGATTAGTGATGACAATGCGCGTAGTCGTAGGAACGAAATATCGGAGAACCCCGGTTTTCAGTGATAAAATGACTTATCTCGTGCTGTGTCCGTATTGGCATATCCCTCGTAAAATCGCCCTGCAAGATAAAATTCCTTTGATCTCAAAGGATATAGATTATTTTGACCAACAGAAAATCAAAGTGTTGGAAGGGTGGGGTGCAGAAACAAAGGAGATCGATCCCAAAACCATCGACTGGACGAATGTCTCTTCCGGAAATTTCTCTTTCAGATTTCGACAGGACCCCGGGCCTTTGAATGCACTCGGGCGTGTGAAGTTTATGTTCCCTAATAAGTTCAATGTGTATCTCCATGATACACCCTCGAGAGAGCTCTTTGTTAAAAGTGCGCGAACTTTCAGCTCCGGATGTATCCGTATTGAGAAGCCGATTGAACTTGCCGAATATCTTCTACGGCATGATCCAAATTGGACTTTTGAACATATTCAAAATGCAATTAAAACAAACCGGGAACAAACGGTCATCTTACCCGAACCTTTTGATGTTCATTTGCTTTACTGGACGACGTGGGTGGACGATGAAGGATCGATCCATTTCCGAAATGATATATACAAACGTGATGAACGATTGATTAGAGCTTTAGATGAAAGATCACCCAATACATTAAATCTCCGATAGAAAATGGAAGTATTTGCCGGGAAGAAATCAAGCAAAACAGTAAGAAAAATGTGTATTGTTATTGGTCTCATCTTTATTTGGCATTCTTTCGTTTTTGGAGAAGTCCATGAATACAGCCCTGGAAAGGCTGCTTTTTCCATTAAATTTAAGGATGAACTTTCGTCCTACATAAAAATGAGTGTGTTTGTACTCCCTGGAGAGGTGCTCACTTTTGAAATTCTGGACAATAAACAGAGGACACATTATGTGTTGGATTCCTCAGATGGAAACATCAAGGATTTCGCACCCAATAAATGGCGTTGGATATCTCCTCAAGAAAAAGGACTCTATACTCTTAAATTCGTTTATCCGGAATCGCAAGATTCTATAACGATTCACGTTTTTGTGATGGTTCCATATGACCAGCTGAATGGAGAATATCTCAATGGATATCGGATCGGAAATTATCCCGCCTTCCCATCAAAACATATGTCCTTATATAAATTACCAAAGGGTTTTATAGAAGTGACTAGAGAGAACGAGGAAACATATGTTTCTCCCCATTTCAAACTGAAACAATTCCTTTGCAAGCAAAGTGGCAACTATCCGAAATATATCGTATTAAGAGAAAGATTAATTCTGAAACTGGAACTCATACTAGAGCATATAAGTAAAAAGGATTACAGAGCCGATACGTTTCATGTCATGAGTGGATACAGGACTCCTTACTATAACCAGTTGATAGGGAATGTAAAATACAGTCGCCATTTGTATGGAGGTGCAGCGGATATATTTATTGATGAAAATCCCAGGGACGGCGTAATGGACGACCTTAATAAAGATGGCAGGATAAATTATCTCGATGCTGCTTTAATTTATAATGTTATCGATGATTTGTATGAGAGACCTTGGTATATGTTGTTCGTAGGAGGATTGGGATGGTACAGAAAGACAGCATCCCATGGCCCGTTTGTGCATGTCGATGTGAGAGGGTTTCGTGCAAGATGGGGGGATTGAGAGTTGACTTTCTCTGAGAGATTGCCATCAATGAATAAATCTCATTTCTTTGACTTCTGAGAGAGAAAAGATCTCTAACAGACGCTGAATGACAATATTCTCGATATAAGACAGCTTATTTGAGGTCACCGCAGGAATTTTCCCTCCCGCCATGATCTCGTGTCCTCCTCCGGTTCCATATCCCCGGATGAGCTCACGCATCAATTTGGCAGAATTCACTTTTCTACGCAATGATCTTATGCTGAGATACATGTCATTTTGATAGAGGCCCATGACTAAGCTCAGATCAATATTTTCTCTGAATATCAAGAAATCAGCAATTTCCGCAGGGAGTTCAGGATATGGGACTTTTCCTAAAGGACAGACGACTACAGAGTGGAAGACGCGGCTCTTATTGATAGCTGCTTTTATCATCTGATAGTATTCCTTCGGTAGCCGGGGGTGAACGATCTTATGGAGTGCACCGAAATCGACCCTTGGAAGAAGAAAAAGATAATTATTGTAGTCCAGATCGCTTCCTTCCCAACCGAAGTCCTTTGTCTCACTCCGTATCGCGTGAAATAGGGCTGTGGCTAATTTTTTTGGCACAAAGAGTTTCTGTCTCTTGAAAGAGGCTGTTATGATCGTGCTGGTTGCCCCGATACGCTCATCGATAAGGGTCCACCTCTTGTATTTTGTGGTTTTCCTCAGAGGATGATGGTCGATGATCCCATCCGGAATGATATCAAAAGGGAGAGGGTTATTACCCGTGTAGGGCTGGCAGTCGACCATAACAATGCTCGGATCTTTTTCCAATATATGGGGATCGTATTTAACGAGAGGAATCTTCAAGACTCTGACGAGCGCCCGGTTTTCCGTTCTTCCAATCAGACCGCTGTAGGCAATGGTAGAAGCTAATCCGAGCTTTTTCTTGAGAAGATAGGAAAGTCCCCAGGCCGAAGCGATGGCATCCGGGTCGGGATTGTCGTGAGTAAGAATGAGCACTCTTTTTCTGAGAGGAAGTTTTCGTAATTTTTCAATGAGCATAGATACATGTTCCTTGACAAGCCAGTTCTGTTATAATGGTGGTGTTTTTTTTAGAACGTATCACAAGACAATTTTTAAGTCAAAAGTATAAAATTATCGGGATACAACTCGGAGGCTAAACATGAAATTTCACACCGGATTGCGGCCCTGGGCCAACAGACGCCTCGAAAAAATAGAACATACGGACCTTGTCGTTGGAATTCCCTGCTACAACAATGACTCGACGATAGAGCATGTCATCGATACAGTGAGCGAAGGGATCGCCAAATACTACCGGCATAAAAAGGCTATCATCATCATTTCGGATGGAGGCTCCACAGACGATACAAGAGAAGTCGCCAAAGAAAAAACTGTCTACCCCTACATTGAAAAGATCGTGACCATCTACCGGGGCATTCCTGGGAAAGGAACGGCATTACGCATGATATTCGAAGCCGCATCTTTTCTCGATGCCGATGCCTGTCTCCTGTTTGACTCTGATCTTCGGAGCATCACCCCCGAATGGGTAAAAGCTTTGGCTGATCCTGTATTTAGCCATGGACACGATTTTGTCGCTCCCGTGTATTCGCGGTATAAATACGATGCCACAATCACGAATAACATCGCTTACAACATGACTCGTGCCCTTTACGGAAAACGTGTCCGGCAGCCCATCGGCGGAGATTTCGGTCTTTCTAAAAAAATGATCGATTTCTATGATAAATATGGGGAAGAGGTATGGATGACCGATATTGCGAGGTTCGGGATCGACATCTGGATGACGACTTCTGCCATTGTTGAAGGGAAATCTATCTGTCAGGCCCATTTGGGAGCGAAGATCCATGATGTCAAGGATCCTCTGGAAAACTTGGGCCCCATGTTCAGGCAGGTCGTTTATCCTATTTTTGAGTTGATGGATAGCCATGTTGCAAAGTGGAAGGATGTTTTTGGAAGCCAACCCATACCGACCTATGGGGACCCCATCGAAAAAGAGCCCGAAGCCTTTGCCGTCGACTTGTTGGGAATGATAGACAATTTCAATGAGGGATTCAGAAACATCTCTGTGTTGTGGGAAAAGATCATCAATCCACAGAGCTTTGCCATGCTCAAAGGATTGACCAAAAAGAGAAAGAAAGAGAATTTTTTGATTCCTACAGAAGATTGGGCCAAGATCGTGTTTGATTTTGCTGCGATCTTTCACCGTTGGAAGAAGGACAGGAAAAACCTGATCGATTTTATGCGTCCTCTCTACTACGCAAGAGTCGCTTCATTTATAAACAGGACAAAAGACATGACCTCAGCTCAGGCTGAGGAGGTGGTCGAGGAACAGGCAAGGATCTTTGAGGAATTTAAACCCTATCTGCTGAAAGTGTGGGATGGAATCTGATTTTCTAGAACAGGAGGAATCATGGAACAGAAACGTATACTCTTCGCGGCATCGGAAGTCACCCCATTCGCTAAAACCGGTGGATTGGCTGATGTAGCGGGGTCTTTACCGGCTGCACTTGCATCTTTAGGACACAAGGTGAATGTCGTTATGCCGCTCTACAGATCAGTCAAAGAGGGGAAATTTGGGATAAAGCCGTTTGAAGGCGCCCTGTCTGTTCCTTTTAAGGGACATCAGCTGAGAGCGGGTGTTTTTACTGCCAAGACAGGACGGAATGTCCGTTTGTACTTCATCCAGCGGGATGAGTTTTTTGACCGGAGCGGTCTTTATGGGACGCCTGAAGGCGATTATTTCGACAATCCGGAGAGGTTTATCTTCTTCAGCCGGAATGTCTTGGAACTTATAAAATTGATTGGATTTCAACCGGATATCGTCCACTGTCATGACTGGCAGACCAGTCTTATCCCCGTGTATATGAAGAGCCTTTACAAGAGTGACCCTATTCTTCGCCGCGCCAAATCGGTCTTCACCATCCACAATTTGGCCTATCAAGGAGTTTTCCCAAAGGAGATGATGGAGGTCAGTGGGTTGCCCACGGAGCTGTTTGCGATGAGGGGTCTCGAATACTATGGCAAGATGAACTTCATGAAAGGAGGGAGCGTTTTCTCCGATATCATCACAACTGTGAGTGAGAAATACGCCCAGGAGATTCAAACACCAGAGTACGGATATGGCATGGAGGGTGTGCTCGGGGAAAGACGGGGAGATATCTCCGGGATATTGAATGGTGTTGACTACACTTCCTGGAATCCCAAGACCGATCCTCATATCGCTGCGACCTTCGATGGGAAGGACCTTTCGGGAAAGAAAAAATGTAAGGAAGAGCTAAAAAAGGCCTTCGATCTGAAGGGGCCTCATGAATTTCCTGTCATCGGCATAATCTCCCGCCTGGCTGGCCAGAAGGGTTTTGATATCTTGGCCGACGCTTTAAAAGACCTCATGACACGCGACCTCTGTTTAGTCATTTTAGGGACAGGGGAAGCGAAGTATGAGAAACAGTTTGCAGCCCTGGGAAAGAAGTATCCAGGCCGTCTTGGAGTGAAGATCGCTTTCGATAATGTTCTGGCCCATAAGATCGAAGCCGGTTCAGACATGTTTCTCATGCCATCCAAATATGAACCCTGTGGTTTGAATCAGATGTACAGCCTCAAATACGGGACCATACCTATCGTCAGGGCCACAGGGGGCTTGGACGACACCATCCAGAAATTCGATCCTAAAACGGGAGAGGGAAATGGTTTTAAGTTCTTGGCATATACTCCTCAAGCTCTCCTGGAAGAGACACAAAGGGCTGTCAATGTATTTCAAGACAAAAAGACCTGGACCGCATTGGTCCAAAAAGCGATGGCGATGGATTTTTCCTGGAAAAAATCTGCCCAAAAATATGACGAGATTTATAATCTTGCGACAAGGAAGCATCCCTAAATCCGTGATGAGCGACATTCGAGTATCCCAATTGGTGATTGCGAAAACACTTTCAGTTTCCCCAGCGAGGAAACTTCGCTCGGTTCCGGGCTTCCCTCACATCTCCCGTCGGGAGATGTACCATGCCCGTCCATCCCTTCACACGGTTTTCTCCACCACACAATTGGCACACTCAATAACGTAACTGGTGTTTATCCGATCACGGATTTAGGGATGCCTGCAAGCGATAAGAAAAATTTGTCATTTTTGGGCGATATAAGAATAAAGGAGAATTGTTAATGCGCCGGAGACCGAAAAATCCAAAAAACGGCCAAAAAAAAGGGGCGAAGATAGGTCCAGTTGTTCTTGGGCCCACTCTTTTCACTGACTACGATATTCATCTTTTTAAAGAGGGCAATGCCTTTCGATTGTACGAGAAGCTCGGTGCCCATGGGATGTCTGTCGATGAACAGAAGGGTGTTTATTTCGCCCTGTGGTCTCCCAATGCAAAAAGGGTCTCTGTGATTGGCGAGTTCAACGAATGGAATTCACAAACCCACCCTCTGGGGATAAGGTGGGATGGCTCGGGGATCTGGGAAGGATTCATTCCCGATTTGGAAAAAGGTGTTCTTTACAAATTCCATATCGCCTCAAAGTACCGCAAATACACGGTGGACAAAGGCGATCCCTTTGGTTTTTTCTGGGAAATTTCTCCCCGCACAGCGACCGTTGTCTGGGACCTCGATTATGATTGGGGCGATAATGAGTGGATGACAAACAGAAAGAAACACAATGATCTCCATGGTCCCCTGTCTGTGTACGAGGTCCATCTGGGCTCTTGGCGAAGATCCCCTAAAGATAGGGGGCGATTATTGAGTTTCAGAGAGATTGCGCCTCCTTTGGTGGAATATGTCAAGAACATGGGTTTCACACACGTCGAGTTTTTGCCCATGATGGAGCATCCCTTCTATGGTTCGTGGGGCTACCAGACCGTGGGGTATTTCGCGCCCACAAGTCGCTATGGGACTCCACAAGATTTTATGCACCTCATCGACCAGCTGCACCAGAACGGTATAGGCGTAATCCTAGATTGGGTGCCATCCCATTTTCCTGCAGACGAACATGGACTCGCTTTTTTTGACGGAACCCACCTCTATGAGCATGAAGACCCGAAAAAGGGTTTCCACCCGGATTGGAAAAGCGACATCTTTAACTATGGACGGAATGAAGTGCGCAATTTTTTGACCAGCAACGCCCTCTTTTGGCTGGACAAGTATCATGTCGATGGTCTCCGCCTGGATGCGGTGGCGTCCATGTTGTACTTGGATTATTCGAGAAAAGAAGGGGAGTGGATCCCGAACGAGTACGGAGGCAGGGAGAATATCGAAGCCATCTCATTTTTAAAGAGGTTGAATGAAGCTGTGTATGAGTTTTTCCCCGATGTCCAGACCATCGCCGAGGAATCCACCGCTTGGCCCATAGTGACGCGCCCGGTTTATTTAGGCGGTCTCGGTTTTGGAATGAAATGGAACATGGGCTGGATGCATGACACACTCGAGTATATTGGGAAGGACCCGGTTTATCGTAAACATCATCACAACCAGTTGACATTCAGCATATGGTATTCGTTTTCTGAAAATTTTATCCTCCCTCTTTCTCATGATGAAGTCGTTTATGGCAAAGGGTCTCTTTTGGGTAAGATGCCGGGAGATGAATGGCAAAAGTTTGCCAATCTGAGGCTCCTCTATGGATTTATGTTCACCCATCCCGGGAAAAAATTGCTGTTCATGGGAGGCGAGTTCGGACAGATACGGGAATGGACTCATGAAGAGAGCCTGGATTGGCATCTCCTGGAAAATCCTCTCCATCAGGGCATACAGAAATGGGTAAAGGACCTCAACCATTTGTACAGAAGAGAGATAGCACTTTATGAGCTGGACTTTGAGCGGGGCGGATTTGAGTGGATTGACTTCAGCGATTGGGCAAAGAGCATCATCAGTTATATGAGAAGAGGAAAGGCATTAGAGGACCTGATTCTTGTGGTGTGTAATTTTACACCTGAAGTGCGGGAGACCTACAGCGTTGGCGTCCCAACAGGCGGCTTCTGGAGAGAGATCCTGAACAGCGATGCGAAGGAATATGGCGGAAGCGGCCAGGGGAATCTAGGAGGCGTGAAGGCCAAACCGGTTTTCATTCACAACAGAAAGTTTTCTCTCACTCTCACTCTTCCGCCTTTGAGTGTCCTTATTTTTAAGCAGGAGTGATTTCAATCTTAGGCCGTCCAGCCCTTCTCACGGTTTTCTCCACCACACAATTGGAACTCCCAAAAACGCAGCATGATTCCCGCCATCACGGTTTAAAGATGCTTACTAGCCAAAAAAAATCACCTGTCAGAATATTCGAGTTTGTGATAAAATACGCATCATGATTTATGTAAAGCCTTAAATTGTGTTTAAGAAATCGTTCGGAAAGGAGAATTCCGTGAAAGATAAAATCGGAATAACCGCAGGTACAATCTGGAAGATCTTAAAAAAGAACAAGGAAGTGAATGTCTCTCAGCTCCCCAAGCTTGTGAACGAAAAATCGGCTCAGGTCTACCAAGCCCTTGGTTGGCTAGCTCGAGAAGATAAAATTGAGTATCACACAAAAGCAGCCAAGACGTTTGTCTCCCTCGCAGAAACTGAGAAAGGAAAGTAAAAGAAAGATCCACTTTTTATATCCTTTTTGATATTCGTTGGTTTTTATGAAGTCACACGTCTGCATCCACGGACATTTCTACCAGCCCCCACGGGAAAATCCCTGGCTTGGTGAAATTGAAGTCCAGGATTTGGCCTATCCCTTTCATGACTGGAATGAGCGGATTTCCGCGGAATGTTATGCGCCGAATTCGTCAGCCCGGATTCTTGACAAAGACAAAAACATCATCAATATCGTGAATAATTATGCCAAGATGAGTTTCAATTTCGGGCCT
>CAZIMJ010000064.1:0-15776 GCA_964540205.1 uncultured Eubacteriales bacterium | reverse complement strand
CATCCAAGTCTTTGGGGACAGCTGTGATCAATCCATCGCTTACCAGCTGTCGGAGCTCGTCGGGAGCACGGCCGTACTTGTTTTTGTATAATTCAATAGCCGATTTTAATGTCTCGAAATCCATGGCTGCTTTTGTTCGGTAGAGATGGTTGGAGGCGATCTTTATGACCCGTTCATCGGTGGCTGTTTCATAGATCTCCAGCCAGTTTTGCCAGGCAGTTTTGTAGTCGGAGATCCTGAATGCGGTGTTGGCATAAAGCCTCTGTGCGATATCTGGCGCCCCCTCGATCTCCATAGCCTTCTTGTAATATTTTTGTGCGACCTCATAATTTTTGGCGAGCATCTGGGCGAAGTGCCCGGCTTGCAGGGGTAATATCCACTGTGTTGGATTCTTCTCCAGCCCGCGGTCGAGAATAGTGAAGGCAAGATCGAGATCTTTTACGTCATACACGGCGATGAGAGCCCCGATCTCGTAAGGATCCAGATACTGAGGGTCTAGCTCGGCTATGACAGAAAAGATGTGGTCCAGGTAATCAAACCTTTCCCCGATCGTCTGGTCGCTGAAGTACTGGATGGCCCATAAATAGACCAAGTCTGCCGCGAGAGAATTATAGCCGAAAGTCACATATTTTAACGATTTACCAGAGGGGATGTAGATGATGGATGAACCTGGGACTTTGTACCGGGCGACTGCATCGGTTTTGAGTTTTAATCCGGCAAATAGTGCAAGACTGACCAAAAGGATTAAAAGGATTGTTGCCTTTTTCATGGCTCAGATAAAATCCCGCTTCCTGAAGATGAGCACAGCCAGAAACAGGATGAACACCGAGTAACAGAAGCCATACAGAAAGGAAAAAAGAAAGAGTTCTGAAGGGATAGGAAGGTGATGAACGATCTCAGTCTTGATGTTGAAATTTTCCAGGTCGGGAAGGATCGTGTAGAGGACCCGAGCCAGTGCTCTTCCCAGCCCCAAGTTTATTTTTTCTATCAAGGTTTCAAGCCCCCATGACAGATGGCCGATCAGATAGAAGGAGAGGGTGTAGATCGAGCTCAGAATGGGTGTGGAAAAACAGGAGAACAGGATGGCCACTGCCGTGATAAGACAGAGTTCGCAAAAAATGAGAAAAACGGCTTCGAATATCTGCCATTCGATTTTGAACGTATGGAAAAAGAGCAGGATGAGGAAGAGAACCGTCATGAGGAACAGCATAACGAAGAGAGTCAGAATCATCCCAAAATACTTGCCGAGCAGGAATTGATACCTGTGGATCGGTTTTGACAAAAGCGTGTACAGGGTTTTTTTGTCGATCTCTTTATAGACAAGGCCGGTTCCCACAAGGATGGCCATCAGTGCGCCGAAAAATGAGAGGGCAGCCAAACCCACGTCGGTGATGATCTTGACTTGGTCGCCGACTGTGAGCAGCGCGAGAACCCTGGAGAAGAGGAAACAGACTGCGGCAAAAAATATGATCACATAGAGGATCCTGTCTCTGATGGCCTCTCTGAATGTGTTGAGGGCGATAGCCTTGATCTTCATTTTGTCTTCACCATCTCGACAAAGAGGTCTTCCAGAGTTTCTGTCCTGGGGATCAGGGAGTGAATTTTCCCTTTTTGGGAGTGGACGAGTTGGAGGACTTCCGCGAGTTTGCTCTCATCTGTGATTTTAAGGAATATCCTGTCACCGGATGAGACAAGGCTTTCGCTCAAGTCCCTGAGCTGCTCTTCCTTCAATCCTGAGAGGATGACTTCCGTGAAGTGGGTCTTTTCTGAGATGAGATCTTGCAGTCTTCCCGAGTTTATGATCTCCCCGTTGACAATAATGGCGACTCTATCACAGATCATTTCAATATCCTGGAGGATATGCGAGGATAGAAAGACGGTTTTCCCTTCATCACGCAACCGGATGATGATATCTCTGACCTCTTTCCTCCCCAATGGGTCGAGACCTCCGAGAGGCTCATCCAAGAAAACGATGGAAGGCTCATTGAGGAGAGCCTGTGCCAGGCCGATTCTCTGGAGCATTCCCCGGGAGAATTTCCTCAGCTGGAGGTGAGCGGACTTCTCCAAACCGACAAGGCGGAGGAGATCCTGGATTCTGTCTTCCCTTTCAGTTTTGTTTATTTGGAACAACTGGCTGTAAAATTCGAGAAATTCTGATGCCGTGAGATAATCATAGAAATATGGATTCTCCGGCAGGAAACCGATACGTTCTTTGGCCGAAAGAGAGAGGTAGGGCTGGCCAAGAATGCTGATCTCTCCTCTTTCTGGAAAGATCAGTCCCAGTAAACATTTGATAGTTGTGGTTTTTCCAGCCCCGTTCGGGCCGAGATAGCCAAAGATCTCGCCCTGTCCAACCTTCAGGGAGATCCCTTTGAGGATTTTCTTTTTTTTGAGAAGGAAACCTGTTTTGAATGACTTGTGGAGGTCGGTGATCTTGAGTGCTTCTACCATGAAGTTCTCTCTAATTATACCGATTCCCTTTTCTATTTCAAAGACTTTTCGTAAAAATTAAGTATTTCCAAAACAGTGATGCCGCAGTCGCTTGTAAGCGTTGTTGAGTCATCGGATTGTAACGTTATTTGAGCCCGGTGATTTTTAGGGCGTTATTCAACAGCCAGTGCTGAGTGAAAAGATGCTCTCTATTCAGGCCCAGATGTAATTCCAATTGCTCCTTGATCTCGCCGTCTGGTATCATGGGGATCAGGGTCTCGTACGCGCTGATGAGCTTTTCTTCAGCGGGAATGAGAGTATCCAATGTACTCATCCGGTCATCTCCGGGATAAACGGATGGCATGGGCTTCATGCTCGTTTCCACTCCATCGGCATCTTTCTCCGCGTTTTCAATTTTGACGACATCTCCCAGCTTGACGAGTATGCCGGAATTCTTATCCCAGTGCCTCATGAGGTCAATGGAATTTTTAAATAATCGTTGACTCAGATCTTGATGTTCACTGAACAAGATCGTGTAATAGAGATATCGATGGAGAAGTTCATTTTCTAGCCTCATGATCTCGTGCAAAAGCTGCACTTCTTCTTTGTGGGCATTTTCCAGGTCAGCCTGGAAACACAGGTCCTCTTCGGCGCCTTTGGCCTTCATGGCTTCCATCATGGCGACGAATTGGTCTGAATGCCGGACTTCATCGTACGAGATGTTTAAGATCATGTTTTGGATCTTCGGGAACGCCCCCTCTTCGAATTCTGCTGATTGATACAGGTTTGTCACCATATCCTCAGTCTCTTGGTCTCTTTTGAAGTTATCCACGATTTTGGGATACCGGATGATCTTATCCGATTTAAAAGAGGGCTTTCCTCCCATCTGTTTGATGATAATGCCCAGCTGCAGAGAATGATACATCTCATCGATCCCGATCTGGATGGTCTGCGCCCGAGCGTCTGTTGTTTTTTGCATGATGGGATCTTGGTAGAGGAATTTTCCCTTAGGCATTGAGTATGCGTGGATGGTGTACTCAAAACTTACGGCCCACTCATGTTCTAATGCGACGTTCAAGAGATGTAGGGCATCCTCTTTTGACTGGATGACTTTGCTCTGTTCCATTGCTCCTCCTAACATAGATTATTCGTAAAAACTGCCGATACTTTCCTTCCAAAAACTCCTAATTCTTATTATCGGCATTTTTTACCCTTCGGGCGAACCAATCTCACAGCATCGGCTTCATTGCAGCTCATTCGTGGTAGTTCACTACAACTTCATGAGCCACTTCTTCGCCGCTACTGCAACCTTGGTCCGCGAATAATCTATCTTGAATCTGAATTATTCGTAAAAACTGCCGATGCAGCGACCTCAGCTCGTGAATGATCCATATGTTATCTGGGTTATTCAGGTTAACAACAAGGATACTAATATAGAACAAAGAATACATCAAAATCAACAGGTTATTCCACTCGCAAAATCATCTCCAAATGCTTGAGAATGAACAAAATCACCCCCAGAATCACCTTTAGAGGGGATTGACCGAGAATCAAGCCTGTGAGAATATAAACTCATTCAAACGGCCTTTGCGCAATTGTTCACCTCATCCAAGGCAGCGCGTCGAGGTTAAGAAAAGGGAGGGGAAGGACGATTCCTCTCCCGCCCTCCTTTCATCCCCTAATAAGAAACTTAGGGGATGTTTTTACACATTCCTTGATTGAACGAATCCTTGAGAATATAATTGGATGTCCCGTTAACACCGGCCGACCGAGCATCAGTCTTAACTGGCGGGAAAAAAAGGATCGGTGTTTAACGCCGGCGTTACAGAACGATGTCCACAGAAACTCAGATACCAAGACTCAGAACCGATATGGAGATCTTCTCCACCTATTACCAGAGCCAAAAGGCCTTGGTCGTGAAGGATGCGTTAGGCCTAATAAAGAATCCGGTTGTACTCCAGGGACAGATCCTTGACTTCATCGGCCTCATCGACGGGAGGAGTACTCTCCGCGACATTCAACTCGAGCTCATCCGTCAGCGAAATGGTGTTTTTGTGAGTATTGAAGATATCCAGTCACTTCTCTCCGAATTGGATTCTCTATTCCTCTTGGACAGTGATTACTACAGGGACACGAAAAACAAGATTTTTACTGACTACAGCCAGCAGCCAGTTCGGCCTGCTGTGCTTGCCGGTCAAGCTTATCCAGGCTCTATCGAGGCACTTGAGAAATACTTGGACTCTTTTTTTCCGGAGAAGCCAGGAGTATCCGTTGATAATAGTGACAAGAAGGTGTCTGCTCTCATCGCTCCGCATATCGATCTAAGAGTAGGAAAAAAGGTCTACGCTCAAGCGTACGCTGCTGTTAAGGAGGCATTCCCCAAGACTGTCGTGCTCCTCGGCACTGGACACAGCCTCCATCACTCCTATTTTTCATTGACCGAGAAGGATTTTGAGACTCCCTTTGGATTGGTGAGGACGGAAAAACCGTTCGTCCGTAAACTCAGAGAGGCCGATGAAGAAGTCGTAGCGCCCCACGACATCGACCACCGCAATGAACACTCCATCGAGTTTCAGTTGATATTTCTCCAGCATCTTTTTGGTTCTGATTTTTCTTTCATCCCTGTGCTCTGTGGATCTTTGCACAATGCTCTGGCTGCATTTTCCCGCGCGTCGGAAATTCCTGGAGTAAATGGTTTTTTAAGCGAGTTGAGAAAACTTGTGGAAGAAAAAGGATCAAACGTACTTGTTGTTGCTGGTGTGGATTTTTCTCATATCGGTCCAAAGTTCGGACATTCTTTTCAGGCATCTAGTTTGATCTCAGAAGCAAGAGATCACGACACGCGCTTGATCGATGCTATATGTCGTGGCGATCCTTTGGGTTTTTGGGCTGAGGCAAAAAGAGTCGACAACAGGTATAATGTCTGTGGATTCTCCAGCATCGCCTGTTTGCTGGAGATTTTACCCGACTCTGTCGGCCAGTGTCTCGGGTATGAATTTTGGGAGGAAGAAGAAACTCAATCCGCAGTGAGTTATGCTGCCATCGCTCTGTCTTCAGCGAACTAAAAGAGCACGGAGTGAAACCTGTTTAGGTGAAAAGGTGAATACACATGAGTGATTTTGGAGGGGCTGTTAAAGAGACCAACACATACGACATTGCCGTTTTGGGTGTCCCCTATGATGGGAAATCCTCTTATCTCTGGGGGGCGTCCAAAGGCCCTCAAGCCATTCGGGCAGCTTCAACAGGTGAGGCTATAAATGCCTGGACTGAGCTGGGCATAAACCTGGAGGATGCTGTGACGATCGTGGACCTGGGAGATGTGGATGTGGCAGGAAATTTCTCCGATATCTCTGTTAGAATTGAGGAAAAAGTGCGGGAGATCTTGGAGAGAAATGGGCTGCCCATTGTGCTTGGTGGAGACCATTCCATAAGTCTTCCCGTCGTCAGAGCAATGGCCAAGAAATATTCCACTCTGGATATTCTCCATTTCGATGCGCATCCTGACCTTTATGAAGAGTTATATGGAGATCGCTTTTCCCATGCCTGCCCCTTTGCAAGAATATTGGATGAAGGTTTGGCAGAAAATCTGGTCCAGGTCGGCATACGCGCCAGCACAGAGGCGCACAGGCAAAAAGCCGCCGCTTTTGGCGTGCGGACGATCCCGATGAAGGATTGGCAAGATGACCTCACGCTCGCTTTTTCCAATCCTCTGTACATCTCCTTCGATGTGGATGTCCTCGACCCAGCGTTCGCACCGGGCGTTTCCCACCATGAGCCGGGCGGTCTCTCTACACGGCAGGTCATCAACTCGCTCCATGCCCTGGAGGCCGATATCGTGGGAATGGATGTGGTAGAAGTCAACCCTGCCCAGGATATTTCTGGGATAACTGCCGCTGCGGCTGTAAAGATCATCATGGAAGCCGCAGCCAAGATGACGCTTACGATTCAAGCAAAGCAAAAGGAGACAAAATGAAAAAGACTCATTTCGTGATTGCTCTGGTCCTGCTGCTGTCAGGGATTCTGTTTGCTCAAGAAAAGCCGGTCTTCGAGGATTATTTTGTCGATAAGACCATGCGTGTGGATTACTTTCACGTCGGTGATGCCAAGGAGGAGACGATAGCCATCGATAGGGTTTATGAACAGGGCATCTGGGCTGGGAGCAAACAAAACCTTATCGATTGCCTCAACTATGGCCGGTATTGTATCAAGATCTATAACTCATCGTCCGGAAAACTCATTTTTTCCAAAGGATTTGACAGTTATTTCGGAGAATATAAAACAACGGACAGGGCTCTTAAGGGAGTCAAACGCTCTTACCATGAGAGCTTTCTCTTTCCCTATCCGAAGAGAAAAATTCAATTCTCCTTTGAAGCGAGGGACAGGAAGAATGTCCTTCACTCCCTTTTTACACAGGAGGTAGACCCTTCCTCTGTGGATATCTTGAAGGAGCAATTGGATGATGGGATTAAAGTATTTGAGCTATGGAAGGGAGGGGACCCTCATGTGAAAGTGGACCTGGCGTTTATCGCAGAGGGGTATACTCGAGATGAAGAGGCAAAGCTCAAAGCGGACCTCCAGCGATTCATGGAGGTGTTTTTCAAACAGGAGCCCTACAAAAGCCTCAAGAAACAATTCAATCTTTATGGCGTCTTCAAGCCATCACAGGAGAGCGGGTGCGATGAACCGCGGCATGGCGTTTTCAAGAATACATCGGTCAACGCCACCTTCAATTCGCTGGGGTCGGAACGATACCTTCTGACTGAAGACAACAAGTCTCTTCGCGACATAGCGGCGCATGTGCCCTATGACACACTTGTCATCATGATCAACCAGGATCGCTACGGCGGAGGCGGTATTTACAACCTTTTTTGCACGTTCACTGTTGATAATCAGTGGCATGAGTACCTCTTTGTGCATGAGTTTGGCCATTCGTTCTCCGGTCTTGCCGACGAGTACTACACCTCATCTGTGGCTTACAATGAGTTCTATCCCCGGGGGATCGAGCCCATGGAACCCAACATCACGGCCCTGCTCGACCCTAGAAAACTCAAGTGGAATCAATTTGTAACGCCCGGAATAGCTATCCCTACGCCTTGGGAAAAAGAAGAGTTCGACAGGATGGACAATGAATACCAGAAGATCCGTCATCAAATCAACGAAAAGATCGCGCATATGAAAAGAGAGGGGGCGCCAGAGGAAGAGATCCATAAGGCAGAGGCAGAATCAGAACGGCTCTCCAAGCAGCATGCCGATAAGATGGATGCCTACCTTAGAAAAAGTGCATTCACGGGCAAGGTGGGAGCCTTCGAGGGCGCCGGCTATTCCTCACAGGGACTGTATCGTCCGATGCTGGATTGTCTCATGTTCACAAAGGGAGCCAAACCCTATTGCAAGGTCTGTGAACAGGCCATCATTAAAGTCATAAAACAGTACACCCAATAGTTATGATCGAAATTAGTTTTCCTGGCCATGAGACAGATAGTGCTTATTTTGATCTGCTTAGAATAGGACTCAGAGCAGCCCCACGATTTTTTCAAGCCAGTGTTGGTCGACGGGAGAGAAAGCGTCACGCGTTTTGCTGTCCACATCCAGCACTCCCCAAACCTGCTCTTTCTCGTCAAGCAGGGGAACTACGATCTCAGAATTGGACCGGCTGTCACACGCGATGTGACCCGGAAACTTATGAACATCCGGGACGATGATCGTTTCTTTATTGAGGAAACCGGCCCAACAGACACCTTTCTCACGCTCCAGGACCTGACAGGCTAGAGGACCTTGGTATGGTCCCACGGTCAGATCATTGTTTGTGTGGATGTAGAAACCGGTCCAGAAATAATGGGGCATTTTGTGGTGAAGGATCGATGCGACGGTCGCCATACGTGCAATTCTGTTATCTGTTCTCTGGAGAAGCTCTTTCAGTTGGTTAAATATACGTTCATATCTGTTGGTGAGGGTTTTTGGGTCGGGCACAACATGCCTCCATTTTCTCCGGGTTTAAAAAAGCTCTGTCAAAAAGGTAGCACTGCCCCTCCCTATGAGTCAATGTTTAATTCGAAACACTTAATGCAAAAACACTGATACACATGAAGTATTCGGTAATGAGTTGAGCGACATCGGAAGATTTAGCCTTCCCGAGTCGTTCTTCGAGGGAAGCCGACGGAGTCGGCCCCGAGGACTGTGTGAGCACGGTTGAGATAACATGGTGTGCAAAGATAGCTGAGGGACAACTGAATTGAATTTAGATAGACGTGCGGAGTTCCGCAGGGCCGAGAAGGTTGATGAGGGAATGGCGTGAAAAATCTTTCTGGAGCGAAGTCATTTCCGAATACTTCATGCTTCTATTATGGCCCAGATTGACTTTTGATGGTGCGTTCATTATTGTCACTACGATGGGGAAGGAGGTCCATAGAATGCAACAGAGAACTTTAAAACTTTGTGTATTCCTGTCTTTCGTCACGGTGGCTGCAACCGGAGATACGAGGGGCAATATTTACAAACTCGGTGTTGACTTGGAGCGAACAGCAAGCCAGTTGGCGCAGAGCAATTATGAACATTTTAGAGGATGGAATGAAGAATTTACAGACGTGGAACAGTCCGCGCTTTTTAAATCGGAGGCGTTTGTAGCTTCCTGCCGACTCTTTTTACGACTGGCTGAAGAGAGGTCTGAATACCTCAAAAGCGGATATGTTCACACGAACCTGTATCATGCATTTGTCTTTTTAAATCGCTCGTTCAAAGACCTTGAGAATGAGATGCGTAATGCGGGAGTTATGCCATATTCTCTGAACCAGTGCGGAAGAATCCTCGATCAAATGGACTATGAATTCTCCGAATGGCCTTCTGTCGACAACCTTTCATATCTCCATGAGAAGTATGTAAAGGCGAGAGATGCCTCAGTCTATATGATCGAAAGACAGGGGCCTGGAGTCTATATCTTGCGGGCCTTTAAAAATCTGGAGAGTCTCTACCGTTACAACTATAGTTTAAACAGAGGAAGTAATCCCTGGGATCATCTCGTAGAAGTTCCCTATGACACCCTCGAGAAGATGGAAGAAGGGCCTGTCCTAGACCTCAATTTTGAAGGAGAAATCGTCATAGAGCTCAGCACACGGCCCAACAGGCCAGTCTATCTTATAGAACGCGGAAAAAAAAGGGGAGTCACATCACCGAGAGTTCTCCAGCGCTTAGGGGGCTGGGAGCGTGTCTATGAGATTCCGGCAGAGATCATCAACTCTTATCCGGATGGTGAACCCATTAAATAGTCAAAAGAGGGGGTTGAATGCGGGCTGTTGTCAGCAAAAGGGGGGTTGATGATGGGAACCAAAAAAGGTGGGGGCTCTCTCCAGCCCGCAAAAAAGAACCAATATCATTATAACAAAAAAAGTGCTGTTGTAAAGAAAAAAAATAAAAAAATTAAATTTCTATAATTTTATGAATTTATCCCCATAAAGTGTTCCCTATTTTCTCTTTTAAGTTTCAAACAATTCATTCTCCCGGGAAAACAATTTGTAGAGTTTGAGATGGTGGATACGCAACATTTTTTGGAGGTTTGAGGACGCTTAGCAGGTGAGTTTTGAGGATCAAGGGATGTCTACCCTGTATTGATGGCGCTCTACGGGGAAGGATTTTTTCGAAATATATCTTGACATTATCCCTGTTTTTCTATAAAAATTTTGACAAGACCAGTAAAATTGGTTCAAAGTTCTTTTTAGAAGCGGATTCCACGCTAGATAAAGCATTAAATTTTACTTGGAGGTAAAATAAATGGCATACGAATTCACAAATTCAAAAGGGGTGAAGTATTATCTCCATTTTAAGGATGTTAACCTAAAAGGGGGGAGGCAACAACGAATTTACTTTTTTGCACGGGATGTCAGAGACGGTTCCCTGGAAGCGGTTCCTGACGCTTACAAAGTCATTGAAACCGAAAGAACGGGGATGCCCATCCTGAAAAAGAAATAAGTTTCTCCCGATAGGAGGGAGTGGCCTTACGATCTGGCCACTCCCTTTTGTCATAATTTCTTTTCTGAAGTCTTTCCGCGCTTTTTACGCTACATCTTTATTTCTGGACTAATACAGTATGTAGTCCTATTGTGTATGCGTTTTCTTTCCGTGTGATCGTATCTGTTTTTGCTGCAAATTCGGCAGTTTCACAGCAATTTTCCTGACGTTTTGGTATGTTATGGGGCCAGTTGTCCTTTAATTGTGACAGAAGGAGCCTTTGACTTTCTCTTTTTTCTGGGCAAGCGGTCTGGCATATTTTTTGCAATATTGATTAGCAGAAAGGAGGAAGCATGAGAAAACTTCTGTTAATTACCGTAAGTTTTTTGTTTTGTCTTCCCCTATTAGTTTATTCGGATAATGGTGCTGAATACTATGACTATAGCTTTGGGCGGATGAGCTATGTGACAGGCGATGTGTTCATTGAGAGAGCTGCTGATATGGGATATGAGCAGGGAATAGTCAATCTCCCTGTAGTTGAGAATGACAAGCTTGGAACCAGAGATGGCCGAGCAGAAATTCATTTTGGTAAAAAAAATTATCTTAGGATCGATAAATACACGCAGCTTGATTTCGCCGCGCTTCCCAAAAAAGGATATGACCAGGTCAAGCTCAACTTGCTCTCTGGGAACATCTACTTGAGAGTGAATTTTTTAGGTCGAGAGAAGGATTTTGAAGTTCATACACCGGATGCCTCTTTTTACATTCTCGAAGAGGGACTTTACCAAGTTAAAGTTGTGGAAAACATTGAGACAGAGATCCATGTCGTGGAGGGGGCTGTCGAAGCAGCGGGTGAAGAGGGATCTGTTCTTGTGGGATCTGAAGAAAGACTGGTGGCCTCTAATGGCACTTTTCGTTCTGACCCGGAATATTTATATGCAAGTTACAGCGATAGTTTTTCCGAGTGGAACAACTCTCGAGATGTTCTCCATTTCCGGACCGTTCAAAAAACGTATCTCCCCTCCGAACTCTATGAATATGAATCGGAACTTGCCACCAACGGTCGTTGGGCTTATGAAGCCTCTTACGGTTATGTCTGGGTCCCTAATGTTTATCACCACACCTGGCGGCCTTATCACGATGGAAGATGGTTATGGTATCCGGTTTGCGGTTGGACCTGGGTACCGTATGCGAGTTGGGGATGGTGCGTCAGCCATTACGGCAGGTGGCACTGGCGGTTCGGTTTGGGGTGGTACTGGATCCCGACGCGTTCCTGGGGCCCTGCATGGGTCCACTGGCACCACGGATACAACTATTTCGGTTGGTGTCCTGTCAGCTATTGGGGATATCCTGTTGTCGTTCAGAACAACTACTTTTACGGGCGTTGGAACGACCGGTATTATCCCGTAAATTCAAGAGCTCTGACTGTCATTCACAAGAATCAGCTTCAAGCTCCTCGAATATCTAAGGTTGCCCTTTCACAGAGCCAAACGAATCGATTGGGAAAAATCTCTCTTGCTGCTAACCAGCCGAGAGTAAAGGGCACTCCCCAAAGGAATAGTTTGGCGAGTCAAAAGGCGTCCAAAGTCCTGGCCAGGTCGAATATCCGAAAGGTCGGAAAGAGTTATCCCACCACCCAAGCCCTGCGCTCCACATCTCGGCCACGATCGGTTAAAATCACAGATAAAACCAAATCCAAGCGTTCGGCAGTGACAAGATCAGGACAGTCCGGAATACCAAAAAATTCCGTTTCTCGTTCATCGTCGAGGACTTCCGCAACAACCCTCTCCTCCAATTCGGTGAAATGGGGGTCTTCAGGATCGAAGGATTCGGTTTCATCTCAGCGAACGCGTGCAAGGACTGCCATAAAGACCTACCCCTCGCGGGCAATGTCCTCTGTACGTTCCAGGTCTTCTGTGACGACAGGTCGCGTATCCAGGTCTACTGTGACTTATTCTTCTCGCACGAACACAAAAGAATCAATGACGCCAGGCTCCCGGGACCAGTACCAGAGCCGGGATTTATCTTCGCAAAAAGTGGGAATTCAGCGTTCTTCAAGCACGCGCACGACCTCACCATCCGTAAAAATTTATCCCTCTCGGAATTCATATTCATCCCTAAGTTCATCTAAAAGCAATAGCAACAAATATTCGTCCACTCCTCGAACGAGCACCAAAGACACATCCTCTTATAGCGATACGTCACGATACAGCCGTCCGTCGCGTTATGGTTCCTCATCAAAGACATCGCGATCATCCTCCTCTTCTTACAGGTCATCCTCCTCGTACGGGTCATCGTTCTCCTACAGGTCATCTCCACGGGACACATCACGAGGAAGCGTATCATCCCGCAGTTATTCATCGCCAACCAGGAGTTCACAGAGCTACACAAAAAGCAGCCGTTATTCGTCCTCCTATAGGTCATCTTCAGGCAAGGCCTCTTCATCACGAAGCTCTTCCCCAAGTCGAGGTCGAACCTCGGGCGGTTCAAAGTCCATCAAGAGCGTCTCAAAGGGTTCCACAAAAGTCAAAAGGAAATAAGCGAGCAGGTTAATTTTCTGCTTTACATTTCATGCCTTCAGTGGTATAAAGTATCCTGTTTTAAGGAACAAGAAGTGTCTCTTTTTCCAGCGTTTTGAAGAAAAGGATATCTTGGCATTTCTTTCGAGCGAGAGATTTAAATTGGAGGTATGACTCATGGCTATTCGGTTATTGATTCCCGCAATTGGACAAAGCATCTTGGATAGGGCACCCGCCTTTCTTGGCATAACGTTTTTGGCTCTTTTTCTGGTATTGGGCACGGTATCCTGTGGAACAACAGAAGAGAGTGTGGGAGAGGAAAGCTTAGCTGTTAAGGAAGGGGCCATTGAATTTGAAGGAACAGTTAAAGTGGCCGTGGGGAGATATGTTTTTATCCCTGAAGCCCGCGGATTTGATATTATCCTTCAAGGTGATATTGATGGCGGAATAGAAGGACTTGTGGGTAAAGAGGTCAAAGGAGAGGGAGAATATTCCCCAGAGATACCCTCCATTTTAATAGCAAATAGTCTTGATGTGAAGGATGCCGGCGGCGAGGGGATGAATATCTTCACAAGAAGCGGGGATGTGATGGTCGCAGAGTGGATGACTCAACAGGGAAGGGATGAAGTTTTCCCTGCTCTGGTGGATCTGGAATATAATAAAAACGAAGGATGGGAAGGAAAAGAAAAGGCGAAAGTCTATGGCAAGTTGGAGCAGAATGAAGACGCGGTTAACATCGTTGTCCTGGATGACAAAGACAGAGAAGTCGGCCGAATCATCGTTGATAATATGGATGACCTTGCAGACTTCTACATCAAGAAGTTGAATCTTTTCGATAAATTCTGGTTCTACATGGATGTGAAAGGAACAGTGGAGTGGAACACACGGCGCAGGAGCCGGGAGTTGTTCCATGCAGATGTGCTTTTTGCCGGTCTTTACTAACCTGAATTATTCATAAAAGCTGCCGACACATTTATTCAAAAAAAGCACTGCCTTTTTTATGTCGGCATCTTTTACCCTTCGGGCGAACCGATCTCACAGCATCGGCTTCGTTGCGGCTCATTCGAGGTAGTTCACTACGTCTTCATGAGCCACTTCCTCGCCGCTCCTGCAACCTCGGTCCGTGAATAATTCATCTTTCTCTTGAATTATTCATAAAAAATATCGATCCTTGTTACAAATATATTAATATCAGAACATTACGCTGTTTTTCCAGGAAATCACTCTGACAATTCCGATTTTATTTCTCTTTTTTCTTTCTCAATTTGGCGATAAATCCAGACAGCGCCGTAGCCAGTAGGAAAGCAGCACCGATCCATATCACTTTGATCTGATTCTCTTCAAAATGAACGAGCAGATTGATGACAAAGCCGATCAAAAGAAGTAATACAAAGACGGCGAGTGCGATAAGAAAGTGCACTGCAAAAATCGAAAGGCAGCCTTGATTCTCTTCCTCTTCTTCATAGCCCGCATCTCGAGCAGCGTCATCTGATTCCCAGTATTGCGCGCCACAAGACGGACACCTCCTCTGGTTATGCGGAATCTCGGAGTCACAGTGTGGACAGATTTTCATGAGTGCTCATCCAGGGATGATTTTCACAAAGACTTTTCTGTTTCGCGGACCATCAAATTCACAAAAGAAGATTCCTTGCCATGTGCCTAGAGATAGGCTGCCATTGTTTATCAATATGCTGGCTGAACAACCGACAAGGGTTGATTTCACGTGACCCGGAGAATTGCCCTCCATGTGTCTATATGGGAGGGAATCGGGAACGATGTTGCGAAGCGCCATTAGGATGTCTGATTTGACCGATGGATCTGCATTTTCGTTGATCGTGACACCCGCGGTTGTGTGGGGGACATAGATAAAACAGACACCGTTTTCGACTTGAGAATTTGTGATGATGTTTTTGACAGAAAACGTGATGTCGATGAGTTCATATTTGGCATGGGTCTTTACATCAAATACTGTCATTTTTCGTCCCTTACTTAGTGAAATTTTGTTGGGTCATTTTAACACAAATCCGGTTTGGTGGTCGAATTTTAATGTGTTTTTTAGCAACTGAAATAAAAAATTGCACAAATATAGAATAAATGAAGAAAACACTTGACAAGAGGAGAACGCATGTATTAGATTATTTGAAGTTGATACAATATTTAGTACACTTCCTGGAGGCAATACACAACATATGGGTGAGTGCCGATGTTCTTTTTTTGTTTTCCGGAAGGATGGACAGAAACAAGTGTACCAAGTGAAAAGTCCTAAAACAAACGGTGCCCACTGCCAACGGACAAGGAGGCTCTAAATGGTGAGATCGATCTCAAGGATCAAAAAACGCGACGGATTAATCACAGATTTTGTTCAAGACAAGATTACACAAGCCGTGTTCAAGGCCATGGAATCCAATGGCATGGGCGATCAGCAGTCAGCCCAGAAGATCTCGGATATTGCTATGTTTGTACTGGAAGATAAATTTGGAGGTTACACCATCCCATCGGTAGAACAAATTCAGGACATTGTTGAAATGGTTCTGATGAACCAGGGCTACCATGAAATTTCCAAGTCCTACATCCTCTACCGCGAAAGACATAAAGACATTCGTGAAGCTCGAAAGATCGGGATCAATCTTGAAAGACTCATCAAAGACTACATCAATGACCTGGATTGGAAGATCAGGGAAAACAGCAACGAAGGTGTCATGAGCTTTTCGGGATTGAATGCCAGGATCTCGGGAGAGGTGCTTGCCAATTTTGCGCTCAACCAGCTCTATTCTGAGCAGATCAAGAGGGCTCATCTGGATGGCGACCTTCATATTCATGACCTGTCCTATCCGATTGTGGGCTACTGTGCCGGCTGGTCTCTGGAAAATCTGTTGAGGATGGGGT
>CAZIMJ010000063.1:0-45332 GCA_964540205.1 uncultured Eubacteriales bacterium | reverse complement strand
CGAGCATAAATGGGTCAGTCTTAATTAGCGCCAAGGGATAGTCAATAATTTCTCCAAATATAAATTTGTACGCATTAAAATCACACTCTCTATACTTCCAAGGATTCACCTCTTTATAAAAGTTCTCCATATGCTTCTTTTTAAGCATATCTGTTGTTACAATCTCTCTGCTATTGTTCATTATTGCTCCTTATCCAGCTGAAGAGAAGGATTGCAAAATGTAATCTCTCTCTTTCAGGTTTTTCCTAAATTTAAAATTTTTTCTATTAATTAACTTATTAATTAACTTACCCTACACATTCTACCTCAGGAAAATCAGCCTAAAAATTACTCTTTTCAGTATTAAAATTTACTCATTTCGGTATTGAAATTTACCTATTGCCGTATTGGAAAAAGAGACTTAATCCCTTGGTAAAGTACGCGCTTTATAGATCGTGTACCAAACTTCTTTTTTTCTCTCCTGGACATCCTTTTTCGTGTCCTTTTTCCAGTCCCTTATGTAGCCGGCCCGTTTCAATTCATTAAGATAGGATTCAATCCATATTTGTCTTCTCGTGATATTGGTGTCTGTGACTTTTGCTATTCTGGAGAGTTGTTCTAGATTAAGACGGGAAGGCTTATCAGTCCAACCCAAAGCTCGCAGTATCAATTGACTTCCCCCTTTTAGCCGGTAATAGCTCGGAGGCCGGCAATCAAAGAGACCCAACACAATACTGTTTAAAAAATCTATGCTAGATGCCCGGTCAAAGATGAACTTATAAGCATATTCCGGCTGTTTGTTTCTAGTTGAAAGCCGACCTGTCTCAACACCATTAACCTTACAGATATTATCAATGGTGAAGAATTCAATCCACGTGTCGCCGTCTGCGCCTACCTTGCGCTTTGATCTTCTCTCAATGGGAGTGCCGACAAAACGCTTCACCATATCGTGCCACTCTCTATTTGGAATGCGGTCATGCCCGGTGAGGCGCTTAAAGTCGTGGCTTGAGAGCATGACATGAGGCACTAAATCTGCATAGGTTTTTGGATCAGAGTCTTTTAATTTTGCGAGATATTCTTCCATACATTTCAGATCTTCCTGGTTCGTGAAATAGGCTTTTCGTTCCTCTTCAGTAGACGGTATGCCACATCCATCTAATACAGTGCGAGCGATACAGTCTCCAATCCACCACGTCTTATAATCCATATCAATTTCATCTTTCTCAAGACGCAATCCGCTTTCCAAGAGAGAAAACGCCAAGCCTTTTTCAGATATCAGGTCACCGGCATCGAGGCGTTCTAATAATTTCTGATGTTGCGTTTTTACGATTGCCGTGGAAGTTTTCTTGTCATGTTTAGGCTCTCTTCGTAGTTGTGCCTGTCTCTCCTCTTCCTTCAGTTCTTCTTCTATCATCTCCCTCGTTATGGCCATTGCATTGTTAAAATTACGTTGTATTCCATCTTCGTTAGACCTAAAGAAGAGGTAGGGTTGGTTGATATTTGAAAGACCCATATGATCGGCTCGCTTTTTACGGAGGCGACGATCTACCTCATCTTCTGCACCGCTGATGTAGGCACGATAAAGAGCTCTCATTTCATCTCCGAATACTTTAATGAATGCTAGCCAGCTCTTTCTCTTGAAATCCTCTGTCTTGCGAAATTCTATGCCACGACGGATTAAAGGAATGGCCTTTTCCTCAAATTCATCCCAGATTTTAATTGTATCCATCTCTTATTCTCTAATTATGGTAGCCGCCGTGCTGAGATCGTCTTGCAAACGGCTGGAAATAGCCTCTCACAGCGTAAAAAATAACCTCTTTCATCTCTATGCCACCTGTAGAGTTGTCCCCTGGATTAGATGTTGGAATTGAGAGAGAATAGAGGCGCTGGCCTCTTCAATTCTCTTTAATCGGTGAGGTTCAAAAGTTTTATATTCGTTTACTCTTTTATAAACGTTCCTGGAGTTGCCTTCCAGATGTTTTTCTAAATCCATGCTGTCATGAATACTCAATCGCGTTATTGAGTGCCCCAATTGTGTGATGGAAAAAACCGTAAGAAGGGCTGGACGGGCATGGTACATCTCCCTAGGGGAGATGTGAGGGAAGATCGGATCCGAGCGAAGTTTCCTCGCTGGGGAAACTGAGCGTGTTTTTGATATCATACAATCTGATCAATCAGAATGACGTCATCACGGATTCAGGAATGCTTACGTTGCCTTCCTTTCGTGTTTCACGTTTTACGGATACATGGTATAGTGGGGAATTATCTGAGGAAAATGCGCTTTATGGAGGAATTGAGAGATCAATGAAAGATGTTGGGTTCGATCTGGGTCATATGCGGTTTCATGTCAAGGTACCTGATCATGCGGACATTCTCCGCATGGGAAAGGTTTTGCCCCTGGCTAATCCTGAACAAGAAATCCGGAACGCCCTTGAAAGCCCGATTTCGAGTCCTTCGCTCAAAAGCATCGTAATGGAAAAACTCACTGCCAATCCCAAAGCAAAAGCCATGATCGTCATCTCCGACAACACGCGCCCCGTTCCCTATTCCGGCAAGGAAGGTATTCTGCTCCCGATCGTTGAGGCCATGGAAAAAGCAGGCCTACCTACATCACAGATCTACATAATCGTAGCCACAGGAACCCATCGGTCCATGACCGAACAGGAACTGCATGACCTTCTCGATCGGAGGGTCTTCGAAAAGGGAATTCGAACTATCCAGCATGACTGTCGAAACACAAAAGAGTTGATGCATATCGGCCGAACTGAGATCGGTGGTGAGATCTATATCAACCAAATGTACATGGAAGGGGATATCCGGATCCTCACGGGACTCGTGGAAAGCCATTTTATGGTTGGAGCTAGCGGAGGCAGAAAATCCATCTGTCCAGGACTTCTTGCCGAGGATTCAACCCACATCCTCCATAGCGGCCCCATCCTCGCCTCACCAAATGCCAGGGATCTGGTTCTCGATGGAAACCCCGTTCACGAAGAGATCCTTGCCGTAGCCCAGATGGCGGGCGGTGATATGATCGTCAATGTCACGCTTGATGCCAACTACAGATCGACGGGCGTGTTTGCCGGAGACCTGGAGGAGGCACACAGGAAAGCCGTGGAAAAACTCCGGTCTTATGCAGCCATCCCCGCTAAACGCACATACGACTTAGTCATCACACACGTCGGATACGTAGAAATGAATCATTATCAAGCTGCAAAAGGAGCCCTGGTCTGTATGCCGTAGATCAAGCCAAATGGCATTTGCCTTCTTGCCGCCTACCACACAGACCGTGATCCCATCGGCGGTGCCAATTACAAGGCCATGATGCGCCTTCTTGGAGAAAAAGGTCCGGATAAGTTTTCGGAGATGATTCTTAGCCCCTCCTGGACATTTGTCCCCGAGCAGTGGGAAGCTCAGATGTGGGCCAAACTCTTCCTCAGAACACCCGCCCAAAACCTGGTGTATTGCACCATGGATATTTCCAGAGATTCCTTCTCCTGGCTTCCTGGTACAGATGCGAGAAGCCTCGCTCATGAAGCATCGGATCTCGAGGAGCTTGTGGCGGGATCCATCGGCTGGGCCCTCGAGCAACTCCGCAAGCAGCTCAACCGGGAGCCACACATCGCCGTCCTACCAGATGGGCCATATGGAATCCCCTATTTGGAAAAGGACTGGAAGTCAAAGGCAGAAGACAAAAATCAGGGCTAGCTGAGTTCGATCTTTTCGAGCTTGATCCTGTTCAAGTCGCTCACACCCACACCCTTTTTTGCGGCCAACTCGATGTGATCGAGAGGGCGGCCTTCTTCTTCGAGTGTGCGATGGGCTCTGTACTTGCGTTCGGTCTGAATAGCTTTTAAGCCCACAGCATCCAGGGCTACAGGATCAGAGCTCAACCAGATAGTCTTGGGCGCAAAGAGAGATCTCAGGTTTCTTGGCCGCGGGCCACGGTCATAACAGGCTTCAAGACCATCCAGGATATGGAGGACGACTTTTCCCTTGACTTCCGGAAGCGCGCAAAAATCTGCGATGAACGGACCGATGTGCGCAGGGCCATGAAAACGGGCATTATTCTCACACAACCCATAGGCAAGGTTCTTCAGGCCAAGAGTCACCCCGCACAAACCGTGGTCCTTGAGAATCGGCATATTGATGATCTTGTCGCATTCCTGGGTGAATATTTTAGAGAAATACGAATCGGCTCCCCCCTCTTCTCTTTTCTCCGGATTGTCATTCTCTGATGAATAAACGGCATCTTTATCCAGGCGGTCCGAGATCAGCTGCTCTGTTGTCCTGGTTCCATAACACCGCACGCCTTCCCCTGTGGTGTTGAATTCGAATTCACAATCGATCATGTGTTTTTCGAATCGATCCCACACTATGATGCTATTCTCCTTGACACCGAATTCTTTAAGCTCATCCACCACGGCTTGGATAAGTTCGTGATGTGTGAAAAGAAGGGGACGGCCTAAGGTGCTTATTTTTAGCCCGATCCTATCCTCAGGGCTGAAAAATTGTGCCCAAGGATTCTCCGAGCCGGTCAAGTTTTGTATCCCTTCTCTCACCATGTTCCGGACAATCTCTGGGTCCAGAATCCGCCCTGGCTGCAAGACTTCAGAGTGTTTGACTTCAACGACTTTTGCGGTCTGTGTGTCCTGGGCTCCAAGTTTAAACCCAGATCTAAAAGCGACTCCAGCACCCAATACCGCTGAGGAACTTTTCTTGATGAATTCACGTCGATCGATTCTATCTCTCACTTTATCCTCCTGTATTTTAGAATACACTATTATTCTCATCAATTCAATATTATTTCCCCTGTGTAAAGCATCTCTATAAGCGTGATATCTTTACTACATATTGGGACACTCGGATGCCATTCATCACGGTTTTAGGGAAACACACAATACTTATTATGAGTTGACGGCAGAAGAGGATTCGAATAGTATAAGACTCAGCAAGTACTCACTCTTAAAAATAAGGAGATCGCTGTGAAAAACACAACAAAATTCATTGCATCAATCGCCATATTTTTCCTAGTCATTAGTATCGGGGGATCTCTTCCCGCCGGACAATCTGATCTTCCCAAAGCAGATCTGCCTGTAATCGTAGCTTCATGCGGACAGAGCCCTGGCGCGACTATGCTGAAAGTCATTTTTATGAAGATGAAACTCGAGCACCAACCCAAGGCTTATGAGATCAATATGTTGGCCACCGCCAACGACCTCAAGTCAGCCAAAGAAGCTGGAGCTCCATATAAATCCTTGATCATTGTGATGGGTGCGAGCTTAAAGGGAATGGGGGCAGCAGGGATTTCTATGGACGATGAGATCTCCCGGACCGAAGCACTCATCACGGAAGCACGCGATCAAGGGATCAAAATCATCGGGGCTCACATCGAAGGCATAAAAAGGCGAGCACAAGGTGCATCCGTAGGAGACAACACGGATGAACAGAGCATCGATACGGTAGCGCCGAATTCTCAAATTCTCATCGTCCGCAAAGACGGGAACGAAGATGGCCGGTTCACCATAATCGCCGACGAAAAAAACATCCCTCTCATTCTCATAGAGAAAAATTTAGACCTCCTTCAAGAACTTCAAAAAATCTTTAAGGATTAGATTTTTTTTGAGCGACATTTTCTGGTAAAATATCGGACGAATAGGAATTTTAGTCATACTGTGGAAGATAATAAAAGTAAAGAATTTCATTCCTGATTCGACTAAAGGAATAAGGCCGTTTGGACGCATGAATTCGATTAACTTGGGGAAACCAACAAAATGCAAGATTTGCTAGGACAAATTACACTTGTCAACATCCTCAGCGTGTTTCTTTTGATCGCATCCATCTGGTTACTCGTCATCATCATGCAGAAAAAATCCGGTTACATGTTTCGGGCAATGGTCTTCTTTCTTTTTGTGTTACTGGCTTTGATCTACTTTCAACAGAGCGATGCTAAAAAATACACCATCCATGATGTAAAATATGCCCTCTTCCCTAAAAAAAGCCTCGCTCTGAATTACCATACTGAGGAGGATTCCCAGCAGGGTACCGTCGTCCGGTATGTCTTTGACGAACCCATGCCGAAGATTTCCGTGTCCATGGATAAAGACGGCAAGTATTTCCATATCACAAACATCACAGTCTTAAACGAAATATTGAGCCGGATGGGTCTGCCTCGAGTCAAAAAGGGAGCCCAAGAGCTTGTCTCGACCACGGGATCAAACTCACACAAAAACCTATACCGCTGGGATGATTATCCCAGGGGAGTCCTGGTCCTCGAGCGAACCATCTGTAAAAACAAGCAAACACTCGATACATTCAACTGTCTGGCTTCCCTCACCATCAGGAAAAAATACCGCGAATAATTCCTCTAAATCACTGCATTCATTTCAGGATGAGGAAATGTTGCATTTAATGGTGATATCGACTACATTAGAGAATCTGAAAAATGTCTGTCTCAATAGAAATCATCTTTGCTGTGATGGTTGTCAGTTATATCATCGCGAAGTCTCTTAAAATTTCAACCGAGCTCTCCATGTTTATCGCCGCCATTGCCGGCGGGCTTGTGGGGGGTGTAGGTATTCCTGCCCGTCATATCGCAGAAGGAGCCTTCACCTATCTAGACATCATCCTCATTTTTGTCACGGCGACATTTTTCATGAATCTTCTCAAAGAATCCGGAGGGGTTGCCTATGTGGTGAGGGGGATCATCCAAAAGTTTTCCCAAAAAAAATCAATCCTCTTCGTTCTCATCACATTCCTCCTTCTCCTGCCGGGTGCTCTGACAGGAGCTGGCAGCGTAACAGTTTTGATCACTGGCGGGATGATCGCCGTTGTCTTGGGTTACATGGGTCTCTCCAAACCCAAAACAGCGGCCATCATATTTATAATCGCTGGATTGAGCGCGGCAGCCCCACCCGTCAGTTTATGGGCCATGCTGACAGCGGCGGGCGTCAACATGCCTTACGTGGGATTTTTTCTTCCCCTTCTTATTCCTTGTGTTGTACTTTCTTTATTGACGATCTTTATTCTGGGCTGGCAAGGCAAACCTGTGGATCTGGAAAAGGCTCTGCAGGAACTCCCGGAAGCGCCGCCGCAAATGAATTGGATCAGAGTTGTCTTGCCGTTTCTCATATTCTTTGTTCTCGTGCTCGCAGGACGGATATGGCCACATTCACTTCCTGTGATCGGACTTCCCATGATGTTCGTCGCGGCAGCGACCGTTTCTTATTTTCTCTCTCCAGTAAAACTCAACATCTTCCACACTGCAAGAGATACAGTGCACCAGCTTTTGCCTCTGATCGGCACCCTCACCTGTGTGGGGATCCTGGTTCAGATCATGACCCTCACGGGAGTACGCGGTCTCATCGCCATCACTGTAGTCACTCTGCCCATCATGATCGTGTTCTATTCTCTTTTTCTGGTGCTTCCCGTATCAGAGGCCGTGCTCATGTGGGGTGCCGCCCCCGTCCTGGGCGTTCCGTTGGTCCTGCTTTTTAACACCATAGGCCTCAATCCCATAGTGGCGTTGGCCGGGATGAGTGTGATCTGGCCGCTAGGCGATGCGCTGCCGCCCACCGCTATCATTGGACGCCTGACAAAAGATACCGTAGGGATGGAGGAGCCCTATGGTCACATGCTCAAACACAGTCTGATTCCTGCCATCCTTATCATGATCGCAGGAACTCTCATGGTGATCTTCAGCAAAAAGCTCAGTTTTCTGACTTTATTATAAAATGTGTGAGTTAGATCTGAATTATTCATAAAAAATGGCGATTATAAATAAAAATCACACAGGAAATGTAATACCTGAATGAGTATCCGGAAAGCACAATGTAACATTTTGATATTGCGTCAGTTATGATTAGTATCGACATTTTTTATGAATAATTTAGGTTAGAGAGAATTCACGGGAGATGATATAAGAATGATCGTAACTATCCTTTATTATCTTTTAACAGGAGCTATCGCTTTCCTAATAATCCATAATTTTATCCGTAGTAAAAAATGGCAGGAGGAGGTGCTTTATATCCTAGTGCTTTTGCCCTTCCTGCTCAGATTGTTCCGACTGAAATAGAGGGAATCGATGTTTGGTAAAGAACCAACTAAACTCAGAAAGACGATTATCGCCGCCTTTGGGCTTGTTCTTCTCGTGTTTGCTGGAATTAGTTTCTTCCAGAGTCGTCATCTGAGGGAGCCTGTGGTCCTGAGCCCAGGAGTGAGTGAGGTCAAACACCTGAGCGATTATTTCCCCGGTATAAAGGGGACGGTCAACGACTCGTTTGTCTATGTTCTCGAGGGAGAAAAAGAGGGGGGGACGTTCCTGCTCCTTGGGGGGACACATCCTGAAGAGCCTGCCGCACGCTTGGCAGCCTGGATCTTTGCAGAGAATGCGCATGTGGAGCAGGGCAGACTTTTTGTCATCCTCTCCGCCAACCGGAGCGGCACGACCGTCACCCGCTTGGGGGGAGGATATCCTCCGGATTACACCATCGATACACCCTGGGGAGAACAAAAATTCCGGATGGGGGATCGATGGTCCAACCCTCTGGATCAATGGCCAGATCCGGAGGTCTACATCCACTACCCGAGCAAACAGGAGCTGGCTTATGTGGATATCAGGAACCTGAACCGCACGTGGCCCGGCCGGGCAAACGGAACCATCACAGAAAAAACGTGCTATGCCATGACTGAGCTTATTCGCAGAGAAAAGGTGGACATCGTCATCGACCTCCATGAGGCCGAACTCCAGTATCCCGTCATCAGCACCATCGTCGCTCACGAGAAGGGACAGGACCTGGCTGCTATGGCCTCGATGATGATCAGCGGCACGGAAGGATTTGATATCGGGATGGAAAACTCTCCCAATGCACTTCGGGGCCTCTCACACAGGGAGATCGGAGATCACACAGATGCCATTTCTCTCCTCTTAGAGACCCCAGAGCCATTCCTGGATGCCACGAGAGGGCGAACAGACAGGGCACTGCTCCTCGAAGGGAAAGACAAATTTATCATGAAAGCTGGAGCGCACGGGCTCCTTTTCGAGAGGATGGACGAAAACGGTTGGCCAATCGATAAACGTGTCGGCCGGCACTGCTCGTCTATTCTCCAGATCGCAGAACTCTGGACAGAGGAACACCCGGAGAAAGGCCTGCAAATGGCGAATATCCCCCGCTATCTGGAGATCATCGAAAACGGAACAGGCTCCTATCTCCACGATCCTTCAAAGGCAGATGCTGGAAGAATCCGATACGAATAGGATTAAGATCATTTCTTTTTGAAATCCTCTGTCTGACACAAGGGCCTATTTTTTCTCAATCAAAGATCTGCGCTTCCGCATAAGAACCAGGACGAGAAAGACAAGAATAACATATGCAGCTTCTAATCCAGGCACAAATTTCTTTCTTTCTCCAGTGGTCCTGTAGAGCGCGCCCTCTCCCGGGTCAGGAATGGGCGATGGATCCCAAGGCAGGCCGTAACGTTGGGTGAGGCCTCTGACGTAGAGGAGATGGATCACTGGAATCCCCTTGGCCGCCATAGCATAGATGAGACCTCTTCGCTCGAGAGAGGGGAGTTTTTCGATCCGGTTCAGGCCTGGCTTCACATGTAATACCATAGAATCTATCCCCATGTTGGACCAACTGCCACCGATGTTTATAAAAGCCTTGATCTCTTTTCCCTTGGCTTCTTTTTCGAACAACGCCATTCGTAAGGCCACATTCCGGGCCAGATCCGGTTCGTTGAGGAAGGGTAATCCACTCCCGTGAATATCCTCCCAAAGAAGCTGCCGTCCCTTCTCATCCATATCCTCTCCTGTGTCTCCTTCCCCGCCGAGGGACAGTGCGACTGGAGGAAAACTGAAAAGACCGCTTTTCTCCAGGCATTGCCACATGTGAAGCCAATGAAACCGGGGATGGTTGGCCCCCCATTGTGAGGCGCCGAGGGATGATATCCAGATGGGGTTCAAGTCCAACGCTTCTAAGGCTGCCAGCGACGCAACGATCAAGGCGGGAAAAGACCCTGAGGCTCCGATTGCGACAGCGTCCCCTTTTTGGATGTCGCATTCTCTCAGCAGGCGCACGACAAGTCCCGCAAAATTGGGATTTGTGCTTGTTCTTTTTGATCCCAAACTGCCGATCGAGGTCGTGATCTCCGAATGCTCCATTCCGATGAGTCCGGTTGCGTTGATATCCATGGTTCTGTCGATTCGAAGGCCCCTTTCTAGACGGCATTCCTTCAGGGCTTCTGTCGCATCTCTCATGATCTTCGACGCCTGGATCATCTCATTCCTGAAAGTCTCAGGCCCTTTCTGCGGGTAAAGTTTCAAAAGCACAAAAAAGATAAAACTCAGTCCACAGAGGATATATATCGCAAACTCGTGATTTTTTGGAATATCTTTCGGGAATCGACTTTGTGTCAACATATTTTAATTGTCATGGGAGTATATGCTGGAGCATCCGGACCAGAACATAGGTAAAGACAGACACAGTGACAAGCGAGCCCAGAGTGGGGAGAAACCTCTGTTTTTCGAGATTGTTCGCCAACAAGCCCGGAATCAGCCACCCGATGGCTCTCAACCCAAAAGCTTCAGGGAATAACTGCGGGAAGAAAACAGACCAGGTCTGTGCCAAAACAGCCCCGAGAAATATAAACGTCACAAACCTCCTCTTCCCAAAAAGAATCAGAAACCTGGAGAGGATTCTGTAGAGTAGGATACAGAGGGCTGCGATGGCCACAGTCACGAGCACTCGCAGAGGCTGGTCCAGATAGAGCGCTATGTATGCAGGGACAATGATGCCCCCAGGATACACACCAAAGAGCTCCACATAAAGGACTGCGACGAGCAGGCCGATAAAAAGTGTTTCATAAGTCATATCTCGTTCCTGCTTTTTCCCAATAATCGACGAGACGCCTTCCTGCACCTCCCATGTTACCCATGCCGATCACCACAGCCTTTTCTTTTTCGATGGCGGAAAGTCGTGCCACAATATCTTCTGGCTGAAAATTGCGCCAGGCATAGAGCTCTGCTCCCGTATATTTTTTTAACTTCCTCGTCAAGGCCGATGCGTGATCTCCCACACAGATGAGCTTTTGAATCTCGGGAAATTTTCCGCTCTTCAAAGCATCATACCACTGCAAGGTGCGATCCCCCCGGTCTCCCCTCAAATTCAGCACTCCGATAACTGTTCTGTCCTCCAAAAGCATTTTGGTTCTCAGCTTCGACAGGACCAACTGTGTGGACTCCGGCTCATTGGCAGCGAAGCCGCTCACAAAATACCAATCCTGCAGGGGAGGATGCCTGAGCGCAAACCACACTTTTAAGCCTCCGAAATCGGGGAGAGCTCCGCTCATGGCCCTGAACGCCGCAGGCGTATCTTGACCCAGAAACTCAGCAACAGCTAATGAAAGGCGTACGTTTTCATCAAATTCTGATGAGAGGACGCCGTTCTCTTTATGCATACACCCATAATACGCGTTTTCAGGAATCCGAAGTATTTTTGCTTTTTTCGATTTGGCTGTTCTTTGGAAAACGGGATAGGCTTCCTCATTTGGAACAAATATCGTGCATCCTTCCGGAATGGAGCCAGCAAAACAGGATGCAATGTTGTCCTTTGTTCTCCCCATTTGATCCATATGATCCAAACGGACATTGGTCAAAACCAAGATGTGCGGCTTAAAGATCTCCTGGGACTCCACATAAATAGCCTCAGGATGAATACCCATCAGCTCCACGACTAAAGCATCAACACGAAGCTTGACGCCGACCCGCAGGATCTTTTTCCCTTCGAGAATCGTAGGCAGTCCACGGCGTGAGATCTCCTCTTCGCCTCCATCAGGAAAAATAATAACTGGCTTCGCTCCAGTGGTCCGAGCCAGCACGGACATCCCTGATCCACGTAATGCAGCGGCGATAAGACGGGTGACACTGGATTTTCCCCGAGTGCCCGTCACACAGATTCTTAAAGGCACAGCATCGACCTTCCTTTGAAGACAGACACGCTCGACAAGCAGGTAGAACAGGAGAATGGCCAACGCACCCCCTGCAATCAAGAGTTCTCTTATCGCTCTCTCCTCAAACCAAAAAAGTCAATAGCCCGGGCTAATCTTATTCGGCACATTTTCTTACATTTTTCTTGCGCCCTTTTTAGGCAAGAAATTTTCTTTCAATCAGTATACATAATTCGTCCAGGTTGACCTAGTCATACATTTAATGGTTAACACTTCCAACTCTGTGGTTATGTCATTCCGAGTGATCAGATTATATGATATCAAAAACACGCTCAGTTTCCCCAGCGAGGAAACTTCGCTCGGATCCGGGCTGTCCTCACATTTCCCCTTGGGAGATGCACCATGCTCGCCTAGAGCACTTCTCACGGTTTTTTCCAACACACAATTGGGGCACTCAATAACGCTATTGAGTTCTAATAACAACACGGATTTGGAAATGCATCCTATTGAACGTCGTCCAGGACTTAAAATATATACGTAGACAGATGGATGAGGTTTGGAGAGACACGCATTAGGACTATTCCCGACAAGGGAATAGCGACCGCTGTTCTCAGGCTCTGCGCTTGACCAAGTGCTGGATTCCCTCCAGGAGCATGTCTACGTGTTTTTGAGCGATATAGATATGAGTGGAAACCCGCAGACCATACGTGCCTTTCTCCTTATTCCCAACAGTCCTGATCACGATATTGTATTTTTCGCGGACGTAATCGACAACCTTTATCGGTTCTATCCCTTCGATAGAAAATGCCGTCAAACCTCCGCTGATATAAGGGTCTTGGGAAGTATGCAACTTGACACCCGGGATCTTTGTGAGCTCTCTCTTCAAATACCCGGCCAGCGCCTTGATCCGCCTCTCGATCCTTTGCTTGCCAATGTGGCTTTGGAAATCAATAGCTTCTCCCAGAGCGATAGTCAATGCATCCGCCCTTTGTCCCACCGCCTCAAATTTCTTTGCGCTTTCAGAATTATCCCATCCGCTGGTGGCAAGTGTAGCCCATACTTTATCCAGATGTTCCTTCTTGATATAGAGCACACCAACACCCGTGGGAGCGCCCAGCCACTTGTAAGGACTGGTGGCAAAGAAATCGACATCCATCTCCTTCATGTCGAGATCGAGCATTCCAATCCCGTGAGCGCTGTCGGCAAGGACAAGAATCCCTTTCTCGTGAGCCATTTTGCACAGTTCTTTCAGGGGTGAAATAAGGCCGGATATGTAGACCGTATGGCTGATGCTGATGACCTTTGTCTTGGGAGTTATGGTCTTTTCAAACCCGCCGACAAACTCATCGACGCTGGCCGGCAGCAGTCCGATGGGGACATACACGATCTTAACGCCGAATCTTTTCTCTTTGAGGTTCCATGGGTGAGTTCCTCCAGGATGCTCCATGGTAGAGAGGATGACCTCGTCTCCTTCTTCGAGGTCCAGCCCGTTGGCCACAAAGTTGAGCCCTTCAGTGGTGTTCCGAGTGATAGCCACCTCTTCCGGGTTTGCATTGATGAACTCGGCTACTTTTCTGCGCACGGCCTCTTTCTTTCGAGGAATATAGGCATACACATCGTAAGGATTGGTGGCCTGGACCTTAAAGGTCTTCATCAGGGTGTTGAACACTGGCTTGGGCATTGGGCCGACAGTGCCGTTATTCATCATGATGACTCCCTCTTGGAAAAGGAAATGCCGCTGAACCGCACTCCAATACACTCCATCCGGCGATTCGTCCTCGATGTATTTGGAGTTGAGAGATGTGATACTCTGATACACAGAGGCATTCAACTTGCTCAAAGCCGCGATCGAGAGAGTCGAGCCTGCAAGAAAATATTTGACAAAATCCCGTCTGGAATGACCTTCAAAATTGTTTTTTAGTTCCTGGTTGATGCTATCCATAGAATCGTCCTCCTCCCTTGATTATCCTGAATTATTCATAAACCTAGATCTTAACCTTTTTGATATTCGGTTTCTTCAGGTCCATGTGGCCTAGCCCATGGTCTTGAGCCATTTTGATCTGGAAGATATCCTCGGCCTTCAATCCCCACAGAGTGCAACAGTAGGCATCCATCGCCACTCTGTCCACTCCGGCAACAACCTGCTGAGGCCTTGTAATCTCTCCCGGGCCCATCGGACCATTGGTGATGATAAACTCTGTGGCATCCACTACGCACAGAGCCGGTAGAAGGATCGTGTTGAGGTCTGCTATGCACTGGTCGAGGTGTTTGATGCCGTTGATGTCTGTCTCCCAGCCGGGCCTGTGGAAATTCTCTCTGTTGTTCGTGCGATAATTCAGGCCCATCATGTTCTTCATCGTCCCCGTGAATTTATTTCCCGCATGGTCCTTCGTGATGGGGATATCGATAAAAACATCATTGTTGAAGAACTCTTTCATGATCATTGCCTCTTTGAGTGCTTTTCCCATCGGCACTTTCACGGGCTTGAAGTTCGCATCCTCACTCTCGATAAGCTTCAAATTTGCACCCTCTTCATTCAGCACAGCGGCTAATCCAGCCTTTTCCCAATTGTCCATCCCCAGCCACGATAGACAGTTGACCTCTTTGGCGCCCGCTTTTTTGCACATCTGGACGATGGCGCGGACGATCTCCGGTTTTGTGAATGTCCCCGGATGCCACCTCTGGACATTGGGAAGAATGGCTACCCTCGAGCCCTTCGGGACGAAATGATCCATCCCTCCGAGAAGTTCAACAGCCTTGAACGTGCTCGCAAAATAGTCCGCACCTTCAACCACAGCAATACCGTGCCCTTCTTGGGCTATTGCATAAGCCGATGGGGCATGAACAAAATGACTGAAGGCACTCCCTCCGACTGCTGCGGTCAGACCATAACGGGCACTCTCTTTGATGAATTCTCTCCGTCCTATTTTTTTCCCCATGAGTCCTCCTTTTAAAAAATTCAAGACAAAATCATTCATGGATTTATACGGATATTATACTAGAAAAAATAAAAGTGCAAATAAACGATTCATTTGGCTTAAATATGTTTAAGAATGATGCTGCCTTGCTCGACTCCGATGTGTTTGGCAATAACAGGGCACTTGGCTTTCAGGAGAAAAAAAATGGGGCGGTTCTCCCCGGACAGTCCTTCATAGTTGCCCTGCCCCTTGCTTATGATAAAATCCGAAGCCTCATAGATCTTGAAGAACTCATCCGAGCACAGGTGCAAGATGTTGCCCGGGGCATCCGCACCCGAAGATATGATGTCGGCAACCTTATCTATACCGGCAGCGATGGCATCCTCCCGAACAGCATCGTTGATTATCGGATGCTCCCGAACCACATAGGTCACAGCTTTTCCGAGCTCTTCGATGAGAACACGGTCAAACACCGTTTCTCCCGCGTTGTCAGCAATGTAGAGAACGTCCTTGGCCCGGGTCAATGCTGCTGTGAAGGCATCATAGTGATCGATGGCAAACATCTGGGTGAGTATGGACTCAAGATCTCTTTCCATGTCAAACGGCATGTTGGACCCAAAATCGATCACATTTCCTGCGATGGCGATCCGAATAGCCCTTCTCAAATGATCATCGGCTGATTGCACTCTTTCCTTTAGACCCGGATATAGAGCGAGAGCTTGTTGTGTGCACTTTTCCTTGATCTCTCTGTAGGGGTCTTTAACTCCAGTCAAACGAGATACGATCCTGTAGACCTCCCGACCGATCTCTGGAGGCGTTATATCGCCCGTGATCTTCGGCAGAAGCGCATTAACTTCGAGCAAGACCTGATGGGCCGTCTCTTCATCGGATGTGATTATCCGGGTAGCGTTGAGCGCCTGTTGGAAAAAACACGGATAACAATCCAGATAGACCTTCATTTCCAGACGATTATAGCATTTCTCTCCGCTGAGCGCGATTATCCAGATGGCATAGCATGGATCACGGTTTTGGATATGCTTCCCGCGCGGCTTAAAGAGGGCCTATTTATCCTGGGTGTATTCCAAGACCTCAAGTTTCAGCTTTCCAATGACCTCTGACATGGCCTGGCCCATTTCTTGGAAAATCCCCTCATCCAGGGCGCTGTCACCCAGTTTGATATGAGTAGCGTCTGTGTAATACTCACCGCTCAGTCTATCAACGGCCAACCATTTGGCATCCAATCCCACCCACTCTCCCACGTAGACTTCAGGCCACATGTGATAGGCAAAAATCCCCTGTCCGTACATGACTCCGACAGCGGCCCGGGCCGGGATCCCCAGGGAACGACAGAGCGCAACCATCAACACAGTATGCTCAGAACAGTCACCCTCGCGATTTTCGAGGATCTCTTTGGCTGAAGCAAATCCCACATCATAATTCGGTTCCATCTCACGACTCACCCACTCGGCGATCTTTTTCGATGCCACCCAGGAATTTTGTTCGTCCTCAACGATGCCTTTAGCGGTTTTTTCGACCTCGATATCATCGGACTGGCAAAATACTGTGGAAGCCAAATATTCGGCGAATTCCTCATCTTTTACAGGAAAAGGGATGGCGTTTTCTTCGGTGAACACCAGCGATCGTGTCTGAATAATTGCGTGATCCTCTTTGACATCTAAAAGCGTCTGACTTGCTCCATCAAAAGGAAGATCTTTGATCTTCTCGACTGGAATGCCGCTGACTTTATAAGTGACTTTTTGAACCTCCTGGGGAAAAGCGAACTCTACGTTCGATTCGATCAACACGGAAAAGGCAATATCCAGATTCTGGTCGGACATCTCGAGAGCCTTCTCCTTGGGCATGCGGATCGAGGTTGTGTGCAGAAATCCTGCGTCACTGACGGATTTCCACACCTCTCCCTTCCCATCGACCCACTCGTCCATGACGATCGGAAAGATTTCAGTCATCTTGGTGCGGACATGCCATAGAGATATGTGTTCTCCCAAAATAAGGACGGATTCCTCCTCCAAAACTTCAAAAGAAATGGCAATAAGGGATTGAGTGAGGGGCTCCAGGATCTTGAACGTGTACTCCATCCCAGCACTCAGCCCATCGGTTTCGATGATCTTAGCCAGAGGAACACCAAAGTCAAATTTCTCCGAACAGGGCAATTCCTTGGTGATCTTATCCCCGACGTAAAAAACGATCCGATCGGGCTTAACCTCGGCTTTTATGATTGTTTCATTCTGAGAGAGCTTTGTCCGGATGGTCGTCTCCACAGGGTTTCTTTCTGCGTCATAAAGAGAATCTTGCGTTGTTGATATTTCCACCGGATTGCCTCCCAACCGCGAGACTCTCATCCACGACTTCTGGACACTCTTTTGGAATGTCTTACCATCTTTGACCAGGTCAAATTCCTTGCTGTGGCTGTATCCGACTTTCACACCTTGCATGTAAACGCCCATCCAGGTTTCAGAAATATCCCCGGTTTCTTGGCCTGATGCTTCACGACAAAAGGCCTCATATCCTGGTTTTCCTGGATCCCCAATCCCAGAAATTTCTGTGCGCATGATTAGTGGGATCAAAAACAAATGTAGCGCAACACCAAAAATTGGCCAGCGATATCGTTTGATATATTTCATCCTTTGGCTCCAAAAGGGAATCCAAAAGTATATATCACAGGCACACTTTTTTCAAAACCCCACTCTGAGAGGTACCCATCTCAAAGGCCAACACTTCAAAAGTTAAGGCATAATCATCACCGGGAGGAAGAGATAGAAAACGGTTTTTTATCGAAGCGGATGTTGTATCTTTTCAGTTTTTCGTTCAGCGTGGTGTATTTGATGCCCAGGAATTTTGCCGTGCTTCTTTGACATCCCTTGCACTGCGACAAGGCCCGGATCAGAATGCTCTTTTCCACCCTCCAAATGAGTTCTTTAAAGGGGACTCTTTGTCGGATACAAAAATACTCAATGAAAAGCTCAAAGACCTCCTTGCGGAAAGTCCTCTCTTTCCATTCATCGAGATACTCAGGGCTTATCTTTTCGGCTGATTCCGTTTCATAGTATGCCCTGCCGATCAGTCCACCGATTGAAGGAACACTTTGGTCTGTATGCACATTTTCCGTCGCCATTGTATCTCTCCTTTTATCCCGTAAACTTAATTTTTTTCTTCACCTCTTCTGCCAGCATAGGGAGACCATCCTGGATCTTGAGTCTATCGATCTCACCAAACCTAATGGATTCGCAGTACTTGATAAAGGAGTACCAGGCCGGATGAATGTATGTCATTCCACCCGTTTTTATGCTTCCATCCAGTCTCCGTATTCCATTCGGCATATTATATATCCCTACACTCTGTTTTCTTTGCTATGCTTTCCATTCAAAAGATATTCGATGGAATGGTTGAGGACATTGAGATCTAAAGGTTTGACGAAAAAATGTCCGATCGAAAGACGGTTCAATTCATCCATGTCGATCATATCGGGATGGCCAGATATCAAGATCGCCGCACCTTTGTATCCAGCGTCCCTGAACCTGGAGATCATCTCAAGGCCGCTGATATCGTGTAATTTTAAATCAGCGATGATGAGATCCACATTGGTTTTCTTGAACCGGTGCAAAGCTTCCTTCGGATCCTTAGCCAGATAGACTCTGTAATTATCATGGAGGATCATGAAGAAGGTCTTCCTGATGCTGTCGTCATCGTCCACAATCACAATTTTTTTCTCTTGCATTTTGTTCATCCTGAGTAAATTCTGTTTTCCTCCTTCGAACATTCTCCCTCTAGTGCAGATTTCGTGCCATCTGGACATTTTTTTGGACTTTCCAGGGGAAAAGGGATGAGGGAGGAAGAGTCTATTCCAAAAGCCGGGATAAGATTATTTACATGGGGTAAAATGCGTTTACATGCCTGCTGAGGATGCTCTATGAAGAGGAAAAAGAGTTAGGCTTTCAGCTCGTATTCTTTGATTTTTTTATCAAGAGTTGGCCGGCTGATTTGGAGTATTCTGCAAGTTTTGGTCTTGTTTCCCTTCATTTCCGTGAGGACATGCTGGATATAATTCATTTCCACATCCCATATCGGGACGAGTTCTCTCGGAAGAACTCTTTTCTCAGCCCCTTCAAGCGGCAGACTTTCTTCGAGTATGACATCCCCCTTCGCCAAGATGACAGCACGGGTCAGGGCGTTCTCCAATTCTCGGACATTCCCTCTCCATGTGTGCTCCTTCAGATTTTTCATCACCGGAGGAGGAACTTTCCTGACATTTTTGCGGAGTCGCCCATTAATTTTCTCCAGTAAATACCCGACAAGCTCCGGGATGTCTTCTTTTCTCTCACGCAAAGAGGGCAGCTGGATCACCACTACTTTGAGGCGGTAATAGAGGTCCTCCCGGAAGGTGCCCTTCTCGATCAAAACCCTCAGATTCTGGTTTGTGGCTGCAATGATCCTCGCCTCTGTTTTGAGGACTTTTTCCCCACCGACCTTCATGAAGTCCCGTGTTTCGATAACTCGGAGCAGCTTCGACTGGAGGCCCGGCGACACATCTCCAACCTCATCCAGAAAGAGAGTTCCTTTGCCTGCGATCTCGAACTTTCCTTTTGTCTCACACACGGCATCGGTGAATGCCCCCTTCACGTGTCCGAAAAGTTCGCTCTCCAGGAGAGTATCCGTGATGGCGGAACAGTTGATCACGATGAAAGGCTCCCGATTATAAGGGCTGTTGTAATGGATGGCTTTTGCGACCAACTCCTTTCCGGTACCGCTCTCACCCTGTATGAGAACATTCGTGCGGGTCGGGGCCACAGAACCTATCAATTTGAAGATCTCTCTCATCTGGGGTGAACGGCCGATGATACTATCGATGGTATATTCCTTCTGTTTTTCTTCGACAAGGTAGCTGAGCTTTTCTTCCAGGTTTTGAACTTGGATAGCTTTTGCGATGGTCAAGTCCAGCTCAACATGATCCAGAGGCTTCACCAGGTACTCGAATGCCCCCAATTTGATGGCATCCACAGTGGTCTTCATATCATCGTAGGCTGTCATAATGATGATAGTGGCGTTTCTGTTTTTTTCTTTGATCAATCTCAACGCTTCCAAACCATCCATGTCCGGCAGACGGATATCAAGGATAACGAGATCCGGATTACATTGTTCATATTTCTCGAGCCCTTGACCTCCATCCTCAGCCATAAGGACTTCAAATTTATCCTTGGCAAAATGCGCCGAGAGAGTTTTTCTGATCAAAGGATCATCATCAATGACTAGGATCGATTTCATTGTTTTTCCCCACAAGGAATAAGGATTTCAAAACATGCTCCCTTTCCCTCTTTCTTTAGGATCCGAATGGATCCATTGTGCTGTTCTACAATTTTCTGGGCATTAGCCAATCCCAACCCAATGCCGGCTGACTTTGTCGTGTAAAAAGGTTCAAAGATATTTTCCCACTTTGCTTCCGCAATGCCACACCCATTATCGGATATTTCAACCCTGATCTTTTTACCTTCCTCCTCTTCCTGGAGAGAGAGGATTATTTCGATCTCTCCCCCCACATTCAACTCCTCATAGGCATTGCGGAGGATGTTGACAATAACCAAGCGCATCTTATCGCCATCCATAAAGACAGGTGGCAGGCCCTCCTGATAGTCCTTCTTGACCTGGATATTTTTAAGCTCCAACGAGTCAGCGATCATCTTGAGTGAGCTGTCGATGATCTGCTCCATGGGGAACTCGCAAAAATTCAGATCAGAGACTCGGGTAAAATTCAAGAGCTCCTTGATAAAAGTCTCGATGTGCCCGATCCCCTCCTGGGTAATTTCCAGATGCCCTTTCTCTGTCTCTCCCCAACATTCGCTCTCTGAAATTTTTTGGACGTTGAGCTTGACAGATGTCAAAGGATTCCTGATCTCGTGGGCGATACTGGCTGATAAACGCCCGATGGACGCCAGCTTCTCTGCATGGATCAACTTCTTGCCTGCCTCCTCCATCCGCTTTTTGGTGAGAAAAAGCTGCTCACTCATTTCATTGAAGCTGCTGGCGAGATTGCCGATCTCATCGTGGGAGGAAAGGTCAATCCTGTGGGAAAAATCGCCTTTGGATATCCTCACCGTTCCGTCCACCAATTTTTTCAGCGATGTTGTGATCCCCCTGGATAACAGGATCGAGCCAAGAACGCCGACGAGAAGTCCCAGGCCTGCGATCAAGACCAGTTTGATATGCGTGTCGCGGATCTCAGCGCGCGCCTCTTCCATAGAAAGACCGATCTTAACGGAGCCCCACCTTCGAGGAGAGCCTTCTATGTAAATGGGCGCTTCGATCTCCAATACGGGCAAGATCTGATTAGTTGCCGGGTCCTTCAGCTCTCTCCTCTCAGAATAGTAATCCCCTTCAAGTTCCCGTTCAATAAAGTTGCTGTTCTGATAGATCTCTTCATAGGCTTTGACAAATTCATTTCCGGCAAAAGGAGAGTTGTTTGCATCGTAAAACACAATGTAGATCAATTTTTCATTGATCTGTTTTTCGATGTTTTCCTCTGCCCCCGCGACATCCCTGTAGACAACAAACTCATCATAATTCAACTGGATCAAATACCGTGCCTCCAGGAATCCCCTGCTGAGCTGCTCTTCATAAATGGCGCTCACTTCCCGCTTCTCGATGACGAAAAAGATCAAACCCACCAGCACAAAAAGCAACAATATGACGGCAAGTATTAATTTTGTCCGCAAACTCATCAGCAATGGCCTTATTTATTTATACGTAGATAAATAATTATGTTTTTATTTATCTAACCAAATTTTTTTAGCGTCTAAGTAGTAAAAGCTCAAAGAGGGATATTCAACTCCGCGAATCCAGGGTTGCATGGCCACTCTATTCTGGTGAGAGAACAGAGGAATGGCCGGTAAATCTGCAAACAACAACTCTTCGATTTTATGGAAAAGGCTGATTCTTTTTTTCCAACTCCTCTCCACCTCTGCCATCTGTAGAAGTTGATCAAGGTTGGAGTTTGCGTATCCAAACACATTAAAGATCGATTTGGAAAAAAACAGAGGACGGACCATGTCCTCAGGATCAGGGAAGCTCATCATCCTCTCGACGAATATCAAGTATGGATCCCTGTTTCTTTCTAATTCTTCAGGAGAGTCATAGAAATCCAGGCGAGAGTCGATACCCATGTCTCTCAGCTGATCCCGCAATTCTCTATAAATTTTGTGTTTTTCATCAGTTCGCGGCAATTTAAAATAAACGGTGACTCGAGGAAATCGATCCTCATCAGAAAAACCTTCCCGCTGGAGCATTTCCTTTGCTTTTGCCAGGCTGTAGGGTTCCCCCTCATGCGGAGGGAAAAACCCAGGTAAATGGGAAGGAATATAGTTGTCAGTCGGAGCCCGCAGATACATAATATCTCTGGCTTCCTTTACAATCGCCTGTTTATCGAAGCCATAGGAGATAGCCTTTCTCACGGCTGCCCGATTGAAAGGAGAGGTCTGACAGCTCATGCCTAGAAAGTAATGTGTTAAAGGGCCATCCTCGAACAGATGAAATTCCGAATCAAGTAATCTCGTGGAAAGAATGGGGATGGCGTCGATCTCTCCATTGTAGAAGTGATCAATGGTAAAAAGAGAGCAGAACTCGATTCCGTCCAGATACGGTCGGCCCTCAAAATAGTCGGAGTTTTGTTTCAGCCGAATGCCGGCGATCTCCAGCTTTGTCGTCCGCACCCAAAAGTCAAACATAAAGGGGCCTGTCCCTGAGGGCCTGCGGAAAAAATCCCTTCCCTCTTCGGTGGCTTTTTCCCGCGGGAGGATTTTGCAAAAATTCATGCTCATCAGATAGAGTGCCGAAACAAAAGGTTCTGTGAGATGCATCTCAAATGTCAAGTCATCAATAACCCTGTACCCTCTAACCTGGTCAGCTTTCCCCTCACGAAAATCCGCTGCACCTTCCACCCGGTTAACGAAGAACTGAAAATAGGGAGAATTCGTTTCTTTATCGAGAAGCCGCTCCAGCGAATACTTGACATCGTCTGCAACAAGCTCCTTCCCATGATGGAATCTAACGCCCCCTCTCAAATAAAACGTATAGACCTTTTTATCAGAAGATATCTCCCAGTATTCGGCAAGGGCTGGCTGAATGTGGAGATTTTTGTCCAATTTCACCAAGCCATCAAAGATCTGTTCGGAGAGAAAAATGAAGGAATTTGGGCTTGCCGGGTCGAGCTCCGTCCTGTAAACGTCAGTGAATGACTTGAGCCGGAAAATTCCACCGTAGTTCGGTTGAATATCTCTGCGCACTCTAGCAGATATGGAGAGAAGAACAGTCCCGCACAACAGGAACAGAATAACCGTTGCAGGGAGCCACGCGTGTTTTCTAGACATCAATCTTTCCTATAATGATAAAAGAACACACTGTTTAAGGCAAATACATGGCAAGTTTTATGCCATTTTTTGTATTAGTGTTAATTTCTTTAATATGAATAATTTAGAAGGACATGGACATACCTGAAATAGGTTTTCTGTAAATTTTATTTACACAATTCCCACAGTTTTTGCAATAAGACGTGTTTTTTAGCTCGAATTCGTATTTGCAGTGAGATTAGGTGTGTTCAGAACCCTCGATCACACGAGAAAAAACGCGCATGATGTTTCCTCCCCAGATCTTCCGGATATCCTCATCAGAGTAACCACGCTTGAGGAGTTCTTCTGTTATATTGGGCATCTCACTGACATCATTACACCCCTCGACGCCTCCGCCGCCATCAAAATCCGTACCAATGCCCACATGATCCACGCCGATGAGCTCGACAACATGATCGATATGGTCGACCAACTCCTGTAAAGTCGTCCTCTCATCAGGATATTTTTCATAAATTTCTTGATATTCCTCCATGACCTTGGCTCTTGCTGCCTCATCCTGGATGTTGCGTCTGGATCCGTATTTCTCGCGAAGCGCTTCTAGGGCAACGTCCCGCTCTGGATTGGGCGGTTGTTCCTTGACAAAGCTAGCGACAAAACAGATCTGGGTGACTCCGCCATTCTTGGCCAAGGCTTTCAGTTGCTCGTCGGTCAAATTCCTGGGATGGTCGCACAGAGCCCGCACGCTGGAGTGAGAAGCGATAATGGGTGTTTTTGTCGTTTCGATGATATCAAAAAAGGACTTCTCAGATGCATGAGAGACGTCCACCATGATGCCCAAGCGGTTGCATTCGGCCACAACCTCTTTACCGAACTCCGATAAGCCATTATCTTCCGGACCTCCCTGGTCTGTGGATGAATCGCAAATATCGTTGTCTTCTGAATGGCAAAGAGTGATGTACCGCACACCTCTGTCATAGTATTTCTCGATCAATGACAGATCTCTGCCGATCGGATACCCGTTTTCCATCCCGATAAAAGCGGCCCGCTTGCCCTCATTTTCGATCCTGTATGCATCCTCTGGAGTTGTGGCAAGAGCCACAAGTTCAGGATAGTCCTCACACATCTTGTGGATGGCATCAAGCATGCGGTCAGCGCGCTCCTTGGCTGCCGCATATCCCTCGGGAGTTCTCGCTCCCTGCCCAACAAACACGGCAAAGAATTCCGCGTCTAAACCTCCCTCAGCCATACGCGGCAGGTCGATCTTAGAGGCTCTTCTGCCTGTAGATTCATGTCGTTCTCCAATGTCCCAATCCTCTCTAAGAAGGCGCGACGGTGTATCCGCATGCGTATCTACAGTCAAAACTTTATCATGTAGCGTGCTGACCTTAGTCGCCAAATCGGTCTCTGTCTGCCGGGATGAGCAGGTTAGCATCCCATACCCAAAAATCAATAATAATGCACCTAAGCCTATCGTTTTATTCCCTTTCATTTAAAACTCCTTCCTCCAACTAACTTCTTTTTTTGCTCACCACAATAATGAGCAGATAAGGCTAACATTTGTTTTATATAGAATCAGAGGATATTGGTTGAGCGACATAAGGGAAGGCAAAAGTTACCACTTGCCATCCATCTGGAATTCTGCGCTGCCCAGCCAAAATCCCGAACGGGTCACGGAGTCATGTTGAGCTTGGAGCAGATCGTAGTGGAATTTTTCCTCTTCGCTGATCTCTCGGAAAATCTTCTTTGCGACTGGATCATCCGCCTCAGTCGAAGCCTGGGAAAAAAACCGGATCGCATTTTCCTCGAGTTCCATCCCCACTCGAAGAGCTTCAACCTCTCCCTTGGCATCCTCTCTTTTCATGTTCTCTTTGAGCATTGTGATGAGCGGTGCTTCACCGTCCTCGACTTCATCCCTTATGTACTGTTTCCAATCCGTGTCCCCGAGAATTTCGTTGAACATCTTGCCGAATGTCTCCAGGTGTTTCACTTCTTCATTGGCGAGAAAATGAAACATCTTTTTCCCTTTCTCATGGGTGGTTATATCCGCCGCATGATCGTAAAATTTCCGACCGTTTATCTCCAGTTTGATGGCGTCTATGATGGCATTTTCAACCTGCTCGCTAATTTGTTTCATGGATTTTCTCCTCTATAGTTTATCGGAGATACACATCTAAAACCTGTGTCTTAGCCTCAAACGAACTACCAAGTATAAAAAATAATTTATGGCAGCGCAACTCTTATTTTTTAGTCTTTTTCCAGGCTTCGATGAACTTGACAGCACTATTGACCATAACATTGACAGTTTTTTCGCCACGCTCTTTGGTGGCCCTTTTAGAATCGCCTGTAGACCAGATTCCGTTGCTCGAAAGTTCACGGCTTGCGCCACCCTTGCCTTGAGCTTTTATAAGTCAAAAGTGTATGCTATAAATGGGGAACAGAAAATGGGATCACAAAAAACCACGAAGAAACTGCGGTTATTTGATATTGTCCTTTTTAATGTCTGCGGTATTCTGAGCGTGGATACGATCGCAGCGGGTGCCAGCATGGGTGTCCAGGGGATGACATGGCGTATCCTGGGTATTTTGTTCTTTTTTGTTCCCTATGGCCTGGCCACCGCCGAGTTGGGGTCGACCTGGCCGAAAGCCGGAGGCATCTATGTGTGGACGCGAGAGGCTTTCGGGGATTTTTGGGGAACGATGGTTTCCTGGCTCTACTGGATCAATGTCGTCTACTGGATGTCTTCGATGTTCGTGACATTTGCGGCCATTTTCCTGTCGGCGTTTTTTCCCGGACTCTCCCAAAGCACTATGACCTCTCTTCAGATCCTTATCGGGATAACGCTTGTATGGACGGTCGTCTATCTAGGCCGGAAAAAAATCACCTTGAGCGATCTTGTCACAAACACCGGAGCACTCATCAAAATGATGCTCTTTCTTCTCCTGGGACTGTTTGGAATCCTTTATGCTCTGAGATTCCAGTTGGCGAACAACTTCGCACCCGCCAACTGGAAGATCACCTGGGACTCGACTTTGGCTTTCATGCCTGTGGTTGTATACAACTTTTTGGGATTCGAGCTGGTAAGCAGCTTTTCCGACAAACTGAACAATCCTCGAAAAAACATCCCCAAAGCAATTTTGATCTCAGGGATCCTGATCGCGTTTCTCTATATCCTATCGGCCTTTGGAGTCCTGGCTATATTCAAGGCCGATGAGATCAACATCGTCACGGGCATCAGCGATTCCTTTCGCACACTTGTTTCAAGGACCATGGGCCAGGATTTTATATGGCTCTATTACTTCCTCATCATCGTTTTTCTGCTGAGCCTCTACACCTTTGTGTTCGCTTGGGCTTATGGCGCCAACTGTGTTATTGCAGAAACAGGCCTGGATAAAAAAGTCAAGATCCTGGGCCATAAGCATCCAAAGCACGGATCCCCTGACTATGCGTTCACGATCATGGGTGTCATCGGGACCGTGCTGATAATCGGGAATTCCATCGGCATGCAAAACATCCAGCAGATCTTCTGGACAATATTTGCGCTCTCCTCGGTCATATTCCTCCTCCCTTATCTTCTGATGTTCCCAGCAGTGATCAAATTGCGAGCCCTTCATCCAGACAGAGAAAGGCCTTACTCTATCCCCTTCGGGAAGATCGGTCTCTGGATAACAGTTATATGCGGTGAGATCTTTATTCTGATCGCTGTTTTCTTTTTCTTTATTCCACCTAAAGGCACAGGGAATGTCCTCCGGTACGAGCTTTCACTCATAATCGGTGTTTTCATGACTCTTGCCGTAGGTCTCCTCATTCATTTCAAGACAAAGAGAGGCTCCTCCCGAAGCACACTCTCTTCATAACTCTATGTATGAATTAGCGATCATCTGAATGTTTCGGTTGTAAAAGGATTAAGGATTATTTGGGGGGATCGTTATTTTTAGTATTTTCCTGTGCGAGCGCCTTTCCTTTACTGGCGTATTCTTCTGATTTGGCATTTTGTCCGAGCCTGCTGTAGAGGTCTGCAAGGAGAAAATAGCCCAGTGGGAGGTCTTTGTCCGCCGGTTTCAGCTCGATCCCTTTCTCAACGAGTGAAACGGCTTCATCATACCGTTCCCCGCGATTCATGTAAATGCGCGCCAGGTAGAAATAGCTCATCGCAAAGTCGGGATTGAGCTCAATCGTCTTATTCAGAAAATTTTCCTCCTCAAGGACATTGCCCATCTTTCTGTACACTCGAGAAAGATTAAAGCAGGCCTTGAAGTTATGAGGGATGTTTTCAAGCTCAGCCTTGTACGCATCGGCGGACTTGATCAATTCCCCTTTTTCTTCGTAGAGCAATGCCCAGTTGTAAAAGAGATTTCGGAGTGTAGGATTGTGCTCCTTAGCCTTTAAGAGATAACTTTCTGCGTCATCAAAGCGCTTTTGGGTCACGTAGACTCCTCCGAGAGCACAGTATGCAGATGCAGAAGAAGGATTGAGCTTGATACATTCCTTATAATACTTTATGGCCTCTTCGTGTTCTTCTTTAAGATTTTTGATATTTCCAAGAACATAATACAGCTGAGAATCAGGTGGAAGAGACTCGATTATGCTCATCACAAACTTGTCAGCTTCGTCGATCTCTCCCATCCCCATGTAGGAGTTGGCCACATTGATGACAGTAAAGGGATCACTGGGTCGCTTTTCAAGGACAACAAGAAAACTTTCTAGCGCTTTGTCAAACTCTCTCTTCTTAAAATACAGATTTCCTAGAGTGAAGTACGCATCGATGACATCGGGATCTTCATTAATAATCCTCGTGATCTGTGCCACAGCTTCATCATATTTCTCCTCCAGCATCCATTCTTTGACTTGAGAGAGCTGGTTGAATATGCCGATTTTTTCTTTTGGGCTAGCGAGTCTCTTGCCCTCAAGGGAGGATTGGTCGGAAAAAGTCCCGATGTACCCAAGAGCCGCAAGTTTTTGACGCGTCTCTTCATCGATGTGTTGATAGTCGATATCAAAAGCACCCCGGCTTGATTCTTCGATAAACTGCTCGGCTGTGCGCATGAGTCTTCGTGTCTCCTCGGGAAAGGCGGAAACAAGGTTGGTCTGTTCCTCCGGGTCGTCGATCAAATCGTACAGCTCCAATTCCGGCGCGATAATAAGCTTGAACCGTCCCTCCTGGACGGTTTTTAAATCACTCCAACCGTAATGAAGCCGTGGATAGTAGGTTTCAGAATAGGCAAAACTTTCTTCATTCCTCTCGTCATTAAAAAACAAAGGCAGTAGGCTTCTCCCCTGAATTTGAGGTGGAAGAATTTCGCCCTCCATTTCCATAATTGTGGGCATGACATCCACAAGAGAAACCACTTCGCTGCGTCGGATGCCGTGCAAGTCTTTAAAAGGCGTTACAAAGATCAGAGGGACATGGATGCCTTCCTGGTAGACGAAAAATCCATGAGTACTCTCCTGGTGTTCGCCCAGGCTTTCCCCATGGTCAGCGGCGAATATGAGTATGGTGTTTTCTGTAAGATTATTCTGTTCCAGATAACCCCAGAGCCTCCCCAGCTGAGAATCCGTGTAAGCGATCTCACCCAGGTAGGGCCGGTCGGGATACTTTTCTCTAAAGGGAGAGGGGGGTTCGTATGGCGTGTGTGGGTCGTACAGATGGACCCATGTGAAAAACTGTTCGTGCTTGTGTTCGTCGAGCCATTTCAAGGTCTCATCGATCACTTCATCTCCCCTTCGCTGGACGTTCCCAAGGGAGATCGTTTTGTATTTGCTCAAATCAAAATTGTCAAAATAATAATCGAATCCTTGATTAAAACCCCACTTGGAATCGAGGACAAAGGCAGCCACAAAGGCGGACGTTTGATAATTTTCTTCTTTAAAGACTTCGGCTAATGTAACGAGTTCCTGAGGGACGAGAAATCCTCCATTGTCCCGAACTCCGTGGCGAAGCGGATAGGTTCCCGTTAAGAGCGAAGTATGGGAAGGCTGAGTGAGTGGGGTCTGGGAAATACATCTTTCAAACAAAACACCTTTGGATGCAAAGAGGTCCATGGTCGGTGTGTTTACGTAGGGAAATCCGTAACAGTGGACACGGTCTGCCCGGAGAGTGTCGACGGTGATCAGGATGTAATTAAACTCTCGATCTTTTTTGAGCCGCGAAAAGGAAAGCTCTTTGGGGAGGAAAAAAAGATAGACACCGGCCGCAACAACCACCAAACCGAGGATAATGGGAAGAACGATCCTAAAAGAGGACGTCTTCTTTTTTGTCTCTTTCTTCGTGTTTTTCTCTTTCTTTTTGGCCTTGGTCATATAAGAATTTTAGCACAAAGAGAAAAAAACGAGAAGAGCAAAGTCACTCACGCGAGTTTGGAGGTAAAAAAAAAGGAGACCGCGGCTCGCGGTCTCCTTTTGAACTTCAGCTTCTGTAATAGCTTAGAAGAAGAATCGTATTCCAAGACGCATGGCTCTAGGACTTACAAGTCCGTAAACTTGGTGCCCGTCGGATGCGGGGTATTCGGAAATGTCCTCGTACCAGTCATATTCCGTCCTATTTCCCCAGGAAGTGATTGTATCTGCATTGAACACGTTGAAGATGTCGATCATAAAGCCAATGCGGTATTTTTCGGCAATTGTGATCGTTTTTTCTATACGAAGGTCGAGAGTTGTGCGGCTTGGATATCTCCGGGATCCGGCCGCTTCCGTATAGATCGTCTCTCTTCCCTGATCGAGCCTGAAGTAGTACCGTCTCGTGTAGGTGTTTCCTGTTCTGTAAAAGAAATACGCGTTGAAGTGGATGTCCAAAGGCAGGACGTAGGAACCCTGCAGCTTAACCATGTGTGTGGGGTCAGTCGTACACTTTCCATCTCTGTTTATCCAAAAATTCGGGTTGTATGTAGCTCCGCCCCAGCCGATGTCATCGCCGAAGCCCGTGTCTATTGTTCCTGTACATTTAGACCACACGTAGGAAGCAAGGAGCTGCCATCTGTGGGAGAACCTCTTGTTGAAGAGAACCTCGACGCCACTGTACTGCCTGTAGGGGTCTTCATCAATCCAGGGATCACCCTTTTTAATATTGGCGATTTTCAACTGACGTTCACCAACATTAGTCTGGTTGTAGACAGTGTATGGATTGCCATTGTAAGGATCGTAGACGGTTTCCGTTTCATACTGGCCGAGGAGGTCATAGGTATTAAGGATGCTCTTCCACCTGCGGTTGATGTAGGAGATGCTGAGGGATGTGTCTTTAAAGAGCTCCCGTTCGATACCGACAGTCCACTGGTCCATGAAGGGGTGAGAATACGTGTCTGCAAAGGTTGATGCATAATAAGGCCAGCGGGCCCACTCGACCCATTCGCCATCCCAGTAGTAACCGACCCAATCGTTAAAATTTTCTACTGGATTAAGGCGATCGCACACAGAGGTGTACATGGCTTCTGTGAACCGGCCCCAGTGGGCTTTGAGAACGGTCGTATGGTCGCCGAAAAGATCCCAGGCCAATCCAACTCGAGGAGCGGGGCGGTTGGCGGAGTACACAGATCCGGACACGTTCTTGGCATACCCTTTCATGATACTCCAGCGGAGTCCCAGGTTAACGGTCAGATTATCACTGATCGACCATGCATCCTGAAGGAACCACTCATTCCGGATGTAACTGGTGTTCATGTCGTAGCCTTCGTACTGATACGCATAGAGATAGCCAAAATAGTCGGAGACATAAGCGGCATTCCCGATCCCTTCGATATAACCGGTCAATCCGTATCTCGAGCGTGCCCAGCCTCTCTCAAACTCGGTTCCGAATTTAAAATCGTGGTCGCCGGCAATAAAATCTTCGGCATAGTTAGAGATAGAGGCGTTGGCCTGAAAACGAGTTCTGTCTGCCTTGTAAAACCATTCGCTGTTGTCATACCATCTGTTGTCTGCCCAACTGTAGGTCGCATAGCCTTCACCCTGTGGGTTGAGATAGTAGTACCCCCAGAAATAGGCCGCCTTTAAGTTGATAAACGTCGTGGGATTCAACACGCCTGTTAAATCCAGGTTAGCAACCCATTCCGGTGATGTCTGTTTCACTCCGGTCTCAGGAACAGGATGTGTTACGCCAGTCCCTCTGTTTATCCCGTTGTACCGGTCGATCTCGAACCATCCGGTCATGCTGATCTTGGAGCTCAACTGAGAAGTGAGTTTCAGGAAAAGCCGCGGCTGTTTGTAATCTAAGAAGTTGGGTTCCTCAAGGCCGGTTGGTCTATTTTTGGAGCGATAGTATTGAGCCCCGATAAAAAACCAGTGTTTATCCTTTACTATTGGACCCCCGAAGTGGACACTGGAATCCAACAGCCCCCGAAGGGGTGATGTCAAACTCGGATTTTCGTCGATATAATTCTGATTGTTATCCGTTGTCCAGAAATTATTCTTGTTCGTGTCCTGGAAGATGAACTCTGCGTGGCCGGACAATTCATTCCCACCGGATTTGGTGATAGTGTTAAATATGACGCCTGTGAAGGCACCATATTCTGCGTTCATCCCCACTCCCATAATTTTCGCTTCTTCGACGACATTATAGTCGAGAAAAACCCAAGCTGAACCCGCTTCAGGGTCAGACACGTCTACACCATCGATCTGGTAGGAGATTCCTGTGTCGCTAGATGCGCCGTAGGCCACTTCGCTTGTGACACCCGGAGCGAGGTTGACGATGCCCGTCACAAATTGGCTTGTGGGCATGGCCCGGAGCATTTCATCCGACAGTGTGACCGATGAGGTCTCTGAAGTCTTGACGTCGACCGTGGGAGATTCGGCAATAACGGTGACCTCTTCTTCAATCGTAGATACCCTTAGTGTCATATCGACCGTGAGCCGGACTGTCGTAGTAAGCCTGATCTCTTCACGGATGACGGTGGTAAAACCCGGCAGTGAGGCTTTTACAGCATAGAGTCCGGGGCGAAGCGCAGGAAAACGATACTGTCCTTCGACATCTGTAATGATCGATTTTTCACCCATGAGAGCCGGGCTCGTCAAGGTGACAGTCACACCGGGAAGTGGAGTTCCTTCGTCATCGGCGATTGTCCCAACAATAGCACCCGTTTCTTTCGATTGAGAAAAAACGAGAGGGGAAAGGATTAGCAGAAAAGCAAGTAAAACGACTATTGACTTGATTTTCATATTTCCTCCTAATTTCATTTACCCTAAGAAAGAGAATCTTTCTTAACCTTTAGCTTTTTTTAAGATGATTCCTCTGGATGTACACCTCCTTCATATTTCGAATATTATTTATCCAAAAACCTAACCGCAAGTTTTGTGCCAAATCCTCCTCTTTACGCAATCCATTTACTTTCAACAAGATAAGAATTTTATACCCATTACAAAAATGTATAATCCATTCAATTTTTTGGATAATCCAATTTTTTGTGTTCCTTTTATATATTTTATAAAACAAAACTGGAAAAATTTCAACAACATATCCTTCCCAAAAATCTCACCCATTGTGGGGAGCATCCACAAAACCGTGATGAATGACGTCCGAGCGTCCCAATTGGTGATTGCGAAAACGCGCTCAGTTTCCCCAGCGAGGAAACTTCGCTCGGATCCGGGCTTCCCTCACATCTCCCCATTGGAGATGTACCATGCCCGTCCAGCCCTTCTCACGGTTTTCTCCACCACACAATTGGGACACTTAATAACGCAATGTGTATCCACATCATCACGATTATCAGTATTTTTACCCAATTGTGTGTCAATTGAAACTTATCCGGCATTGTGTTAATTTTAATAAGTAGGTGCACAGATGAAAAAGATATTCCTTCTACCCATGATCTTCATTTTTTGTATCTGCCCCCTCTATTGCCAGAACGACGATCTTTCCCGGGAACACAAAGATTGGCTGGACACAGTAGGTCCGATTATCACCAAAACGGAAAAAGAAATTTTTCTGGTGCTCAAACCCGAGGAAAGGACTCGTTTTATCCAGATATTCTGGAAACAGAGGGACCCCATGCCCGATACCCCCGAAAATGAGTTTTATGTGGAGTATATAAAAAGAGTTCAATTCGCCGATGCGAATTTTGGCCGTCAAAGCTCAAGAAAAGGAAGCCAAACGGATAGAGGATACTACTATCTCCTTCTGGGGCCTCCTATCAACAGGACGATCTACGACACTGTTTCCCAGGTCATCCCTCTGGAGTTATGGTACTACAAAGGGGAGGAGCGATTCGGTCTCCCTCCTTTCTTTTATCTCATTTTTTACCAGCCACAGGGAATTGGGGAATATCGTCTCTATTATCCCGGTGAGGGATCCGATAAACTTGTCTCTCCCCAGTATACAAAGAACGCACTCAGTCGCGACCAGGCCTTTATCATCATAAGGGAAATTTCAGCCGAACTGGCAAATGCTTCGCTCAGCTATCTCCCTGGAGAGGGGTCACGCAACATGGCGACGTTCTCTTCCTCAAATATGATACTGTCCAATGTGCAAACTTTAGCAGAAAAGAAGTACTCGGATGCCTATGCCCGAAATTATCTCAACTACAAAGACTATGTCGAGACAGAGTACTCACACAATTTCTTCGAGAGCAATTTTTTGGTCAAGGTTTTCGATAATTTTGGCCAGTCCTTTATTCACTGGGCCATAGAGCCGAAGAAAGTGAATTTCGCGTTTTATGAAAACAAATATTACGCTGTTTTTCAAATCATTCTCAAGCTTGAAGATATGTTGGGAAATCCCGTTTTTGAGAAAACAGAAGATATGACTCTGCGCATCACCCCAGAACAGTACAAGACACACGAGCGTCAGCTTTTTTCCATTCAGGATGTGCTCCCCGTTATTCCGGGGAATTACAAGTTGTTTTTTCTTCTCCAGAATAAGACGGCCAAAGATTTCACGTCCTTCGAGACCAATATATCCATTCCGGAAAAGAACAGCGGTCCTTATTTCAGTGACCTCCTCCTCTACCATAACCGGGAGGAACTCGAACAAGGCCGGACAAGTATTTTTAAAGCTTTCTCCTTCGAGGGGAATCAATTGACAATTAATTCGGAGAACAATTTTAATCCCCAGGAGGATATGGGGATCTACTGTCAGCTCCATAATTTAGCTGCATTAGGTGAGACCCAGGGAGCAAATTTTCTCATTGAGATCTTTTCGGTGAATACGATTTCTCCTGTTTTGAGCCAGAGACGATCTCCGGAGGATATCTTTGATTCAGAGAGTGGAGGGATAAACATCGGCCCCATCTCTCTCAGTCCCCTCGATCCCGGTTACTACCATGCAGAAGTCTCCATCCTGGATGACAGCGGCCAAAAAACACTCACTGAAAGAGAAAATTTTATCCTCCTCTCCCAACCCCATCCTATTTTACCCTGGGTTTTCACAAAACAGTACAGAGCTTTCCCTGAATCCGCTCAGCTTCAAATCCTTGCAACGCAGTGTTTTATGACCCAAAAATATGAGCGTGCCCATTCTTACCTCGAACAGGCCATGAAACTGAAAGATGAACCGTCTACACGGCTTCTCCTGGCCAAAGTGCTGTACGCTCTCCACAGGTACAAGGATTCTGTGAACATCGTCTCCCCCGTCTTCGAGTCAGTGGAGCAGAGAGAATCGGGCAAACTTCTCGCTGCAAACTATGCGGCGCTTAAGGAATGGAATACGGCTCTTACCTATCTGGAAAAGCTACTCGCAAAAGCCAAAGAGATAAGCGTACTAAACCTCGCCGCTGAGTGTTATATCAACCTCAACCAACCGGAGAGAGCATTGCCCCTCCTTCGAGAATCTCTGGAACTCAATCCTGCCCAACTGTCCATAAAAGACCTTGAAGAGCAAACACAAAAACAGATAAAAAATGAATAGTTGGATTTTTATTTAAGGCCCAACAAATACATTGGATCGGATATAAAAAAAGAATTTGAAAGAAGAGTAAGGAGCAAAACAAAATGAGAAAAATTGTGATTTTGCTGTTTTTGCTAAACCTTTGTATTGTGCATGTATGGTCACAACATGGGAAGATAATCGGAACCGTTACAGACAAAGAGGGGAATCCTCAAGAGAAAGTCACTGTAACTATTGCTTCTGTAAAATCCTCTGCAAAAAAAATCGAAATCGAGACGAATAAGGAGGGAAAATTCTCTCAGATAGGGCTCTGGCCCGACTATTACCATGTGACCTTTAAAAAGACGGGTTTTATGCCTATCTCCCGAGAAGTCCGTGTACGGATCGCCGCTCCAACCGAAATGGAGATCATTCTGGACAAAGCCCAGGATATGATGGAGAGGAACTTATCCGCTGCGGACAAGCTTTTCCTCAGGGGAAATAAGCTGTACGCCGAGCAAAAGTACGACGAGGCCATCCAGGCTTACAATGAGGCCCTTGAACTCAGTCAATCGCAATGGGGATATTACTTTAACCTTGGCCTGGCTTACAAAAAAACAGAGAACAAAGAAGCTGCCATTTCGACATTCCAAAAGGCATTCGAGATGAATCCCGAAAGCTACAGCATAAATAAAGAGCTGGGACAACTCCTAGCTTTAGAGGACAATTACGAAGACGCCAAAAAGTACTTTGCAAAGGCTGCAGAAATCAGTGACGACGACCCGGACGCATTCTATAATCTGGGAGTTTGTCTGACCAACCTCGGAGATCAAGAAGGAGCCTTAACCGCTTTTCTAAAGACGATCGGGTTCAAAGAGGACTACGCCGATGCGTATTACCAGATAGGCACGCTGTATATCAATCAAAATAATGTGGAGGAAGCCGTCAAAAATTTGGAAAAATTTCTTGAACTTGCTCCAGAACATGAGAAGGCGAATGTGACAAAACAGCTCCTAGATTATCTCAAAAAGTGACCGACATAAAAAATATAGGAAAGGTAACAATGAAGAAAAAGCCTCTTGTTTTTATTTTTGTACTCGTGTGTTTCTTGGTGATTCCCGTTTCAGCCAATAAGGAGGACTTTTCGAAAAATTGGATAAAGGAGGTTGATCTTATTATAACCGAAACTGAGAAAGCTGAGTTCGAAGCGCTGAAAAAGGACAAGGACAGGGAAGCGTTCATCCTGCTTTTCTGGGCAAAGAGAGATCCAACCCCTCGAACAGAACACAATGAGTTCAAAGAAGAGCACTCCCGACGTTTGGATTATGTCGAAGAGCATTTTATTTATGGTTACAACAAAGGAGTCCAAACCGACCAGGGAAAGGTGTATGTTCGCCTTGGCAATCCTTTAAAGGTGTTCCACCAAGGTGCGAACACTGAAGTATGGGCTTACTCCACACCCTCCTGGATCGAATATCCCAAAGAGACTTTCAATCTTGTGTTTGCCAATGATGGCAATGGATTTGTTTTAGACCGCAGGAGGACTGAGGCAAGGCTTATCCAGGCGTTATATTCTTACCCTGAGGTGATTTTACTCTACCCGGACTTACAAGCTGTTCCAGAGTACAAAAACATCTTGGCTTTTTCCCCCGATTCTTTCGAAGGGAAACTTATCGAACAGGTGGAATCTTTAGGGGAGGATGTCATTCAAGTTCCCTTTGAACACAGAGTCCTCTTCACAAAAGCAGGGAATTTAAGCAGCTACCTCACTTTTCTCTTCAAGATTGATCCGCAAACGAAGATCCCTGACAACCTGACGGTATTCGGCCGCTTGAAATCAGAGGGCTATTCAGCGGATATCCGTCAAGAAATAAAACCCACAGAGGAAAATGACTATTTATTTGCGCAAGTGGGAATGCCCATCCTGCCCGGAGAATACGATCTTTTTGTCGGACTCTACACCAAGGATAAACAACTCTATTCTCTTAAAAAGGAAAAAATCACAGTCCCCAATTATTGGACGAAGGGATTTGCGATCTCCTCTCTTATTGCTTCACCCGAAATCAATGCCAGAGAATCATTCAGGGAAGAAGAGTTCAATATTTTCTCAGTAGGCAGTTATTCCATGTCTCCTCGTTTTAGCCAGGAATACACAAAAGAGCAGGCCCTGAACATCTTCTACTACATCTATAACTTTGTCGTTGATGCCAATGAGACTTGTTCGCTTCTGATAGAGTTCGAGATTCATTATGGGGAACAGGTCTTCAAACTCAACCCTCAAAAAATACAGAAAAAAGCGGAGAGCGCAATGCTTCTGGAAGGAACACAGATTCCTCTGGCAGCTCTTCCTGAGTCGGGAGAATATACGTTTGTGATCAAAATAATTGACGAAGTCACCAACAATTCAGCCAGTCAGAAACTCCAATTCACTGTGCATTAATCCGATGAGAAAAATATATACGCGTATTTTCTTTTCTTTTCTACTCACTTCCTGTGTTCTCTTCGCAGTCAACGGCCGGATTAAGTCATCCCAGGCTGAAGAACATGAGGCCATTGTTAGGTTGGTCTTAGTGGATGTTGTGGCAACGGATCAAGAAGGAAATTTTGTCTCAGATCTCAAAGAAGAGGACTTTGAGGTCTATGAGAATGGGAAGAGGATGCCTATAAACTCCTTTGAGCTCATCCTTTTTGAAAAAGAGAACATTCTCGAGGAAGAGAAGCAAATCTCGAAATCCGGCCAAAGATATGCGAGAAAAAAGCGTTTTATCGTCATCTTTGATTCTATAAACACCGTTCAAAGGATGCTCGACCGCAGTAGACAACCGATACTGAATAATCTTATTTCCTTGATTGAGCAAGGGCGGGAAATCATGGTCTTTGAATTGAGCGAAAAGGAGGGGATGAGAATCCTTCAACCCTTCACATCCGAAGAAAGGCTCATCGCCCAGGCTGTTGACAAGGCTTCGGGAAGCATCTGGATTGAAAAATCAGCCGACGCACTGTCCGTACCGAGTATACTTTCCCAACCCGATTTAAGTCTTGCATCGAGAGATGGGGCCGGATTCGATATCGAAAAATTCCAGAAGTCTCAGCAACATATGTACGAGTTTCAATCACGCAGCAGGTTCGCAAAATCGATCAATAGCTTCCTCGCTGTCATGAACGTCATCAAAGACTATCCAGGAAGAAAGTCTGTACTCCTTATCAGTGGAGGATTCCCGGCTCTGTCATTCGAGCAAATTTATGCAGGCGAAGGCATTGAGTCTACTCTCCCTATTGCACAGGTCTCAGCATCCAAGATTTTAGACCCGTTCAAGGTACTCCAAAAAACAAAGAGCAGAGATGGTGACCAAATCTTGAATGACCTGATCCGGTTTGCCAACAGTCACAACATCACCTTTTACACCATGGATCCGGATAATTATCTGAGATATGTGCTGCCAGATATTGCTTATGACAATTTCCCGAGAAAAGCACATAGCCTGAACTCAACTGTGGTTGACAATATCGCAGAGATAAAGAAAAACGAACAATCCAACTTGAAGTATATCGCAAAAGACACAGGAGGGACTTCCCTTCTCGGAGAGAAAAAGTTCGATAATTTTCAGAGGGTTGTGAGTCGGGATTTGGGGAATTATTATGAATTGAGCTATTCCCCCCAAAAAAAGAACGCGGACGGTAAATACCACAAAATCGAAGTTAAGATAAGAAAGCCTGATGTGGAGATCTCTTTTCGCAAAGGATACTTTGATTACACAGATGGACAAAAAGAGTCGCTCCTCTTTGCTTCAGCCGCTTATAACCCTTCCATGTTCAAAGAAATTCCCTTTGAGGCCAGAGCAAACACCTTTGTCAAAGGCAAAGATAAATATATTCTCTGGTTCAACGTAGCTCTTCCCATGAAAAAAATCATCACCGAAGATTATGATTGGGGCAAGTCAAAGATTCTAAAATTAGGGATTTGGATCGACGAAACCGACGGAGGAAGCACATTGAAAAGCGAAATGGCCATCCCCATCGTCCTAACGCCGAACTTGCTCGAAAGGCTAAAAAGAGTTCAATTTTTCGGGTTCAACTGTGGTTCAGATGAAGTGAAGCTCAAAAATAATAAGTACAAACTGGTTTTTGCTCTTTATGATGAAGCAGAATCCAAGATTGGGACTGTGGAACAGGACTTGGTAATTCCTAATATTTCAAATCAGTCTGAATCTCAGGTAGTAACTGCAGTTTTTGGAAATCTTGTACAATCTTCAGGGGGAGGGGACTTTAAGCTTTCTCAGAAGGATGGAACACTTCAGTTCAGGGGCTACAAGTTATATCCTATGGGGTCGAACATGTTCAGACCAAGGAAGGATATCGCCTTGTTTCTGCAGGTGTATTCACAGCAAAAAGACATCCAGCTTGAACCCGAGTTTGCACTCATTGAAAGAGGATTAGAGAAGGGAGCCATCCCTGTTCAAATTGTCGAACGATCCTGGGATAAAAATGCCAAGGTTTGGAATTGTGTCTATACTCTGGATTTCCAAACAATCCCGAGGGGAGACTATATTTTGGGCATACGCTTGTTCAACCAACAGAAGGAAACAGAGTCAGAAAAAAATATTCCGCTGAAAATCATTTGATCTTCTCGTGTTTTTATCCTTTTCACCCTGCTCTTTTCAAATCCTCAAAAATGGCACTTAAAGGGAGGCAAAATAACGGAGTTACTGTATCACGGGATAACGGATTAGGCGGAGAGAACGTAAAAATCCCTTTTCCTGTCGCCCTGCTCAACATATCGAAAATCAAGGATTGTGTATCCACGCCTGAAAAGATCCTGAAACACCTCCCGTGTTTTAAACCTCCACACCACAGGAATCTCTCTGACCCGACTGTCCGAGACATCTGTCTCCTGCAGCATGGAATAAAAATCAAAAGGAATCTCCACAAGCAGAAGCTTGTTGTCCAGAGATAGATCAACACCAGTAATGACATCAAGTTGAATGGGGCCTTTCTTCCCGGCGACCTCACGGACTTCGGTTTGGATCACAGACTTGCCGGAATCAATAAGCTCTTCTAAATCATATTGGGGTTTCCGGGACTCTTTTTTTAAATCCCAGGAAACGAAGAATCGGTCTAGCGGAACATCCAACCTGTTTAGTTTGCCTGTAAAATCTGTGTAGCAATTTTCGAGATAATTGACAACATCCATGCGGAAGCGGTGAATATTCCTGTATGCGTTAACACCTGTCAACGGATCAAAGGTACAGGTAACTGTGAACACTCCAAAAACCTCCGCCAAGATCTTCTTCTGGAATTCTTTGATCAAAATCCCCAGGCCACCGCTTTGGCGCTCTTCCTTTACCCCAGTGTATTGGGAGTAGAACGAGATATTCTCCAGGTCTCTAAAACCGACGTCTTTATCCTTAATCCCCACATAACCATAGGAAAAACCGACAAGGTTTTCCTTATCCTTTATTAAATTGCCGCTCACATCCTCGACATAAGCCGCGATGAAGAGGCTACTTCCCTCATTGAAATAATTTTCAGCCGCCATATTACGTGCACCTGCAAAACTGTCAAGAGGATCTTTCCAGATCTCATTTCGAATCTCTTCATACTTCATGTAGTCAGCGGTGTCATGAGATGTTTCCACCTGGAGAAGAAACTTCTTCCCTCCGATCTCGTGCCAAGTTTCCAGATCTCTCATTGCGGTCACCTCGTCCTGGAACAAAATTCAATTTGAATTCAAATCATATTTATTATATTTTAAATCTTCCCTAATTTGTAACAAAATCAAAGCGAGTCGGAGTATTGAAATGAAAACACTTTTTAAAATCTTTACAATCGGATTGTTTCTTTCTCTTTCGATATTTCTCCGGGCTGCCGATATTCAAGTCAAAAAAATCACGAGTGAAAATGACCTCCCGGAAAATATCTGTTCAAAGTGGCAAAAGGGAGACTACCTTATATCGGAGGGAAAAACCTTAACGATTTTCGGAGCTTCATCCCGACATCTGGGATTATCCAATGGCAATTACCTCACCGATAACGCTATGGGCAGCATCATCAGTTTTGTTCCCGCGGGACAAAACCTCAAGTGTGACATGGCCATCGGTTCGCCTGACATCAGAATAAAAGATGAGCGCAAATATGTGTACTACACCACCATCACACCCTCGACACAAAAATCACATAACGAGGATCTCGTTTTTGTTGCAAAAGGTCATTATGCAGGAGTTAACGGAGAAAAACTGGACATAGAGACAACATACACATTCATCCCGGGGACAGGAGAGATCGCAGTGACCTCCCGCATCCGGAACTCAGGTGCTGTTGAGATCAACGACTTGGACTATTCGTTATATTTTGGGGCAAATCACGACTATTCCTTCAGCCCATTCCACGAGGAAGCCCATCCGGCCCTGAATTTCAAAGTCTATCCCAAAAAAGGTTACTCCCTGGGCTGGCTTGATCTCAATCCACCCAAAGAAGACGATGAGCCGAGACCTGGCAAACTGAATCCTGGAGAAGATTATTCAATCCACCACAGCCTTTTCGTTGAGACGAGCGGAGAAAAGCTCTTGGACACCATTTACCAGAGATTGCATCAGAAAACGGAAATTGCAACCTTCCATTTCGATAATTATAGCGGGAGCACTTTTGAGGTCATTGTCAGAGATGCCCTGACATCTTCTGTCTTTTACCGGTCTTTTTATAAAAGAATGCCAAACCTTCAAATCCCTCTGCCAGAAGGCGTGTACGAGGTGCAGGCTCACTTTTTTCCCGCAGTCGTCAAAGAACTTTTTGCAGTGGGGGATGGAGAGGAAAATCAATGTCTTCTTGAAGACCCAGCCAGAGGTACGGTCAAAGTCAGGATCACAGACAAAAATGGCCTGTATGTTCCCGGAAAAGTAAGCTTTATCGGGCTCGAAGAGACTAAAACTCCATATTTCCTCCCCGAAAATCCGGTCGAGAACGGGAGACGTTGGGAGTTGACAAAGAATTCAAAATTTCCTCCGAAGGAAGGCCTGGACATCCAACTGCCTGTGGGAACATATCTTGTGGCAGCATCCCGAGGGCCTGAATATTCCCGAGACCAAGAGATCTTGGAAGTCCTGAAGGATGACCGAAATGAGTTGACTTTGACAGTAGACAAAGTGCTCGACACTGCTGGGTTCGTTTCTGTCGATCCCCACATGCACACGATCTATTCCGATGGACGGGTGGACGTCGATGAGAGAATAAGATCCGTTGTTGCCGAAGGGGTGGACGTAGCGATGGCGACGGACCACAATATTGTCATCGACTATCTTCCGGTATTGGAAAAGCTTGGCTTAGAGGATCAGTTGACCACTATAATCGGAAACGAAGTCTCTGTCAGAGGATTGATCCATTACAACACCTATCCCCTTACCTATAGATCTAATGAAGACAAGAACGGAGCCATACCTGCACTCGCCGATAAGGTTACACCTCTCTTTGAAGCCAGCCGGCAAAAGGACCCTGGCGTCCTCATCCATGTCAATCACCCGAGAGCGGGAACGATCGGATATTTCAACAACTTGCAGCTGGAGACGGAAACAGCAGCCTCCGCAATAAACAGCTTTGACATTTCCTTTGATGTCCTCGAATCTTTAAACGGCCCTTATGCCTATTCCTCTAACTCTGTGGCTATTCAGGACTGGCTGAATCTTTTGAACAGGGGGTACTACAAGCCCCTTGTCGGCTCTTCAGACTCACACAGTATAGACAGGGGCGAACCCGGCTATTCCCGGACCTATGTCTACTACAAAAGAGACAAAGGGAGAGATCTGGACACAATGGCAGTGATCGAGGCGATCAAAAAAGGCCATTCTTTTGCCAGTAATTCACCTATTGTAGAGTTATTGGTCAACAAAAATTTTATTCCGGGAGATTCTTGCTCGGCAACTGACGGGAAAGTGAACGTCCATCTGAAAATCCAGAGTGCCCCCTGGGTCTCAGTGGACGAGGTTAAGATCCTCATAAACGGCGAAAGGAAACTCGTTTTCCCGGTCAAAACAGAACGCACAAATGCTGTCAAGTTTGAAAAGGACATCGTCTTGACTCTGGACAGAGACGCGACCATCATCGCTGAGGTCATGGGCAAGAAAAGCCTCTATCCCGTAGTCCAGGCGATATCAAAAGATGGCCTCCTAAAAGATGCGGTTCTCCCTTACGCTCTCACCAATCCTGTTTTCGTGGATGTGGATGGGAATGGTGTTTTCGACCCTCCACTCGCACACAAAATCGAATTGGTCAAGCCAACAGGAGAGAAAAAAATCATCAATCGCTGACAGATAAAAAAAGAAATGAAGAAACTTACAGAACAATGGCTTTAACGGCCCTGGTCACTGGCGCAACCGGCTTCATCGGGAGCCATCTTGTAGAAGCTCTTGTGGAGCAAAACTGGAGAGTGACATGTCTGGTGAGGCCAAAGAGTAAGACCGGTTTCCTTGAAAATTATCCTGTAAATATCCTTAGAGGGTCTGTGGAGGACAGGGATTTTCTCGCAGAGGCTGTGAAAGGACAGGACTATATCTTTCATCTGGCCGCACAGATCCGCTCCGCACGCCGGGAAGTTTACGAACGGGCGAATTTTCTTTTCACCCGGAACCTTGTCCAAGTTTGCCAGCAGCAGAATCCAAATGTTAAACGGTTTGTTTACGTTTCCTCCATTGCAGCTGCAGGCCCCTCTTCGCCCGGCGAGATCCAGGATGAAACACGGACTCCCGCCCCCACATCAGAATATGGTCGAACAAAACTGAATGGGGAGGATGCTTTAACAGAGATATGGGACCGGATGGATGCAACGATCATCCGGCCGCCCAATGTCTATGGACCGCGCCAGCAGGAGACGGAGCTGCTGATCAAACTCATACAGAAACGTTTCGTTCCCTTGTTGAAACACGACCAAAAGACCACAAGCCTTATCTACATCGACGACCTGATTAAGGGCATATGTCAGGCCTCAAAATCCCCAAGGACCAACCGGCAGATCTACTATCTCACAGATAAGAGAGGTTATTCGTGGAAAGAGGTCATCCTCACGATCAAGAAACATGTCCTTGGCACCTCCCTCTTTGTTCCCCTGTATGAAAACATCATTGACTCAACCGCCTGGTTGACAGATGTCCTTAAGTCCATGCACCTAGTCAGGTCTTATTTCGGACGCCGGGCCTGGAGAGCGATGGTCCAGACATCCTGGCTTTTTTCCTCCGATAAAGCTTTGAGGGATTTTGGGTTCAGAGCCGAGTATTCACTCGATGAGGGGATCAAAGAAACTGTCGCGTATTACAAGCGGTTTGCGATATAAAAGAGTTTCTGGTAAATTTGTGGTTGAATACTTTGTCAAAGAGCCTCCAATGCCTGAAACCAGAACAATCGATTCAAAAAAAGTCACCTGCATCATAAACCCCTATGCGGCGAACAAGAAATGGGAGCGCAATGCGCTCCTGCGCAAATATCTCCAGAAACACCTCCCCGGCCGTATCATCGACAATCCAGAAAACAAGGCCTACACTATAGAGACTGTCAAAGAACTGTGCAACGATCATGATATAATCGTTGCTGCTGGGGGCGATGGGACTATAGCCGATGTCATCCAGGGAATCACAGAAAGCGGCCGGATGAAAGAGGTCGCATTGGGTGTTATTCCCTTTGGGAGCGGCAATGCCTTTACTACATCTTTAGGTATTCCGAGGAACGTGGCCAGGGCCATTAAACTCATCAAAGAAGGGAAGTCAAGAGAGATCGACCTCATCGATATCGAGGGAAAGGCGGCGGTTTTCGCCAGCGTGGGAGCCACAGCTCAAGTCTTGGTGGAAAAACTCCAGCACAACATTCCGGGATTTTTCGGGCATCTCCTCGCTTCGAGGATCATGCTCAACCTGGCAAATTATGATCAAGAGATCGAGATCTTCGACGGCATCGATGATTCGGGCAAAGAATTCTCCCATAAGGCTTTGAAGCTAAAGGTGTTCGATTGCGTTCTCGGAAAAGCCAGCCACTTCGGTTACAATTGGAAGGTCGCTCCGGAGGCTGTGATCGACGATGGTTTCATCGATATCACTCTCTTCGAAATCAGCGGCTGGAGGTACTGGCTTTACTTTCCGAGCATCTATTTCGGCACATTCCAAAAAACGCAGAAACACTTTAAAGCAAAAAGGATCATTCTCAGCGGTAGAGATCTTCCCATTCAATACAACGGAGAGCTCTTCGGTATCCAGGACAAGGTGGAAATGCAGATTCGCCCTCGCGCTCTTAAAATAATCACCCCATCCAAAAATATCCCCCCTGGCTGCTAATTAATTAGCCTGGATTATTCACGATCCGACCCGCCCCACCCAAACATTA
>CAZIMJ010000062.1:0-2586 GCA_964540205.1 uncultured Eubacteriales bacterium | reverse complement strand
CGGGAGGCCCGAAAAAAAGAATGTTTTCGTGGCGGCGGATGAACTCACAGGTGGCAAGATGATCTATCTTGGACTTGTCTGCCGAGGGCTGAAAGAGAAAATCAAAATTATCCAGATGCATCCCTTTGGGCAGTCCCGAGACCTTCAATGAGCCGGCAATCCGGCTCTCTTCTCGAGCCTCGACTTCAAGGGACAAGAGCTTATCGAAAAAGTCCAGGGCACTGCTTTTTTGTTTTGTCGCCTCCTCAAAGAGTTGGGAGATTAGCGGCAATGTGTGATTCATTTTCAGTTTCTCCATCTTTTGTTGGATCTGTTGGATACTCATATTCTTCTCCCCTGGATAATCTCTTGATAGATTCCCACCTGCCGCTGTGCCACCTCCAGAGCCCATTGACGGACTGTGTCGCTGAGATAGACATCCTTATCGGCAATCGCCTGTTCAGAGAGCATGACCATCCCCTTAGACTCTGGAAGGTAAGGAAAGTGTCCGATCTGCTGGCCTCCATGATAGACCTTGATTTCTTCCCCTGTATTTATACACAGAACGCTTCTATCCCGGTATTCGCCTCTTACCTGATAGTAGTTGCCATCAAAATAAACGATCCCGTCCCGCTTGACTGTTGTGCGCTTCTCCTTGAGCGGAAAAACAGGAAAATTATCGGGAAGCGGTTTAAGATGTTCTCTCTCATAAATAAAGCTCTCCTCAACAGAAAGACCTGTGGCCCCACACCTCCACTGCTTCTCCATCTCCACAACCTCTGTATCTATCTGTTTCTGAAGATCAGCCATATCGCGAAACACCCGATGTTTAAAATCCATCCGGGAAAAAACATCCAGTATGCGTTTTTCTACTTTTCCCTTGTCCTGCGGTGTCCCAGGCCGGGAGGGAAAAGCATCTATCCCCAACCCGGAGATATATCTCTTGTAGCTCTCATTAAGAACCGACCGGGCCCCTTTCCATTTCACAACGGCCGATTTCAAACAATCAGTCCGTATCACCTTAGGCAATCCGCCAAACGCCAAAAAAGCTTTCTGATGAGAGTGGATAAACGCAGCAAGATCCTTCTTCTCGCTGACACGGACCACCATCTTCCGGCTGAAACCCAAATTGAAACACAACGCCTGGATCTTTACCCAACATCCAAGTCCGCCTATCTGAACCAGGACATCCTCTTTCCAATCCACAAGAAGAAGAGCCCCCGGAGGAGTCTCTATCCTTACCCAGGCTCCCTTCTTGTGAAGTTCCGGAAAATGCTTACGCACATACCGCCGGAACGCATCATAGGACCGCACATACCCGTGATCTCTCTCAAGCCAGCTGTAAAGTGTTTTCAGTGCCGGCCGGCGACGGCTGTCCTCGTAATCTTTTATCCATTGAGCGACAACCTCATGAAAGCGATCAAGAGCCGAAGCCTTCCTCTTCCGGCCATCCCCACCTCCCGATTGATCGCGTTTTATCCTGTAACGAACGGTCCCCTCGCACACTTTAAGCCTACGGGCAATCTCTCGGTTGCTGTATTCTACTTTTTTCATATTCATGATAAAATCATCGTCATCAGGCGAAAGCCTCGATTGTGGCATCCATACCTCCTCTTAATTTGTTGGTACTTTTTAAGAGGGGAGGATGCCACATTAAAAACCTTTTTAAAACCTTAATTGAGGCCCGTTGTCTCATCTCAACGACAGTAAAAATTCCCGGTTTGTTCTCCATATGCAGTAGATGAACCTTTCCTCTAAAAAACGAGTCTCTCAGAGACCGTATAAGCCACGATCTAAATTTGATCCAAGGAAATGTATAGACGTAAGTGCGTAAAACTATACGCCGATCCGTGCGTAAATTATCACGCCTCTGGACACATATTCCACTAACCTTATAGGAATCGTAAAGTATATTTATTTTAAAAGTAAAGGTTAATTTTTTGCTTTTCTTGACAATAGCGTCCAAGTCTCTTGCGATAAAGAACTTCGCTTAATAAAAAAAATTTAGGGAATTTTAAAAAATCAAGGGAAATAGAGGTCACTCAAGTGGAAAAGATCAGATAAAGAAAACTTTTTTAAAGACTTTTTCTATTTGTGAGAAAAAATTGATGTTAGATACGTCTATACCAATGAGGTGTTAAACGCTCAGCTGTCATTTCAAAGTCGGGGAGCCTGGGCTAGATGTCTTAGGCTCCCAAACAGAATAAATTAATACATAGTTTGAAATAATTTATTTTATTGCTTTGGGAATATCATATTTATAATATTTTAATTTATAAGTTGGAAGACCACCTTCAAGATATTGTAATACTTCTTCTTTTATTTTTTTATTATCAAGAGAACCAGAATATAATACTTCTCCTTTTGTTGCCGATGCAGTCATAATTGTAAATTTATCAGTATCAGAAGCAACAGCGACACTTGAATTATGTGTACTAAAAATAAATTGTCTTAATTCTTTTCCTTTTCTTAATTTTGTACACATATCATCCCAGATTGCACGAATATCTAATGAATCTTCTGGTTGGTCAATTATAATAGGCATAACCCCCTCACTTAGAGCTATTATTACTAGAGCAGTCGATTTTTGACCTGTTGAAATATTCA
>CAZIMJ010000061.1:0-2589 GCA_964540205.1 uncultured Eubacteriales bacterium | reverse complement strand
GCGGAGTCTGGGCCTGTTGAGGAGGGTTGTGTCGGAGCAGGGACGGGGACACAATGTTTTCGGTGGAAAGGGGGGATTGGCACGGCATCACGGAAGCTACCTGAATCACGAGGGGGATACACAGTGGGCGTTCTGGTGCAGACAAACTTCGGCGGAATCCTCCAAATAAACGGTTATCCTGTGGGTGTAAAGTTGGGGCAATACTCATTCCAGAGGGATGTAGAGATCGGTGGAGATGGCTCCTGCATGATTGTTTGTGCGACGGATGCGCCTCTGGACAGCCGTAATTTGAAACGTCTGGCTAAGCGTGCACTTCTGGGCATTCCACGTACGGGTGGTTATTATTCGAACGGAAGCGGGGATTATTGCATCGCATTTTCCACGGCTGGAGAAGTGCGGGTTTCTCGAGATTCAGAGGAGAGGACGCAAAAAATAGAGTTATTGAGGAACGGACACATGTCGGCACTTTTTCTGGCTGCGGCAGAAGCATCTGAGGAGGCCATCCTGAATTCCATGTTCAAAGCCACCCCGATGGAAGGATATAGGGGGCATAAAGTCGATGCGCTCCCGCTGGATAAAGTCAGGGAAATAATGAAATTGGATGAAAAGTGAAGCCTATAATGAACTTTTACGTTAAATGAAATACGTATGCTTACATCATTCAAATCGAAAATATGAGCTGTAAGAGGTAAAAAGACTCAAAGGAGAATGAGATGAAAAAAGTGATAGGTATATTAGGAGGGATGGGACCAGAGGCTACTGAATACATGTTCGACTTGATCATCAAAAACACTAAGGTGGAGATAGACCAGAATCATATTCATGTGATCATATACAGCAATCCCAAAGTGCCACCCAGGACAGATGCGATCCTTGGAACGGGGCCCTCGCCAACACCCTATCTCGTAGAGGGCCTTAAAGTGTTGAAGCAGGCAGGAGCGGATTTTATCGTCATGCCCTGTGTGACGGCTCATTTTTTTATACAAGAGGCTCTTGAACAGGTTGATGTGCCTTTTATCAGCCTTCTGGACGAATCAGTGAAGTGGGCACAAGAACACATTCCCGCACTTAAAAAAGCGGGCATGGTATCGAGCACTGGTACTTTGATATCAGGGCTCTTTCATGACACATTTAAAAAGGCGGGGATAGAGGTGTTCGGGCCAGCAGAGGAAGAACAAGAAAAGGTGATGGATGCGATTTTCGGCGAAAAGGGGATAAAAGCGGGATTCACATCCGGTTATTCCAAGGAGACAATAGTCAACACAGCTAGAATCCTTATTGGCAGAAATGCTGAAGCCATCATCGCAGGATGCACTGAAGTGCCACTCGTTTTGAAGGAAGAGGACATCCCTGTTCCGCTCATCGAGCCGATGAAGATCGTTGCGCTCGCCAGCATTATAGAAGCCGGATACGAGATAAAATAACACAGAGGCCTGTCCCCTTTTTTACACATTTTTTTGATAATTGACAGGTGAGTTCAAGTTTGATTTAATTAGCCACTAATAAGGCCATTCGATGATGGCCAGATCGGATTATATTATTTTGACTATTTACTCAACTCGGATTAAATCCACATCTCTCCGACCTCTATAATTACGTTTTTTTACAGAGAGTGGTGTCTGGAGTGAAGGAGACAGGAGGTAAAGTGAAGCTAAAACGATCGTTTCTCATCCTAGTTTTAATACTCGTAACCTTTGCGCTGGTAAACACTTTTGTTTTTGATAAAGAAGAATGTATCTCAGATAATGCACTCTGGCCTACAGAGCCGGAGGGCTGTACCACGATCCTTGTCGGGAAGGAGGCCTCTGTCGATGGATCGGTATTTGCATGTCAGACTGCGGACTGCGGTGTGTGTGACTTCACCTGGCACTTGATGCCCGCGGCTGACCATCCGGATGGTTCCACACGAAAAATCTACCACATCAATCAGGTGAAAACTTGGCCCCCTGAGGTTGGTGGAAAATGGGTGAAATATGTGGAGGGAGATACCGGCGTTGAGATCCCACAAGTCCCGCATACATATGCTTATCACCACGCTGTCTTCGGACATATGAATGAGCATCAGTTGGGAATTGCAGAATCGACCATTGGATGCGTAAGAAAGATGAGAAACCCGACTCCCTCGGCAATCATGGACATCACGACCTTAACCATGCTGGCCATGGAGAGATGCAAAACAGCGAGAGAGGCAGTAACGCTCATGGGATCGATGGCAGAGAAGTATGGATACGGATTTCATGACAGCGGAGAGATGCTGGCTGTGGCAGACTCGAATGAGATCTGGCTCTTCGAGATCATGCCGGTGGGGCCGCTCTGGACGCCTGAGACCGGCAAGCCTGGAGCTGTGTGGTGTGCCCAGCGGGTTCCGGATGATCACATGAGCTTCTGTCCGAACGAATCCCGTATCGGTGAGATCGACCCCGAAAACAAAGACTATTTTTTGGCTTCGCCGAATGTTGTCTCTTACGCCATCGAGGCCGGCCTTTACAATCCTGAGGGTGGCAAGCCTTTCAGCTGGAAGAGGGCCTATTCGCCGAGTCTGGGCAGTGCAGCAGCCTCACAAGGGCGCAGGGGCAGACTCTGGCGCCT
>CAZIMJ010000060.1:0-3337 GCA_964540205.1 uncultured Eubacteriales bacterium | reverse complement strand
TCATAGGGGACTTTACTGATGATTTTGAGGACAACAGTTCCTTCAAAAGGCTCTGCCCCTTTGCTGCTGACGATCAGGGGCTCGTTGTATTCTTTATAGAGGAAGTCCCCGACTTCGTATAGACAATAGGGATCATACACTTTGACCTCATGGGAAAGCTGGCTGGATGTTTTTTTGATCGCGATCTTTTTGACGAGTTCTTGCAAGCCGAAAGGTGTATTGGTTTTTGCGAGATCTTCCTCGAAAAATTCGAGGTCAGATGCTAAGATCTTTGTGTTTTCGTTTTCTTTATCCATTTTTTCTCGTGTTTTCTAAGAGCATGAGCAGGATAGCTTTTTGGGCATGTAGCCTGTTTTCTGCCTGATCATACACGACGGATTGGGCTGAATCGATCACCTCATCGGTGACTTCTTCTCCTCTGTGGGCAGGGAGACAGTGCATAAAGATAGCGTCGGGTTTTGCTGATGCCATGAGTGCGCTTGAGACCTGATAGAGGGTGAAAATCCCTTGCCTTTCGTCCTTCTCGGTTTCCTGTCCCATGGAGGCCCAGACATCCGTGTAAACCGCATCGACGTCTGTCACGGCTTCCATGGGATCTACAGTCAGACGATAGATAAATCCTGTATCTTTACCATCCTCTTTGGCTAGCTGGAGGATCTTTAGGTCTGGCTCATATCCTGATGGCGTGGCAACGGTTATTTGGCTTCCTGCTTTTGCCGCTGCCAGGAGGAGGCTGTGACAGACGTTGTTGCCGTCTCCTACGTAGGCCAGCTTGAGTTCGGCCAGAGCGCCCTTTTTTTCTTTTAGAGTGAAAAAATCGGCCATCGCTTGGCAGGGGTGGAGGAGGTCAGTTAGAGCATTGATGACAGGGATGCGGCTGGCCTCTGCGAGATCAACAGCAATGGCATGACCAAAAGTTCTGATTATGATCCCATCTACCCAGCGTTCCAGGTTTTTCCCCACATCGAAAGCGGATTCCCGTGATCCCATCTGAATATCCGATGGGCTCAGGTAGATGGCCTCTCCACCCAACTGGAGCATCCCCACTTCAAAGGTCATTCGAGTGCGGAGCGAGGGTTTTTCGAAGATCATGGCCAAGACCTTATGGGCGAGTTTGTTCTGGAAGGTCTGCGGCTTGGCCTTGATTTTCTCCGCAAGGTCCAGAATCTCGCTGAACTCATACACGCTGATATCGTGAATGGTCAAAAAATCGTCCAAATTCGTTTTCTCCTAATGTGTAGATATTATCTTTGTTCCGGAGCGATTTATCAAGGCTGCTTTCAGATGGCTTGCCGATGTGATGAGGACCTCTTTTCCTCCCCCCTGGATGTACTCGATAGCTGCCTTTATTTTGGGGCCCATGGATCCTGGCGGGAATTGCCCTCCGTCATGATGATTTTTGGCTTCTTCAACGGTCATCACCGGGATGGGCGTCTCATCCGGCTGTCCGAAATTCAAGCTCACACGGGACACATTGGTCAAAATGACGAACAGATCTGCCTTGATCTCCCTGGCGATCAGGCTGGATGCATAGTCTTTGTCGATAACAGCCTCCACTCCCTGGAATAAACCCCTGCCGTTGATGATGACAGGAATGCCTCCGCCGCCCGCTGCGATGACGATCTTTCCCGAATGCACCAGGTCGTGAAGCACTCTTTTCGGGACGATATCGATAGGTTTGGGCGAGGGGACCACTTTTCGGAATCCACGGCCGGCATCTTCGGTCATCGACCATTTCTTTTCGCGTATGAGCATCTGTGCTCTGTATTGGGAGTAAAAAGGACCGACAGGCTTAGTCGGATGGCTAAAGGCGGGATCCTTCCTATCTACGATGACTTGAGTAATAAGAGTGGCGACCTCTTTATCCACAGAGTTTTTCCTGAGCTCATTGATGATGGCCTGCTCCAGCATAAAGCCCATGCTCCCCTCAGTCATGGCATCACAGACTTCCAGCGTAAATGGGGGGATCTTGTTAACAGCCTCCTCCATTTGGATGAGGAGATTCCCCACTTGTGGGCCGTTCCCGTGAACGATGATGAGATCGTATCCTTTTTTCACCACATGGATCATCAGGCTTGCCGCATTTTTAGCATTGAGCATCTGCTCTTTTTGCAATCCTTTCTGTTCCTTGGGGAGGATGGCGTTTCCTCCAAAAGCGATCACGGCAATTTTTCGTTTCATAGAAATCCTTAATCTCCAAAAAATAAAAAGGTAGTATAATACAGCCCCCCTGAATATGCAATATTCAGCCATGGGACGTAAGCATCTCCAAAATCGTGATGCATGACGTTCCGAGTGTTCCAATTGGTGATTTCGAAAACACGCTCAGTTTCCCCAGCGAGGAAACTTCGCTCGGTCGTGGGGGCTTCCCTCACATCTCCCCAAGGGAGATGTCCCATGCCCGTCCAGCCCTTCTCACGGTTTTCTCCACCACATAATTGGAACACTCAATAACGCAGTGTGATTTCATGCCATCACAGTATTGGGGATACTTAGCCAAAATTTGCGGAGTGCTGGATGTAGACATTCGGAGCCAACGCATTTAAAATTAAACTAAAACGAGAATAAACAGAAGGTAGAAAAAATGATAGGTGTCATGGCTGACTCGCATGACAACGTCGATGCGATCAAGAAAGCCGTCCGTTTTTTCAACGAGGCGCAGTGTGAGCTGGTTATCCATGCTGGAGATTTTATCGCCCCGTTTGCAGCCCGGGAACTGGGACACCTGTCCTGCCCGGTGATGGCCGTCTTTGGGAATTGTGACGGTGAGAAAGAGGGGCTGAAAAATGTTTTTGTGTCTTTGGGCGAGATTCAGAGAGAGCCATTTGTCTTTACGTATGCGGATAGGGCTATTTTGCTAACCCACACCCACTTTGCCAATGAAAAACACATCCGGTCTGGGAAATACACTGCGATCATCTACGGCCACACCCACAAACCGAATGTCAGGAAGAACAACGGGATTCTGGTAGTCAATCCCGGAGAAACAGGAGGATGGCTGACCGGCAAAAAAACAGTGGCTCTTCTGGATCCTGTGTCACTCGAAGCCGAGATCGTATTTATCTAAATGGTGCATCGTAACAATGAGTACCTTTAAAGATAGAATCAGAGGAGATGTTTTCGCTCCAGTCAGATTTTTCACGCCGCCCTCTCACCCATTGGATCATTCAAAGGATGACCCCTCTTTTTCTTATAGGCCCTGCGGAACTCCGCACGTTTATCCACTTACACGCTTGATATTTCTCAGCAATATTCCAATACGAACTATTGTTTTTAGATTGCTCTATCAGTCGTCTGTATTGATTTCATCTTGTATCATCTATTATGAATTCTGTTT
>CAZIMJ010000059.1:0-1756 GCA_964540205.1 uncultured Eubacteriales bacterium | reverse complement strand
CCCTCTCCTCCTTCTTGTTGAGTAGAGACAGGCACATCAGGAGTATCATATACATTCCCCATCCCTGCATGTTTTCCTCTCCCCTTTCCCTCCTGGGGGAAGGGCATCTCCACAGGAGCCTCTGTGATTGCTGTTTGGTAGGGCTGCAAAAAATATTTTAAGCCCCAGTTCATCTCGGCTTTTAATGTCGTTTTTGTTGGGAAATACTTGTCCGCCGAGACAAAAAGAGAATGGCTGATATAATCAAAGATCGAAGTTCTGTAGTTTTTGTACTCTAGGGTGTAGTTCGATTTTAAAATGGACGTTTGACTCAAGTAGCTTTTCAGCGCGATATAGCCGTTCACAGAAATATAATTGTAGTCGCTGTAATCGGATTTATAAAAATATCCCCGCCCTAAAAGGGAGAAATACAGAGCGGATTTCTCATTCAACGGCTGCAGATAATCCAGGCCCAGGTCCTGGCTGTAATATGCAATATCAGAATTTTCAAAAAGATAGGAATACTCGCCAAAGGCAAAAAGAGAAAGTCGTGAGAAGTTCTTATCTATGGAAAAGCTCATATTGGACAGATGATCCGGCTCGGGGTAGGTGTTCTGGAATAGATTATCCGTTATGTTTTGGAAGAGAGACAGGGAGAGCGTATCGGGTCGCAAGACGCCGATCGAAAGCATCAACAACAGGATCACGCCACCGATCTTTTTCATTGTTTCTCCATTAAAGAGGGAAAAGAGGAGAGTCCTCTTTTCCCTCATGAAAGAAAGAAGACCAGGTCTTCTTTCCCGCTCAGTGTTTTCCACCTCTCTGCGAATTTCCTTTGGGACCTGTTGAGTCACAAAGGCCGTTGCCCAAGCCGGATTTGTTCTGTCGGAAAGATTGTTTGCTCAAGCCATTTCCACCACGGAATTCGCTCTTATTGCTGAATTGATTATTCGAATTCTGGTTTTGGTTTCCATTCCCGTTTCCGTTTTGGTTTCCGTTCCCCTTCTTGAATTGGTTTCCCGTCCCATCCTTGGGTTTGGTCCAATCCGGGTCCTGCCCATTGGGAATTCCATCATTGTCATGGTCACGCAATCCATCACAGATGCCGTCTCCGTTCTCATCCACAAACATCATCCGAAACTGAAATTGTAATTTGTTTTGGGGCTTCACTTCAACGCGAACCTGGTTGCGATTTCCCGATTGATCTGCGTCATCAGCAAAAACGACCCCACCTGCCAGGATTAAAACGATCCCGACTAGGGCGAAAAAAAGTTTCTCTCTCATTTTAACCTCCTTAATGAGTGTTAGGCAAGTAGTAAAGCAAATCTTGTGCCAACTCTCTATGTTGTTGATATTAAAGAAATTAACAGGTGTTATCACACACAGATGTCGACATTTTTGTCAGAGGGCCGACAAAATTGTCGCTCTTTGCATCTCAGGAAGGCTACGGTCACACACAAAATCCGGAAACGGGGAACCGAAAAAACAATGTATAGTTCTGAAATTGCGTTTGTTATGATACATATCGACATTTTTTATGAATAATTCAGGTTAGAATAGTTTTTGGAAGAAAAACAGGGGGGTCGGCGTCTAATAAGTGTAAAATATATTTATCCTGAATTATTCATAAAAAATGTCTACACATTGTTCAACAAAAACAATATAAAATTCATTATAGGGAGAGGAAACATGACTAAAACCTATCTGACTGTAGTATTTTTTCTCCTTTTCCTTTTGATTGGCTTTGTGGGCGCCTGGGATGCGGATGTGACGGGCG
>CAZIMJ010000058.1:0-8753 GCA_964540205.1 uncultured Eubacteriales bacterium | reverse complement strand
CCTGGTCTGCGGTGCAGGTGGTTTTATAGGCAGCCATTTGGTGAAGAGGTTGAAGAGGGAAGGCTATTGGGTGCGTGGAGTGGATTTAAAAAGACCTGAATTTGCAGAGACGGCGGCTGATGATTTCCTTCTTCTCGATCTGAGAGAGCAAACAAACTGTTTGACATCAGTGACCACACCCGAGGGATCGGCTTTTGATGAAGTCTACCAGCTCGCTGCGGATATGGGTGGAATGGGATTCATCGAGACTGCCGAATGTGAGATCATGAGAAACAGCGCATTGATCAACATCCATATGATGCATTCGAGTGCGGAAAAAGGAGTGAAACGCTATTTTTTCTCTTCATCGGCCTGTGTTTACAGGGATATGAAACCGGACGAGCCTGAATTATCGGAAGAAGAAGCCTATCCTGCTCAACCGGACAATGAGTATGGTTGGGAGAAACTGTATGCCGAGCGTATGGCAATGGCATATGGCAAAAGATACAAGATACCCGTGCGCATTGCACGGTTCCAGAACACTTATGGTCCCGAGGGGACCTGGCGCGGCGGCAGGGAAAAAGCCCCTGCGGCCATGTGCCGTAAAATTGCTGAGGCAGAGGACGGAGGCACCATCGAAACTTGGGGTGATGGATCGGCAATGCGGGCCTACACATATATAGATGACTTGATCAATGGGATACTGCTGCTCATGTTTTCTGACCTTGAGAAAGGTATCAACATCGGGCGCCAGGAGTATGTCTCAGTTAACGAATTGGTGAATACTGTGGCCGAAGTGGCGGAAAAGAGAATTCACATCGGGCACGTGGAGGGTCCTGTGGGTGTCCAAGCAAGGAACTTTCGTACCGATAAAATCAGTGCCCTGGGATGGCGATCACAGTTTTCGCTCAAAGAGGGAATTGCCCAAACCTATCCATGGATTAAGTCTCAGGTTAGGGCCTTTTCGACAAGCAGCAAATAGCTAGTGTAGATAGATAGTATGGATAGCATTTTATCTGATTCCTCTTAACCTATGAAGACAGCAAGGTGAGATCAGTCAAACAAGAGATACGTAAGCCCTGGGATTATCTCATCCTCACAGCATCCAATCCTGAGCAAGCGTCTTCATACAGAAATCAGCTGAATATCAGACATGATTTGGGATATTTCTCGGAAATAAAAAAAGTTTTAGTTATTCCTGATCCCGATGGAAAACGCGTCGGGAGCGCGGGAAGCACGATATTTTGTTTAATGCAGATCCTTTCTCTCGAGCAGGCAGATAGCGTTTCCGAGGAAGGCCTTAGGCCCCAAGAGCTGTGGATAGAGACACTGGAACGATTGCGTATTTTGATCATACACGCAGGAGGGGACTCCAAACGATTGCCGGCATATGGACCCTGTGGCAAGGCGTTTATTCCGTTGCCCGGAGAGCCGGAGAACGTTTTGGGATCCACGATCTTTGACAGGCAGCTCCCTGTCTATCTCGATCTCCCAGAAATGGCTCCAGGAAGGGGACAGGTCGTGGTCACAACAGGGGATGTTCTTCTGGATTTTGATGTTTCAGAGGTCCAATTTGCAGAGCATGGAATCACTGGATTGGGATGCCTGGCACGCCCAGAGTTAACACAAAATCATGGTGTTTTTGTTTCCGCAGAAGATGGAACTGTTAGACTGTTTCTCCAAAAACCCTCAGTCAAAGAGCAGAAGGAAAGTGGCGCCATAAACGGGGAGGGATTGACACTCCTCGATATAGGCGTTCTGAATTGTGATGCACGATCGGCTGCAAAACTGCTCAATCTGGCCGGAGTCCGATGGGATGCCAAGGACGGATTCTGCTGGAGTGGTTGTGTAGCTGATGTGATCGAGGACTTTGGACTCGATCTCTATAGAGAGGTATCCTGTGCTATGGGTTCTGAGGTCAAGTTAAGCCAGTACATCACTCGTGTGGTAAATAGCGGGTCTCAAATCAACAGATCTTGCCTGGCTCACATTTTTAAGACAATGTCAGACACCAGCTTTAGCGTTCAAACCCTATCCCGGTGTGATTTTTTGCATTTTGGCACGATACACCAGGTGATGAAGAGCGGAATGAAGCTTTGGCAAAAAGATAGAGGAAAGTTACCCGCAGAGTCAATTTTGAGTGTCAATAACCGTATCTCGGATGATGGATTAATTCGTGGTTTTCACGCCTGGATCGAAGGATGCTGTATAAAATCTCCCATAGACCTTGGAGGCGAAAATGCGCTTATGGGTGTCGATATCGATGAGTCGATCGTGTTACCGGAAAAAGCCTGTGTTGATGTCATCAAGGGAAGATCTCGGACGGGTGATGCCTTGAGCTTTGTTCGTGTCTATGGGATCCATGACAGGATGAAAGACCCTATGGCTTCAGGTGCCACGATCTGTAATCTTCCTGTCGAGGAGTGGATGAGTGGTATGGAAATCGATGCAGAGGAGATCTGGAATAAGGAGCTTTCCTCTGAGGAACGATCCGTCTGGAATGCCAGAATCTATCCTGCAGTGGAAGATCCTCCGGATTTTAAGGAGTGGCTCTGGATGTTCGATCCTCGAAAAGCGACCAGAACGCAAAGACAGGCCTGGCATAACGAAAATAAATACAGCTTTGAAGACATGGCTCGTTTAGTCGATCAGGAAGAGTTCTACACCAGGAGAATGGTTCACCGGTCAAGTTCCTTTCTACAATCCATAAGGAAAATGTTCCAACCCGAGAGTAAATTCTCAGCCAGAGAATTGTCATTTCTTTTTAGTCAAATGGAAAAGGATCTTTGTGCAGTTTGGTGTGTTTCCCTTCTGAAGATTGCGCACGATCTTCAGGATGATGCATCAAACCGCTCCGGGCTGTCCGGTTTAGAGCTTTCCCGGGTGCTCCATACGTTGGCCACATCCATCAGGATCTCTGGGGAATATTACAGTGTTCCATGGAAAAAGATACTTCATGAAGTCACAAGCCGATTGCATGAATACGAAAAGTCCTGGTTGCAGTCGCATGGAATTGATGTTTATTCAGAACCCGGTCCCGCTGAGTGGATCAAGAGGATGTACGACCTGGCGTTTCTTAATTTGAGTCAGACAATCGTGATGAGCAGAAAAAGAGAGGAAAGCCACCCTCAAAACACCCTTCGAAGAGACGAGATCATATGGGGCCGGGCACCTGCGCGCTTGGATCTTGGAGGAGGTTGGACAGACACTCCGCCTTATGCTCTGGAACGCGGGGGGAGAGTCATCAACGCTGCGGTCAACCTCAATGGCCAACCTCCGATCCATGTGTATGCACGGCGCATTGATGCGCTTGAGATCCGGATCGCATCGATCGATCACGGTGTGAGAATCACTGTGGATGAGCTCAAGGAATTGTTGGATTATAGGCAGCCGACCAGCGAATTTGCACTAGCAAAGGCCGCATTGGCATTATCAGGGCTTGATCCGGATAGAGCTCAGTGGTCCGAGGACGTCAAAACTCTGCAGGACCTGCTACGCCACTTTGGTGGGGGTATCGAATTGACCACCCTCGCAGCAATTCCCAGTGGAAGTGGATTAGGAACCTCCAGCATCATGGGAGCTGTTCTCCTGTCTGTTATCCACAGGATGATGGGTCGCGAGTTATCCCACCGCGAACTTTTTCACAGGGTTCTTCAGCTGGAGCAGGAGCTTACGACTGGAGGAGGCTGGCAAGACCAGATCGGTGGAACGGTTAAAGGTGTCAAAATGATCGCTGCGAGCCCAGGAATGATTCCTGATCCACAGATCCGCTCTGTTCTTCCTGATCTTCTCGATCCAAAGTGTAATGGAGGACAAACTCTTTTGTATTACACCGGGATGAGGCGTCTCGCCAAAAACATCCTGAGGAATGTCGTAGGCAACTACTTGGACCGTGACAGAGGTGCTCTGGCCACATTGAGAAGACTCCATGCACATCCTCCTCTTATCAGAGAGACATTGCTCAATAAAGACATGAAAGCGTTCGGTGAGACTATCGATATTGCATGGCGTCTTAACAAAGAGATCGACCCGGATTCATCAAATCAAGCGATTGAGGAGATTCTCAGGACCTTCGAACCTTTTATGTATGGGGCAAAGCTATTGGGGGCGGGAGGTGGTGGATTCCTTTTGGTCATCTGCAGGTCCCAAGAAGATGCAATCGAGGCGCGACGATTACTAGAAGATAATCCTCCAAATCCATTGGCCCGTTTTTTTGAATACGATATCAGTCAAACTGGCCTTGAAGTTACAGTCTGCTAGATCCTCTGCTCAGACAATTTTTGCGTTCGATCAATAAACACACCTTTCCAGTCGGTCATTCCCAAAGATTCTCCTGTGTGGCCGAAGAGAACCCTATCCGAGTGCAGAATTTGATTTTCCCTCAAGACGTCCTAACCGCATTGTATATTCATAAACTTTCTGTGTTTCACAAGGAGGGACGCCTCTATCTTTACTCTGAATTCTCAGACACAACAATCCAGTCACAAATTGGAAACGCCGCGGATAGGATAGACCATCTATTCTCTCAAATATCTTCTGGGGAGCAAACCATTCAATGGAAGACTATGCGGGAGGTCTTTCACACAGATTAACGAAACTGAATTATTCATAAAAAAAGATAGGAATTTGGTTTTGATGCTTGCCGAGTTCTACTCTCATTTTTGTCCAATTTCCGCCCTTTTAGCTTCCTTACAAGCTATATCATAGAGAAACATTTTGGTCAAACACAGAGTCGGGAAAAGCTGATCGTCCTTCCCCTTGTACAGAAGAGCCGAAGATCATCGACAGGATCATCCGCCATCTCAAGCTCACTTTTCATGCTGAACGCCCACCGCCTCCTCAGATGGTCCAGAAGGAGCTGTTGATGGCAGCTGGGGAGAGGGGCGAGTATTTCTGAGAGCATTCATGACTGCTTTTTGTTGATTTGAGAGGTGGTCATTCCACATCGGTTTGTGTATGGGGGGATATTGTTGGATTATTTTAATAAAAATTTTAAACATGGAGGAAATCCCCGAGGGCTGATTTCGACATTCTCAAGCCCTGCAAGGGAAGAAGTACTTTATTCCTTTTTTCTATAATCCAGGATTATTTCCGCCGCGAGGCCGGCCGCAGCAGCACAGACACTCGGGCATTTGTCAAGCCCGCCTTCCCTGTACCATGCATCCCGGTCTTCCTCTTCGAAGAAGTTGTACCGACGGCCAAGAAGCTTTTCCTGGATTTTGGAACATTGTACTGTATCGTATAAGTTCTTAAATTTGCCGAATAGTTCTCGCGATACCCGCATTGTTTCCGTGTATCTATCAAACAGGGACATATCTTCGGAACCGAACTCCAGTCCCAAAGCCATGATCCCCCCAATAAGGCCTCCACAGGTTTCCCCCATTCGGGCAACGCCTGCGGCCAGCGCCGTGCTGGCCTTGATACATTCCTTAAAGCCCTCATCTGAGGTTAAACGTAGATGTTCGTTGATTGCCGCCAGAACACTCCGGGCACATCCTTCATAGGCGCGATCGTTATTGTAGGCGGATATGTAAACTGCATCTATGAGTTTAACCTTGCTTCCGGGGGACACATCACGGGTAAGGTAAATGGAGCTATTCCTTTCCAGTTGACTAATTAAACCTTTTACGCTCATCCTTTTTTCCTCCTCTTATACTGAACGTGCCAGAACGAAACACTAGAATAGGCTTGTTTATTTCACCCAGTCCATACCAATCAATTTGCCTATCTCTACATAACTTTTTTCGAGTGGGTATTCCATTGCAAAGGTAGGGTTCGACGGCAATCCCCATGCAGCGTCCCAAATGGCCTTAAGGCCTGCCAGTAACCCACTCAACACATCCACTGGTGCCGAAAAAATCATACTATAATCGTCACAACCGGTTCTTCTCAGATCGCCACCGCATGGTATGCTCATTCGCCACTGTGCCTCCTTCAGGGCCGGTACCACGTAATACACACAGGCGGCGTGACCTGACATGGTCGTGATGATATCTTTTCCGTCTAACCAGTTTTTCGCTAACATTATCTGAGTCATTACTGCAGGAGAACCATAGAGAAGCAGGATGTCTGGCTCGAAACCGGCTGCATTCAGCGGGGCAGTGACCACTGCACGATAGCCGGGAAAGTCGAAGCGGGGCATGTTGCGTGCCCAGGTTCCACCCGCCTCCAACGTGCGTGTAGAACCGGGATAGCGATTATGCCCTTCCAAGAATCGTTGTGGAGGTTTCACAAATCCCAATCCGACAACCGGCTCAAAACACCACATGTCCTTTTTGGTCTCAGCAATAGTGAACCCTCTACGGCGCGTAAGAGCCAAAGCCTGACAAAAAGATAAGTGGTATCCCATATCTCTTACCGGCCGTAGTGCGTCTTCGGGAATCTCCTCTTTGCTGGTGAGCATCTTCAAGGCAATCGGCATACTCTGTAACCGCAACAAACTCTCAAGCTCTTTTGCCTGTTCATGCATTTGTTCTATGTCGAACATTTCTGACCTCCGATATTTATAGCAATGTTAAGGTAAAAACCATTTTCCTGTAAGACCATTGACTTGTGAGGAACTAAAAAGCCTTGGATTCGAAAGGACTCAGAAGATTCCCTGCCTCATCAATGCCCACTTCCCGCCAGTCCTCCAGCGAGAAGATAAGAAGCTGCTTTTTCGACGGAGCTAAAAAATATAGGTAACATGATGATGTGATGCACCTCCAGTGGGTGTCTATTTTATGATAGATTATCCTTGATATTCAAATTTAAATTTAGGAGGTGTACAAATGATTTATATGGGTATTGACTATCATAAGCAATACTCGCACATCACTTTGATGTATAAGAAAGGATAAAAGCTAAAATCCGGAAGAGTTACAAATCTTCGCAGTGAACTGCATAATTTCCTTTCTGTCATCAAGGAATTAAAAACAGTCGTGGAGGCTGGGCGTTCGAGCTGCACGATAGTAAATAATCAAATTAAGGACATTCTGCTATTTAAAAAGAAAAAGCGAGGATATGCTGAATATAAATGTTGATCAAGCAATTCAGAAGTCTACTGAATTTTCTCGAAAACTGTAAACCGTCGGTCACAGTTGAGACAGATAAAAAAGAACACCCGATAAAAAACAGAGTGTTCCGGATGATGCTGCCGGTAGATCCCTGCCATGGCAGCAGAGATGTATCACGAAACGAGCCAGGGAGCAGAAAAGAGCCTCAAAGACCCGATACACCTGGGATGCTTCAGTCATAAGTCAGGCTATCTTAGCAAGGATGTAATCAGATGTTGACGATGGAAAGAATATTTTGACAACCATCGGTGTCGGGAAAACAACTCATAACCCGCCAATCTCACTACAAATCCTTCGTTGTAGCCCGGGTAGGTTGGGACGGCTCGAAGTAGTTCACTACATCTTCATGGGCCACTACCTCAACCTTTGTAAATGGGTGGGGTGGGTTGGCCTCGACTCGTGAATTGTCCAGGTAAAGGAAACAGGTGATAGGACATTGTCATTTCAAGATATTCATTATATACTTCACACAGCATGCAGGATATGTTTTACACTCCAGGATATTTTCGATGAAAAGAGGAAATATGCAGAGTTTGAGAGTCTTTCAACTGGTACTCGTAGTCCTCATCTTGAGTATAACATTTTGTGCTTGCAACAGGAGTGAAACCAAGGATACAGAGATTACGATCGCGGTGATCCCGAAAGGAACAACTCACATTTTTTGGGAATCTGTGCATGCAGGTGCGATAAAAGCTTCCGTAGAGCTGGGTGTAAACATGAATTGGGTGGGCCCGGAAAAGGAAGACGACAGGCAGCAGCAGATTGCCGTAATCGATAATCAGGTTCTAAACAGTGTCTCCGGGATCGTGCTGGCCCCATTGGATGCAATGGCTCTGCGACGGCCGGTGAGAGATGCCGTCAGGAGGAACATCCCAGTGATCATTATTGACTCGGGTCTTCATGATTCTGAGGATGTCTACACGAGTTTCATTGCAACAGACAACAGGGAGGGAGGTCGCATAGCCGGTCGAGAGATGGGAAAATTCCTCGAAGGCAAAGGCCGGGTTGTTCTCCTCCGGTACATGGAAGGTTCAGCCAGCACCACCAATCGTGAAGAAGGATTCCTCGAATCTCTGGAGGAATTTCCAGGAATCACACTTCTCAGTGACGAACAGTATGCCGGAGCGACCAGGGCCCAAGCGCAGCAGGCCAGTGAAAACCTGCTTCTCCGCTTCAAAGATGAGCAGGGAAATTTAATGATCGATGGGCTTTTTTGTCCGAATGCATCGTCCACATACGGGATGCTCCAGGCTCTACGAAGACAAAGGCAAACCGGGGAAGTCATTTTTATCGGCTTTGACTCTGATGATCCGCTGGTGATGGGGCTTGAACAGGGAGAGATCCAGGGGCTGGTCGTTCAGAATCCCTTCCAGATGGGTTTTTTGGGTGTTAAGATCATGCTTGACCATCTTCAAGGCAAGCCAGTGGAAAAACGCATTGATACAGGGGTAACATTCATTCTTGGAGAGGATCTAAAAAAACCAGAGATCCAAGAGTTGATAGACCCCGATCTTGAATATTGGCTCAGCCAGAAATAAAATCAGGAATCATGGTCCATCCTTTCCTCGGTATGCGCAGCATTCATAAGCGCTTTGGTGCCACTGTTGCGCTCAACGGAGTGGATTTTCAAGTTTTCTCCGGCGAAGTTCACGCCCTTGTAGGGGAGAATGGAGCGGGGAAGAGCACCCTGATGAAAATTCTCTCCGGGGTGCATCCTCC
>CAZIMJ010000057.1:0-15704 GCA_964540205.1 uncultured Eubacteriales bacterium | reverse complement strand
ATGTCCGTGCAAAGATTGAGATAGACGATCCCTACGTCACAGTGGAGGAGGTCGCCGTGTTGGATGACATTGGGATTATCCTTGTATTTTTCGTCTAGTTTTTTGTGCCTCTGGATATTGATGGATGGCTGGAACCATGTGTGCAGACGGAGATCAACGATCTTCTGTCTGGTCCACCAGACAACATCGTCCGTGGTCGTTATCCCGGGTGTTATCACTCTGTTCGAGTAAAACTCGGCGATGATGTCATGGGCGATCCCCGCAATATGCCTGTAGAGACTGAGTTCCTGGGGGCTTCGCGTTTCGAGCCAGCCGATACAAAGATTCTCAGCGGATACAAGCCGGGATGACGATTCCGGTCCCAGTGCCTTTTCCAGATTCTCCTTTAATGACGATGACAAGCCATCCCCAAAAGCCCATTTTTGAGAGACGTTGATCCCGATCTTTTTGGGATTTCGTGTCTTAATAAATTCAGCCAGACTCTCGAATTGTTTTTTGGTCTTGTCTAACCACGTGGGCTTATAGAAATCGCCAATGCCATAATATCCCCCTGATAGCTTTTCGACGCCCTGTTCCTCACCCAAGTCGTGGAAGATGAGGATGGATGTGCGGCGCGCATACATGTGAGGCTCGGGGGCCATACTCATATATACAGGATCTTCGTTGTATTCCCTGTTGATGACAAGCCACATGTCGATGCCTTCCCTTCTCATCACTTCGGGAATGATGTTGTCCAATCGCCACCTCAAGATATCATTCATCACCTTCGCTCTTGTTCTCAAAGGCAGGATGTTGTGACTGTCATCCACTGCAGCGACGCCATAGTCTTGCGAATGAGCGGTGTTTACGATTACACCAAAAACCATAAAAACCAAGATCCACACACATTTTTTATTAAACATTCCATCCTCCTTCTTATAAATTTTCTTTTATTCCGGTTGTCCGTGCCGTTCAGCTTATCTGAGCGGACCGTTCGGGGAGCTGACTCTACATTTATTTATAGCGCCAGAGCGCTGTATCCTCACCGGAAGGTGCGGTCTTCACAATGTGATCTGACATCAGCTGCAGGAGCTCCACCCCTCTCGGTCCCCAACAGTGCGGCTGCCGGTCTCCATATTTAACGATGCCAGCATAATGAGGATTCTGGGTTTTCTCAAGAAATTCTTCGAGCAGCACTACCGCATCATTGAGGTAGAAACTGTCCATGCTTCCCGTGTAAACATGGATTTTGCCTTTCAGCTTAGGGCCGATCCAGGACCAGTTTTTCTCGAGATAATACCGAAGATCGTAATTCTCTTTCCAGTATTCTGCTACAGAGTGGTCGATCTTGCCGGTCACTTTATCCCAGAGCCTTTTCGGATACCCATCCTCATTCACAGGTCCATAGGCAGCCTCCCAGATATCCCACTGCCCTCCGCTTCGGCTTTTATCGCCGATAGCGAGCTCGTAATGGTTCTCATCTTTCATTGTGAAGCGGATATTTCCATCCGTTGTACGGCAACTCGGACGCTCGACCTTCATCCAATCATATTCCTTGTAATAGGCATTTGGATCTTCATAAATGTTGACGATCTGGTGGTAACGGAAATCTACAGAATCAGGGCAGAGAGACCAGCTGCCACTAAAAAAATCAGGATGGAAGATCTGGAGGGCAAGAGACTCCCACCCGCCTGTCGAACCTCCGGAGAGGACACGTGCGTAAGGTTTACGAATGATCCTAAAATGCTCCTCTACAAACGGGATGAGCTCTTGCATGATGGCATCGCCGTAGGGACCGCAATTTTCGGAATTCACTGCGTAGGAATCATCATAGTAGGGGCATGGATGCTGAAAAGTCACCAGGATCATCCGGGGACACTCTTCCGAGATCCAGTGCTTATAAAATTCATATCCGCGACTTGACCATCGATCTTCTTGTTTTGGTTCCTCGGACGTAAAACCGTTCGGCGCCCTGAGTGAGAAATGGCCCTGCATGTAGTTCACCGGATAATACACATCCGGGTGATCATCATAGCCTTTAGGCAAGAGGACCGTCGCACCCAAATAAATAGGCTGTCCCCAAAATTCGGTGAGAATTTGGCTCTGGAATTTCAAACGCTTGATCCATTGTGTATCTTGGGGAATCTCTATGGGAGGAATGATGTTAGAACAGATCAAAGGATAAGTTTCCGTCTTGAAAGGATCGAAATGGATCTTTTTCACCTCGCTGTAGAGATTGCCGGGCGAGCGGTTCCACTGTTGTCCCTCCCATTGGTCGTTGTGGAGCCACACAGAAAACCCATCTGTACGCTTGAATTCCGTGTAGATGTTGATGAATCCCTGGACGAAGTATCCACCGGCGGGGATGTCGCTGAGGCTCTGGACAGGGTACCCGAAAACCTCCTGATCGAGGATCACCTGTTTTCCTGGCTCTAAAGCTTCGATGTTTTTTCCAAAAAATGGTACCCCCGTGTAACTCACTTGGTATCGTGGCTCTCTGTCATTTTCCCGTGAGAATATGACATACGCCCGGCCCGTGACCGCTTCGGGATGAGCCTCCGAAGGAAATGAGATCGCGAATTGAGATCTCGTTTTTGCGCTATCTGATGATTTTTCTCCGGATGTTGTGCAGCTCATCAAGACCACAATCATACACACAACAAGCCCACACAATAGAAAGGCTTTTATACCGTTCATTCCATTCTCCATTTTTTCCTTTGAACATTTTGATCATTCATTTTGTTTTGCTTCTCTGAATCGTTTATCTCATATTCACTTGTAATGCCACTTTGCTGGGTTCTAGTCGGCTGGCGATTTTTTTGTGATCTCCTCATCGAACAACCGGAAAATCTCAGCCCCCCGCGGCATCCAGCAGTGTCCCTCTCCATCACCGTACGCGACGACGCCGTCATAATAGGGATCTTTGGTGTTCTCAAGAAATTCTTCGAGAAGGACAACACCCAAGTTGAGATAGGCATTGTCCATATCTCCGGTAAAAAGATGAATTTTTCCGACAAGCTTGGGCCCTATGCTTTTCCAGTTCTCACAGAGATAATAGTTGAGGTCGTACTTTTTCCATTGCTCAGCCACCTCACGGTCGATTTTTCCGGTCTCCCAATCCCACATGGGTTTTGGATAACCGTCCTCGCCGATGGGTGTGTACAATGCTTCCCAGATGGACCACTGAAGCCCAGACCTGTTTTTATCGCCGATCACAAGCTCAAAAGAACACCGGTCCTTCATCGTGAACATCACATCTCCATCGGTGGAACGGGTCTCAGGGATTCCGACTTTCATCCATTCATACTCCCTGTAATACATATTGTTATCCTCATAGATGTTTTGCAGCTGGAAGCGGCGAAAATCTACGGGATCAGGGCAACCTGTCCAGGTGCCCCCAAAAAAGTCCGGGTGAAAGACTTGCAGGGCCAGCGACTCCCATCCGCCTGTCGAGCCTCCGGAGAGGACACGTGCGTAAGGCTTGCGGATGATTCGAAAATCCTTTTCCACAAAGGGGATGAGCTCTTGCATAATGGCATCGCCGTAGGGACCGCAATTCTCGGAATTGACCGCGTAAGAGTCATCATAGTAGGGACAGGGGTGCTGGAAGGTCACGGCTAGCATCCGCGGGCATTCCTCTGATATCCAATATTCGTAAAACTCATAGCCCCTCCTGCCACGAGGTTCCCTTTCGCCCGGATCATCCGTCCGGAATCCGTACGGCGCACGCAATGAAAAATGTCCCTGAGCATAATTGACTGGATAATAAACATCCGGATGTTCATCGTAACCTTTGGGTAAAAGAATTGTAGCGCCCAAATAAATGGGCTGTCCCCAAAATTCTGTGAGGATCTTGCTCTGGAATTTGACACGTTTAACCCATTTTGTATCAGGAGGGACCTCGATCGGAGGGACGACATTTTTGCAACTCACAGAAATTGTTTGATCTTTGGAGGGATCGATAAAGATCTTCCTCACATCGCTGTAGAGATTGCCGGGAGAGCGATTCCACTGTTGTCCCTCCCACTGGTCGTTGTGAAGCCAGAGGGTGTGGCCATCGGAGCGTTTGAATTCCGTGTAAACATTGAAAAAACCTTGGATAAAATATTCACCCGGGGGAATGTCATTGATACTTTTGAGCGGATACCCCAAGACATCTCCATCAATGATCGCTTCCTCTTCGAGTAGAAGTCCATCGACATTCTTTCCCCAGATAGGAACACCTGTGTATCCTGTTTGAAAGCGGAGCTCCCTTCGGTTGTTCCTGGAGATGATGATGTACGCTCGACCTGTGATGGGACCGGCGCGGGCTTTTTCCGGAAAAGAGATTATAAATTTTAGGCTGGAATTTTTCATCACCGGAGCACTGGCCGAAGAGAATCCTATGGAGAACAGGATTAAAACAATCCAAAAAAACTTCCGACGACCCAGCAAAGAATATCTCAAATTTATTCTCCTCTTATGTTTGGAAAAGCTTAAATCGCTGACGCAAAATCGTATCAACACGTGATATATTCAAAATACTTTATGGCCTTACTTATAGCGCCATTGCGCTGGATTTTCACCTTCAGGGGCATTTTTGGTGATGTGCTCTGCCATCAAATTGATGAGGTCAGCTCCGCGCGGTCCCCAACAGTGGGGTTTCCTATCCCCGTACTCGACAACACCATCATAATAGGGATTTTTTGTTCTTTCGAGGAATCTCTCCAGCAGTCTGACGGCACTGTCTAGATAAAAGGTATCCATGTCCCCCACGTAAATGTGGAGCTTTCCCTGGAGCTTTGGACCGAGTGTCACCCAATCTCTCTGTAGGATATGCCGCAGATCGTAGTTCTCTCTCCAATACTCGGCTACAGAGGGATCGATCTCGCCCGTGCGCTTATCGAACAGAGGTTTCACGTAGCCGTCTGAACCTGCCGGTCCATAGACGGCCTCGAAGATGTCGATCTGCTCGCCGGACCTGTTTTTTTTGCCCATGGCGAGCTCCATGTGATTGCGCTGTTTGATAGTCAATCGGGAAATGCCGTCGATCGACCGGTCGCTTGAAGTAGGGACTTTGATCCAACCGAGCTCTTTGTAGTAGGCATTCCTATCCTTATAGATATCGATCGTCTGAAAATATCGAAAATCCACAGGATCAGGGCATAGGGACCAAGTCCCTCCGAAAAAGTCGGGATGAAAGATCTGTAGGGCCAAGGATTCCCATCCGCCGGTGGAACCTCCGGAGAGGACACGGGCATAGGGCTTCCGGATGATCCGGAAATGTTCCTCCACATACGGGATGAGTTCCTGCATGATCGCGTCCCCATAAGGGCCGCAATTTTCCGAATTCACAGCATAGGAGTCATCATAGTAGGGACAGGGATGCTGGAAAGTGACAAAGATCATCCGGGGACACTCATCGGAGACCCAATACTTGGAGAATTCAGATCCTCTCCTCTGCCCGGGATCATCTTGATCGGACCCGGTGAGGTCAAAACCATTGGGCGATCTCAGGGAAAAGTGCCCCTGGATATAATTCACAGGATAATACACATCAGGATGTTTCTCGTAGCCTTTGGGCAGCAGAATTGTCGCCCCCAAATAGATGGGCTGTCCCCAAAATTCGGTGAGGATTTCACTCTTGAATTTGATGCGCTTCACCCAAGGTGTGTCTTCGGGGACTTTGATGGGGGGGATGACATCATTGCAACTGAGCTCTATGGTCTTTGTTTCGGATGGATCGATCTTGACCTTGACCACATCGCTTATGATGTTTCCAGGAGAGCGGGTCCATCGTTGTCCTTCCCATTGGTCGTTGTGGATCCATATTGTGTGCCCATCCGAGCGCTTGAATTCTGTGTAGACATTCACAACCCCCTGGACTTGGTACTCACCGGGTGGGATGTCTTTTATGCTTTCCAGGGGATATCCGAACACCGCTTGATCTATGAAAATTTCTTCGCCTGCTTTTAGGGATTCCACATCCTTCCCGAAAAAGGGAACACCCTGTGCGCCCACCTGGAATCTTGGTTCTCTCCCTTTGTTCTCGGTAATGATGAGGAATACACGACCAGTGATGGGCCCGGAGTGAGTTCCTGGGGTAAAGGAAATGGAGAATTTGAGCCCGGACTGAGTATCTGTCTCAGCTCTGGATGACGTTGCCGTCACTAAGAATAGCAGGACGATCAACAGGGAAAAAAAAGGCAGTCGAAACCCTCTTTTTACGTTCATGAGTCTCCTCCGATGTAAAGTCACCTCTCCCATGGGAATGGCGTTGCGGATAATATAACAGACCTTTCAAAAATTCAATTCTTTTTCAGATATCAAAAAGGGGATAAAAAGGGGACAGGCTGCTTTTTTAATTACCTCTGGAAAAAGGTGCCTGTCCCCTTTTTTTATTCTTTAAATTCAAAGTGCTCGACTTCATAACCTTCGCGGACAGGAGGGGCTGTAAAAGTGTTCATGACTTTAACCAGTTGTTCTTGGTAGTAATGATTTTCCTCGCTGGCGATGACGTCATCTTCACTATCCCACAGGGATAGGGTCGCACCTTCACCGGTTTTGGGATTGGTGAAAAGAAAGATGCCCCGAAATCCTAGCTGTGTTCGAGTGGCAGGAAGAATGCTCTCCTTAAAAATCTTGATCGCGTGCTCCAACCTCTCAACTCTCACATGTAATCTGGTCAAACGTGCATACATTTTACCTCCCCCTATGGCAATAGGCCCTCAGATGAAAAATTTAATGCTCTTTATCGCTTATAAATACTCCCCAGAATCCATAAACATATAGATTTAGAAATCCGATGTCAAGAGTTTATGCTCGGTTTTTCCCGAGGAGGGATAGCTGCTTCTGGGCGTCTTGGAATTCAGGGGATTTTTGGTCTGGATTCTTCAATATTTCAAGAAATCGTTTATAGTATTCGACAGCTTTTTCTGTTTCCCTCTTTTCCTGATGGATCTTGCCCAGCATATAAAGGCTTTTGGCATAAATATCCCCCTGATACATTCTTCCAATAGTCAGAGACACTATTTTCTCATACTCTCTCTGAGCGTTCTCAATATTCTCATTCATATAATAAGCCCGGGCTAGTGGTTCCATGAATAAGGCGTGCCAGGAATCGACATTAAATTCCGCGGGTAAGAGAGAAATCGCGCTTGTAAATTCTTGGATGGCTTGAGCAAAGTTACTTTTTTTCAGCTCTATCATTCCCAAAAGGTGATGGTGGTATCTTTTCGCCTTTTCGATTTTTCCTTGGTCGATCAATTCCAGAAGTTGACGAGCTGTCTCTTGTGCCTTATTCATCGCATTCATCTCAAGAAACACCAATCCCCTCATGAAAAAAGCTCGTCGTTGTATGTCCAACGTACCCGCTTCTTCGGCAACACTCCCAGCTTGCTCGCATTCCTCCATTGCTGCCTTCAGATCTCCCGCCCTCAAAGACACGTATGCTAAATACAAATGGAACCAAGATTCCCACACCCTATCTTCAAGCATATTTGCTAAATCCAATCCCCGATTCAACTGTTCGCTGGCTTGATCGAATCTTCCCTGCAATACATAGAGCCCAGCCAGTCTGCGCAGGCCGATATCATACGCTACTGGCTCCTTGATATCGAACAACTTCATGTACTCGTTTTCGGCGCTGGCCAGATCCCCCTGACAACAAAAAAGATCCCCCCTCAAGATAAAATTGCGGTAGTGTGTGGGATCGAGGGCAAAGGCCTTTTCCGCCTCTGCAAGGGCAAGATCATATTCCCCCTCACGAATAAATTTTTGTGAAAGCAGGTCATAAATGATTGCATTCTCTGAGATGTTATTCAAATAGTCTTCAAGCACCTCTCGAGACTTTTCCGTTTCTCCTCTGCATGAATAGGCTTCATGGAGATTCCAGTAAGACAGGACAGATTCATCTTTATATTTCCTGATGTCTTCCAGAGTTTCAACAGCCTTATCCCACTGCTCCAAACTGTTATAAATCGATCCGAGATTGTTACTGGCGGTTCCATCCTCAGGGTACAACTTTAGGAGTTGAGTGTAGGCCGCAATGGCCCTGTCAAAGGTTTTTTCCGACTGCAAGTAGAAGTTAGCCTGGATGTGATATCTCTCTCTGTCTGAAACACGATCTGTAAGTTCGAACGCCTTCTCAAGACGTGCCTTTGATTCTGATCTATACCCAAGGTTTTCATAGGCTGCAGCTAAGGCTCTGTAAGCCATGGCGAATTCTGGATCGATTCCCACAGCCATTTCCATCACAGCAATGCTTTGGGCCCAATCCCCGTTGTTGAGAAATTTCATGCCATCTCTGTAATATTTATAGGCTTCCGGAGAGTTGGTTGTGATTTTCTCAATCGACTCGTCAAGATCGCTAGCTATTTCGTCGGCACTGAGTTTGAAACTTGTTTTGACCTTCCGGGTCAAATCATCCACCATGGTAAAAAAGCTCCCCTCACCTTGACCTTCCACTCTTTCAGACCCGACGACCTTTCCTGTTTTTGCCTCCTGCAGAGTCGTATCGATTCGGATGGTGTCACCGGCCATCATCATCTTTCCCACCAGCACATAATCCACACCTGCGCGAGATGAAACATCTTCCAAAGCTCGAGAGGAATAGCTCTTGACATCCAGGAGATTTTCTTCCTCTAGGATGTTGTAGAGCTCTTCCCCACTGAGCACAGCGATATACCTGGACTGGCTGAGGTCTGTGATCAGTAGATCCGAAAGAGCCTTTCGCCAGTGGTCAAGGTTTGCATCCCCTGTGTTGTTCTCAAAGTGCATGATCGCCAGCGATGGTTTATCGGCAGCGAACGCCACGGTCCTCCTCTGTGAGAGAAACCGCCAGGCAAAAACACCGATAACAACGACGACGATAAAGATCAAAGCTGGAATAAAAAGCTTCCTCAAACTGAACTTGACTGTGATCTCTCTGGATGTAACCGGCCGTCTCTCGGGAATGATCTTTTCCGTGCGCGGCATTCCTTCTTCGATCCTCACCAATTCCGCAGTCAATTCTTGTGTATCTTTATATCTTTTTCCCTTCTCCTTGTTCATACACTTAAGGATCACATGGCAGAGGCTCTCTGGAATTTGTGCATTGACATTCCTGGGATCCTTTGGAATTTCCGTCTTCTGCTTCAGGGCCACGGTGAGAGGGGTCTCCCCATCGAAAGGCACTCGTCCTGTCAACATCTCATAGAGGATGATGCCTAGAGCGTAAAGGTCCGTCCTTCCATCAACGTCTTTCCCTTCGAGGCTTTCAGGCGCCATGTATTCGGGAGTGCCAAAGATCTCTCCCGTATCAGTGATCCCCTTTGTCCTAAGAGAGCGGGCGATGCCAAAATCCATGATCCGGACGTTCCCTTCATTGTCGATCATGATGTTCTGGGGTTTTAAGTCGCGGTGAACCACACCCAAACGGTGTGCTTCTGCCAGCCCTTCACAGACCTGACGGGCAATAAAAACTGCCTTTCCTACAGTAAACTGTCCGATCCGCCGGATGAGGCTTTTAAGGTCCTCCCCCGACACATACTCCATCGTGATGTACGGCATCCCCTCCGCCTCACTGAGGTCATACATCCGGCACACATGGCGGTGGGAGATCTTCCGCGCCAGCTTTAGCTCGTTCCGAAAACGATCAAGGGTTTTATCCCCTGGTGCAAATTCCATGTTCAGGAGCTTGAGGGCGACTTTTTCTTCAATCTTTGTGTCCCGGACTTTGTAGACTTTGCCCATGCCTCCTTTTCCCAACTCCTCAATGACTTGGTATCTTCCTGCAAATGTACTTCCAATGGTAAGATCTCTCATGGAAGTCATGAGGGTTCTGGTGGGCTGGACAGGAACTTCACCCGCTGGGGATAGAGAAGTGCCACAGTTTCCGCAAAACCTCGTCTCGGATGGATTCTCGTACTGGCAATTGGGGCACTTCATCCTTAAACCTATGTCTTCTTTGGGTTCTTTGCAGCCATTTTAGTCTTTTTTGTCGCTTTAGTCTATATCATTTGAGCCTGAGTAAGCATCCTTGTTTCCGTGATAAGTGGATTAGACGGAAAACAGGGGGAGTCACTGTCCTTATGAGTCGGATGGTGGGGGGTGGGGGGGTCTTCGACGAATATGGACTGTGACGATCTACAGCTGTAATCATTTGACTTGAAGGCATCACGGAAACAAGGATTTGAAACAGCACAATTAACTGGGCTGAAAGAGGGTCAATTACTATGGGGATCCTCGTTTCTGGCCTTGAGCACCTTCAGTGTGACAACGTAGCAGAGGCCACCCCAAATGAAGCCGAAGATGGGGTCTACGGCATGATGATAGCCGAGGTAGACCGTAGAAACTGCCACTCCAACAGTTGCGGGAACCAATACAAATCCCAGCCTCTTTGCATACCGGAGAGCCACCAGAGCGATCACAAACACTTCAGATATATGCGATGAGGGGAACGCACCACCTGTTATCCCAACACTCGCCTGGATCGTGCGGATGAACCACGTAAACAAGTATCCTGTGTACTTCTCTGTGTGCAGATCCATGAGGCCTTCAGCCATAATTGGCGACAACGTCGGCAGAAGATAAAAGAGGAAATAATTCGACAGAAGGGTTACGGACAAAAAAGAAAATGCAGCCAAAGTCTCTTCCCGTTTTCCCTTAATGTAGAGGACAAGGACCACTGTCGGCATAAAGAGATAATAGCTGGCATAAAAAAAACCTAAAACCTCATCCAGTAGGGGATTGAAGAACTGCTGGCACCATACAGTGGGATGAACACCAAAGAGGAATTTGTCCATGGCTATTGCATGAGCCGTGAACCAATACGTCCCGAAGAACATCCGGACGATCGTGCCCACCTCGCTCCAGCCGATAAGGAAAACGGCAATGGGATAAAAGGTACGAAAAAACCACAGAATTTTGTTTTGTGGATTTTTCTCTCCGACCCTGACGAGCTCTAATATTGCAAAAACCAGAACAGCATGGATCAATACATAGCGTGGCCAAAAAACCACGGTATTATGAAAAAAGATCAGAAGGAATCCTACCGATCCAAGATATCCCGCACACGCAATATCCATCACACGGAAACGGACGTCCGAATAACGATAAAAAAATTCCTTTCTCTTTTCAGTCATTGATTGCCTGTCCCACACAAAATTCTTTTCGTCTATCCCCAATTCTCTACCGCATGTCTCATTAAAGGCATCAATTGTATATGTTTCTCCTTTTTAAAACAACTTATGCCTTCGTGCAGTAAGTGTCCCCAAAACCGTGATGGCATGAATCACATTGCGTTATTGAGTGTCCCCATTGTGTGGTGGAGAAAACCGTGAGAAGGGCTGGACAGGCATGGTACATCTCCCGAGGGGAGATGTGAGGGAAGCCCGGATCCGAGCGAAGTTTCCTCGCTGGGGAAACTGAGAGTGTTTTCGAAATCACCAATGGGGACACTCGGAAGGTCATTCATCACGGTTTCTGGGATACTTTCCACTTGGCAAAGACATATTGAGATTTACATCCAAAACGTTTCAGTATATTTTAGTACCAGCTCATTATGAAAGACAGGACAATCCCACAAAAAGGAGAGGACCATTGACACGTAAAAAAAGATTCCACAAGATCCATCCATCATTTTTATGCGCTTTACTCATAGTTTTATTCTTGCCGTTATCCACTTTCTCAAGCGTAGAGAATTTGGTTCCTAACGTGGATGGAAAAATCCAGGTTGTCATTCTCCACTATGGTGACGGGAGTTGGGGAACTTTCTGGCACGACCAGACAGTCTTTTTCAGGGACTTGATGGCTAAACTGGACAAAAATGTGGCTTTTGTCGTACTTGTAGGGAAAGACGATGCGGCTAAGAGAGTTCGAGACGTTCTCAAATCTAATACTGAAATTAAACTCCCGGACGGAACTCCGCGTGTGAAGTTTTTGACCGTAGATGTCAAAACGATAAACTTCTATCCTTGGGCTAGAGATGCCTACTTGATATTGTCAGATGGGGAAAAGAAGCTCACATTCCTCGATGTCGGTTTTGGTACAAAACCATTTCCCATCACAAATTTCAATGAGATCTTCAAAGATGCCAGATCTCTGGCAGGAGTTATCCATCGGGGCGGAGGGAATATCAGAACAACTCACGATGAGATCATTATCGGGATGGATACAATGTTGGGGATTAACATCCCTTCCCGGGGATCCTTTTATAGTAATGATGGGAATCTCTACAGCACCGTTCAAGCGTTAAAGCCCGAAGATGTTCCCAGATTTAAGGAAAAATTTGATGCATACTGTCTCTTTATCCAGAGAGTTCTCGCACCTGACAGAAAACTGATTATCCCCGGAAAAAAAGATTTTTTTACACGACTCGAGATGGGAGAGTTCCCATTTGAATCCAAAGAAGTCTGGCACACGGGAGCCCAAGCGGCCTATCATACTGACGTCTACCTAGGCCTGGGTCATGCGGATGAAGAAGGAAAAAGAGTCATTTTTATCGCAGATAGCAAACTAGGGGCAAAAGTTGTCGAGAGCATGACTCCAGAGGAACGTCGAGAGATGGAGAGAAAACTTCCATCAATCCTTGAGGAAGAGGGCTTCAGTGCCTCTGGAATTCCTGTTACGGCAGAGCAGATATCCAACCGATTTCAATGGGAGCCACAGAAACTTCTGGACAAATGTTTTGAGATGGCCAGCGAGGTCGCTGAGACGTTGGATAAATCGGCGACCAGAATGGAAGAGTTGGGATATAAGGTTGTAAGAATCCCCTATTTACCCAATGGGCTGATCTCCGAAGATTTCTCTACAGATGTGATGGGCATGAGCTTCAATTACTCGAACGTGCTTGTCGAAGTTTATGATGACATCAAAAGGATTTATATCCCAGAATATGGTTTCGCGCAGTTGGATCATGCGGCTTCTCGAGCATACAAAGATGCAGGTTACGAGGTCATCGGGATCAAAGGGTATGTCACCCATGGGTTGAGTATGATTCAGGATGGAGCGGGGCTTGATTGCTTGACCTCGGAAATCCGCCATCCCGTACGCTGGGCGGATAAGTATAATGTAAAAAAAGAGGATTGACGCAAGAAAGGCAGATATCCAGCCAGGTCTGCGCCCGGACAGATTGGGTCGTCCTTATCCGACCCAAGAGGGTTCTTTCTCGAAACTTGTTGCCAATAACTTCTTTCGGTCCTCAGACAACCATGAGGATTCTACACCGAGGAGTATGAGTCTGCAAATCTCCCGCCTTGTGAAACCACACTCCTGCACGAGCAATTCATACTCTCTGTCCAGAGAATTGCCAAACATCATGGGATCATCAGTGTTCACGCTGATGATCAACCCGCGTTCGAAATATTCCCGAATTGGGTGCTCTGCGATGGCGCTGACAACTCCTGTGCAGACGTTTGACACAGGACATAGCTCAAGGGGAATTCTGTGTTCTCGAAGGTAGTCCAGGAGTTCTGGATCTTCGTGAGCTCTGGTCCCGTGTCCAATCCTGTCAACATGAAGGTGCCTGATGGCACCCCAAATGCTCTCTGGCCCTGATGCTTCACCTGCACATGGACAGTGACGTGAAAGTCCATCATGCGGGCTTTCTCATACAATGATTTGAATGGTCCCGGCGGGAACTCATGTTCTGACCCGCCTAATCCAATTCCAATGACGCCATCACCTTTAACTTCATTCAGTTTCTTGAGTGTCGTCATCTCAGATTCCGGGCCATAGTCTCGAACGAGATCCGCAATGAGCGAGGTCTCGATTTCCGGGACTCTGGACAATCCAATCCTGACTACATGGGTGAGTTCTTGCACCTCAAGTCCATGCCGGACAAAAAGCGAGGGAGAGAAGAACATCTCGGCGTAGCAAATACTCTGGTTCGCCATGTTCCGAGCCGTGAGTTCAGCAATGTGAGAGAAATCTTCGTATTCGCGCAAAAATTGATTCTTCCACGACCACACCTCAATGAACTGAGCGAAGTTCTTGTATTCGAAACGCCTTGCGAGTGCTGTCACGTCCGGAAGAGAAGGTTCGCCGCCATACTTCTGGATCAGATCGAACAGCGCGCCGTGAGGTATGGCTCCCTCAAGATGGACGTGCAATTCGACCTTCGGTAGTTTGCTGTACCATGTCATTTCAATCTCGTTTTAGATATTATAGAGGATTAATGGAATCGGATTGTAAATGAAAAAACTACCAAAGAAGAAACCAATGAAATGATTAAAGATTTAGGAATGATTAATGAATACAGTTATGACAATAAAGAACGTTTGGGAGAGTCGGACTATAAGGAATTGATACAGAAGTGGTTAAAAAAAAGGGTACAAAGATTGTAAAAAAGATATTGGCTAACTTATAGAACTTCATCTGCACTTTGATATCTATTTTCCCTTTCTTTTTCCATACATTTGAGGATCACATTGTTTAACTCATCAGGAATTTGAGAGTTTATCTCTTTGGCATTTTGGGCATCTTATGGCCATTATTCCCTTTTCGCCGAGGGAAAATCCTATCAACTAATGAATATGGAGTCAATGAAGAGGAATTTTTTATCCATTTCCCAATCCACAATCAGTGCTAGCATAGATGCTTGGTTTACTAAAAATGGCAGCGAAGAAGGAAGCTATAGTACCCGAAAAACGGGATTATGCTTCAATCCGGCATCAAAGGTAATTGTCTCGCGGCAGCCAGCGTTATGGCCGACGAGTCCGATGAGATGGTCCGCAAAATCCCCGTTTTTGTTTCTATAATCAACAAGGCTTTTCCATAGTAGGTCCTTATTCTCGAATTGAAATTGTTTGGTTCTCAAGATATTCTCGAGGACCGGAATAATTTCCCGCCGGTCATATCTATAAGCGGTCTCCAACACCCATACCAGCTCGCACATGACAATATCAGCGATAAAGAACATGTGTCCCGCGGACAGCCCTTTTTCAATTTCATTGGTCGCTTTTCTTGATTGGTCAGGATCATCTTGCGTGAGGTATCTAACCAGGATATTCGTGTCCAAGCCAATCATCTGGATTTTCCGGCTCTTTTTCGAACGGCCTTTTCCATTTCTTTAAGGGATATAGGTTTACGGCCAGGCTTTTTCATCTGTCCCTTTAGTTCCCGGACATCTAGAATAACCGGGCGCACAAATACCTCGCCGTCCTCCCGGATGACGAAATCGATTTTATCTCCGGGATTGAGACGCATATAGTCTCTGATTTTCTTAGGCACAACACATTGGCCTTTTGTGGTTATCGTGGACTCAGCCATGACAATATTACCTTCTTACCAATTTTTAATTTTCTTACTTTAATGTAAGACTTTTAAACTCAAATGTCAAGAAATGCACAGTTTGGTTTTTTTGGAACGCTTCAAGTCCTCCCCGGAGACATATGCCATAGTGATGGAGGTACGTCCCCCACAGATTCGAGCCGCCGACCTACTGATTCGCAGTCAGAAGCCCGGCCTTTTATAATTGCATTATAATCAATGAGTTAATTCTTTTTAAAATTCCCCTTTTGACCAAATTTTGACTACTTATTTTCTCAAAAGACATAAGAAATACGAATTTACACAACAGGGAGCCAGAATTTAAGGCAAATTCTTCAACTCCGCCAGCCTCTCCCTCGCATCCTTCTATGATGACATAACGCAAGTTTTTTTTATTCTTTTTTATCTGCCCTCCTTTTTTCGGTCTTTTGAACCATCCTTCTATCCGTGCCCCCAATCATAAGATTGGCTCTGCACACACCGTAATATCCGGACAC
>CAZIMJ010000056.1:0-9886 GCA_964540205.1 uncultured Eubacteriales bacterium | reverse complement strand
TCCTGGTCTTCAAGGTTCTGAGCGATGTCCTTTGCGGTTTCCCCGGTTTTAACCTCAAAAGTGACGACTTCGGAGGGGTGTTTTGGAGAAGACGAGAATTCGAAAGAAAACCAGCTCACCCAAAGAAGGACCAGCAGAATAACAACAAACAGCACCCTTTTAATGTTTTTCAGAAACATGGAAATTCTCTCTCTCGCTTTCCAGGTAATTCGCAAGGATGATGGTTGCCGCGATCTGGTCCTTGAGTTTCTTTTTTTTCCGGCCGTTCATCTTTTGTTGATGGAGAACTCGAAGAGCCTGTTTGGTCGTGAGACGCTCGTCCCAAAACACGATCGGCAACCCCAATATTTTTTCCAGCCATCGGGCAAATTCCCTCGTTTTTTCCACCCTTGTACCTTCGCTTCCATCCATTTGGAGTGGGAGACCGATGACGATTTTGGACACCTGGTGTTGTTTGACCAGGTCCTTGAAATACAAAGCGTCTGTCTTCCTGTTTTTGACTTGATAACGTCCGATCGCATGGGCGGCGATGAAAAGTTTATCGCTTATGGCTAGACCGATGCTCCTGTCCCCATAATCTATTCCCAGAATTCTCATACAGTGAAGGTCCTTTCCCCCTTTTTTTTCTTGCTGTGTCTCTCTATTGCAAGGGCGATGAGCTCTGTAAGGAGTTGGGGGAAAGGCAAGCCGCTTTTTTCCCAAAGCTTTGGGTACATGCTGATCTCGGTAAAGCCAGGGATAGTGTTGAGCTCATTCAGATAGATCTTTCCCGTTCGCTCTTGAAGAAAAAAGTCCACGCGTGCCATACCCGAACAGTCAATACATTTAAAGGCCTCTATGGAAATCTTCTGGATGTCTTCAGCCACTTTTTGTGGCAGGTCTGCAGGGATACCAAAGGACGTTTTGCCGTCTTTGTATTTATCTTGATAATCATAAAATTCATTGAAGGGAATAATCTCTCCCGGCAGAGAGGCCTTGGGAAGATCATTGCCAAGGACGCTGCACTCCAGCTCTCGGCCCTGGATCCCCTCTTCGATGAGGATTTTTCGGTCGAATAAAAAGGCATCTTTGATGGCCTGTGACGTTTGAGCAAAATCCTTGACTTTTGTGATCCCGACACTCGATCCCAAATTTGCTGGTTTAACGAAAAATGGAAGAGAAATTGTGTGAGGAACACGGTCTAAAATTGCGTTAGGATCCCTATCCCAGTCTGCTTCCCTGACAGTGATATAATTGACAACAGGCAAATTTTGTGCTTTAAAAAGTGTTTTGGCCACCGCTTTATCCATTCCGACAGCCGAGGCCAAAACTGTAGCGCCCACATAGGGGACATCAGCCATCTCGAATAAACCTTGGATCGTCCCATCCTCGCCATAGGGCCCGTGCAACACAGGAAAATAGACATCCGTTTCTATGACATGCTGTTGTGGGTGTTTCCCCCAGGGGAGGAAGGAAAAGAAAGAACCAGAGTTGAGCTCGTCCGGCGTTAGAAAGGGGGAATCCACGACTCTCCAGCTCCCCTCTTTATTGACAAAAACAGAGGTCACTTCATATGTATCCGGATCGAGATTTTTGAAGATGGCTTGTGCCGAAATAAGAGAGACTTCGTGTTCTGCGGAACGGCCGCCAAAGAGAATACAGATTTTTGTTTTTTTCATTTCTTTCGGGTGGATTTTATTGTATAGGAATCGTTATTCTGTGTCTACTGCTCATAGCTGTTAAATGTACGCCAGTTCGGAATGTGCGCTCTCGGTCATTCACGAGCCGAGGCCAACCCACCCCACCCTAACATTAAGGTGGAGGCGTCGGTTCATGAAGATGTGGTCGTCCACTTCGAACCGACCCAACCTAACCCGAACCGCAACGAAGCAGACGCGGTAAGATCGGCTCGCCCGTAGGGTAAAAGCAGCCGATTATAAGAATATTTATAGAATGGGCTGATTCAATTGGAATTGTGAAGAGTTTATCCCATCAGTCCATGTGGTTTATTGTGTATAATTAATCGGCTGCTTTTATGAATGATAGTTTTTCAGTATTGACAGGGGTTATTCGACTCAATATAATAGGTGCAAAATTGTATAAGACTATTCTGTCAAGAGGTGAAAGAAAGAGGGGATCATCTTTCCAAAAAAAAGGAACCGATCTTTCTTTCCCGGAATGCCGTGTTTCTTCTCGCTCTCAGGAGAGATACGTTCCATTTAGCAATCATAAGGAGGCTGGGATGAAAAACAAAACTTTAATCTTTCTATTCATTGGCGTGTTCATTTTGTGCTCTCTTGGCACTTTTGCAGAAACCAAAAAGCTCCGGGAAATTGGAAGATATAAATTTGCAGACATTGAAGATGTCGTCCCTTCAGCAGATGCAATGAAGCTGCTTGTGGATAAATATGCGGATGACATCCAGAGCGGATTTAAAATGGCCGGATACGGCGAACTTTATGCCCCATTTATGGATGAGGTCAAACAGTCGGCCTTTGTGGAAAAAGACATGGCTATTGGAGATACAATGGAGTGGATGCTCTTCCGTTTTGGAGGGAAGATCAAACTGACAGAGGATTTGGAATGGGCAGGAGAGGCGGCTTTGCCCGTTTTGGCATTCACGGTGGTTGCGGATAACAAAACGCATGAATTCGTCATGCCCAAAGCCTGTGGGAACATCGCTCTGCACAAGGTGACCGAGGGCGTTCCCGAGCCTGCCACTGAGAAACCTTATCAAGAGCAGCAGGAACAGCAGGAAGAGTATGAGATCGAGAAGGCAAAAATATACCGGGATATTTATGCACTGCTCTCAGAAACAGATCTCTACTGTTCTATTTCCATTATGGATGATCCGGCCCCAGAAATGGTCATTCTTGGGGCTGAGCGAGGCTGGGAACGAAAAATGATCTCGGATGGAGAAGTCGTTTATGTAAACAAGGGCAGGGACGACGGCCTGGAGACAGGACAACTGTTTTTGATATTCGAAGTCCCGCGGGAGATCATCGGGTATGGTCCTCTAGCGGTCAAAAGAGGGCGGGCTCGTATCGTCGACCTGGAAGACACCCGAGCCTCAGCGAAGATTGAGATGGCCTGTGGTCCGGTGGAGATGGGGCAATTTCTCGTTCCTTTTGAGGAAAAAGAGAGCCGGCTGGGCAAAGACCTTGGCTACGATGTCCCCCCACATAAAGCTGACGGCCTGGATGGGACCGTTGTTTATCTAGAGACAGAGTTTAACCAGATAGGGACAGGTTATTGGGCGATCCTCGACCTGGGTGAAGAGCATGGCGTTCAAGTGGGGCAGCAATTGATTATCTACAGAGAGGAAGAAAAAGGCGCACCGCTTTATATCTTTGGAAATGTCGTCATCATCGATGTGCAGAAACGAACATGCACTGTTAAAGCGCTCTCGGCTAGAGATGCCATTAGAATGGGAGATCTTGTGATGTCCCGGCCCACGAGATAGACGCAGCTATTCAGCCAGTCTTTTTTGTTTGGAATTTGTCTTATATTTAACCACCCTGCCTTCCCACGCCAATATTTTGCTGGGCGTGTCCCCCCTTTATCATGGCGTACATGAGAACCACGAAGGGGGAGCCCTGGCCAAGTCTCTGAATAGCTACAAAAAAGCTATTGAACTTGATTCCTGCTTGATCCTTGAGATATCCTAAGGCACGAGTATTGACAGAAACAGCCTTTTTTGTTAGGTTAGTCGGGCGCTACGAATACCACTCAACGAGCGGGCGTAGTTCAGTGGTAGAACGTCTGCTTGCCAAGCAGAAGGTCGTGGGTTCAAATCCCATCGTCCGCTCCAGATAATCCCCTTAATTTTCCAGGTCCTCTTGTTTGCACCTTTGAATTAAATCATCTAAAGCCTGTTTTTGCTGATGTGGAAGTTGAGAATAGTAGCTTTCTTTGAGTCTGTTAAAATATTCAAGAGCTTTGGTCTTGTTGCCTGAATTGAAGTGAGCCAAGCCTAGGTTGAAGTTCAACAGGTATTGCTCTGGGTTTAATTCGAGGGCTTTTTCCCAGGAGGAGATGGCACCCTTTAAATCACCGGCTTGCCCATAAGCGTCACCCAAGCCACTGTACGCGGGAGCATAAGCCGGATCGAGCTCTAGCGCCGTTTTGAAATTATCAATGGATTGGGAGTAAGACATTCTGTCCTTTGTTTTCAAATATCGAGAGAGATAGACTTCCCCGAGAGAGGTGTAAATGTGGGTATATTCATTATCTATCGTGAGAGCCTTTTCGTAGGCCGCAATGGCCCCATCCAGATCACCCTCTTTCCCATACGCCTGTGCCAGAGCGATGTATATCTCGGAATCATGCTCCATAGGAAGGAGATTTTTTGCCGAAATTATCTCTATGACCTCAATATTATGATCCTCTTTCAGGAGCAATTCAACGTAGGGTGTGAGTATCCTGTAGCTAGAGGGCAGGTTTTTTAGCCCCAACTGCAAGACCTCCAATGCTTCGGCTGGTTTTCCTGTTGCGTCGTAGATGCCTGCGAGATAGATATAGGCAACATCAATATCATTTCTTTCTGTGAGAATCTCTTTAAGAATTTGAATTCCCGCATCGACGTTTCCACTATTGTGCAAGCTCAAGGCTTTTTCGGCCCTTCGATGATATGGGAGCAATGTTTTAATATCATCTTGAGGGCCATAGGTTTTCTTTTTGGACACATAGGGTTCCGATATGTAACCCAGGCTTCTCAATTTTTCCAAGGATTCTCTGTCGACCTTCTTTCTGAGACTTTTTTCTTCAGGACGAGGTTGATCCTGGAGGATCTCACCGAGCTTTTTTCTGTAGCTTCCTAAATGGCTTGTGACTGCGATATTTTTGGTTTCCTGGAAATCCTGCTCGAGGTTATACAACTCCGGTTTGGGAGATTGAATAAATTTTTCTTTGTGGGAAATATAACCCTGTAGTGGAGCCCAGCCCCGACTGTAAAATGGATAAAGCGATTCAAAATACAAGAGCCGCTCGGGCAGGTTCTTTCCATTAAGTGCTGGCATGAGAGAAATCCCCTGGAGAAAAGGAGGCTTGGGGATTTTGAGAATATCACAGGCTGTCGGAAATATATCGACATGGCTGACGTGCTGCTCCACGACCTTTTGGCCTCCATTAGGTGCGGTAAAAATCAAAGGAACCCATATGGTTGAGTTGTAGGCGAAATAGCCGTGCGTTTTCTCTCCGTGTTCCTCTAAGGATTCTCCATGATCTGAAGTCAAGACAATCAGAGTGTTTTTGAACAAGTTTTTGGTCTTCATATAGTCCAGCAACTTACCCAATTCTGAATCCACAAAAGCAACCTCCCCATCATATAGACGTGCCTTGTATTTAGTCTTAAAAGGCTCTGGGGGTTCATAAGGTTCATGAGGGTCATAAAAATGTGTCCATAGAAACCAGGGAGTATCTTGATCTTTCAACCATTCAATAGCCTTTTTTGTGACGTCATCGGCCCACCTTTCTCCATGGGCAAACTTTTGTGAGCTGAGCTTGTCGTATTCATCATCGTATGCGTCAAAGCCCTGGTCGAGACCAAACCTCGAATCTAGCGGATGGGCTCCGATGATTGCTCCTGTCGAGTAGCCAAAATTTTTCAGGTGTTCGGCAAGAGTCAAAAACTCCTCCAGGACGATAAAATTATAATTGTCGTGGACGCCATGATGGAGCGGGGTTATTCCCAAAAGTATACTCGCATGGGATGGCAGGGTTGTTGGCGTATTGGCGAAAGCTTTGGAAAACAAAACTCCTTTCTGCGCAAGGCTGTCGATATTCGGGGTTTGAACATGAGTTCTGTCATAACAGCTCAACCTGTCAGCCCTGAGTGTATCGATGGTAATGAGGAGAAAATTTTGACCGGGCTCTGTTTCAGCCTCTCCGGATACCTTAATAGAAACAGCGAATAAGCCGAGAAGAATAAAACATGCAATAGACAAGCAGGAAATCGAACGGATCTTTTTCCTCATGATTTGCTTTTTACCTGGTGCAGTACTTTTTGATCTGTTCCAGGGCTCCCTTAAAGCCGAGCTGATCGGCTTTCTTTAAGTCTTCACATCCCTCTTCACTGTTACCGGTGATGATCTTGATCATACCACGCTTAAAATAATTCAGCGCAAAATTTGGATTAAGCCTGATGGACGTGTCGTAATCGCCGATGGCTCCCCGTATGTCTTTCGATTCGTATTTGATGTCGCCGCGCTTGCTGTAGAGCTCGAAGTTGTCGGGCATGAGCTTTATGGCTTGATCCATGTCCTTCAAGGCCTCACGGAAATTTCGAGTGGCATAGTACACTCCGCCTCGCCCTTCAAACGCCTGTACAAAATCGGGTAAGAGTTCAATGGCTTTTGTATAGTCTGCAATGGCACCCTTAGGATCTTGCAATGCAAGTTTAAAGTCTCCTCTGGTCTTGTAGTTCCGCCCATACTCGGGATCCAGATCGATCACGGTTTCACAATCTTCGAGAGCCCCTCGATAATCCTTCAATGCCGATTTCACGAGAGCACGATTCCTGAAGAGAGTGCTGTCGTTTGACTTGAGCTCGATGGCCCTGTTGATGTCTTTGAGAGCCCCACTTGCATCTCCTGACTGAAGTTTAGTGTTACCTCGTCTATCATAGGCTTCCCAATACTGAGGATTGAGACGGATGGCCTCATCATAGTCAGCCAATGCATCTTTGAGGTTACCCATGTCGAATTTGACATCGCCCCGTTTTTTGTACGCCACCGGCTGTCTGGAGTTGATGTTGAGAGCCTTTCCTATATCTTCCAGCGCACCCTGATAATTTTTTAATTGGGATTTTGCCTCTCCGCGTTTGATCAGGATATCGGGATCGTTTTGATTCTGTTCCAATGCGGTGTCGTAGGCGGTGATTGCGCCCTCATAATCCTGCATGAAAAACTTATCTTCGCCGATACGCAGGTAATAGTTGCCTGCTTGTGTGAAACTGTCAACCAAGGATGCCCATTGGGTTTTTGGGGTGTTTATGAACTCAGGGATATTGACGGCCCTTTCCGGAAGAACAAAATTCTCCAGCAGTACTGCAGGGGTATCGTTGCCGTTTTCATCGATATGTGTCATGTACAGTTGGGTGTAGGGGCCTCTGTGCTTGGAAGCAAAGATCAGCCATCTGCCGTTGGGAGACCAGGAGTGCCAGGAATTCATAAGAGAGAGGTTGCAATTCATCCGCTTGGGTGTCCCTCCTTCGGCAGGCATGATGTACAGCGTGCTGTCGGGTTGGAGGAGCATGAAGTTTTTCGCCTGGCAAAAGACGATCCATCTGCCGTCTGGGGAGATTCGTGGAAAATAATTACTTTTACCGTTATTGAAGGCACCAGGGATCGGCTCGGCCTTTCCGCCCTCTCCATTGTTGAACGGGATCCGGCAGAGATCGTATTTATAGCTCTGGCGCCCCTCAATAAACTCGGCGGCCACGGACGTGGGGAGGACGGCCTGCTTGAAAGATTCTGCGACCTTGGAGTGATACACCGGTGCTTTGGCGAAGACGATGTATTCGCCGTCGGGAGACCAGTTGGGATTGCTCTGGCAGTATTCGGGATTGTCTGCCCCGGGGAGCGACCAAAATTTCTCTTGATCGCGGTCATACACAGCGATAATGCCTTTGATAGGGAAGAACAATTGGGAGATGGTCAGGTTGTCTATGGGCACAAATATCGAGCGGTCCTTCACTGTGCTCAGGGCATACCGCCCGTCGGGAGATATTTGAGACAGCAGACCAAAAGTCATCTCTCCGTCTTCTCTTCTGTAGTCACTCCAGGAGATTATCTTTTCCGGTGTCAAGATCGTGTCCTTTTCCAGGGATGTGATGACGTAGGAGCCTTTATCATTGGCATAATCCACATCCATGGCCAAAGTCTTTCCGTCAGGAGTAAAGGAGTGGCAGTTGCCGCAGAGTGGAAGGTCTCTCAAGATCACGGTGGTAGGACCATCTGACGCCACATCGCCCAAGCGCCATCGAATGGTGTCGAGGTTTTGGTAGGCAAACTCAAAGGGCAGCGGGACGTCCCTGTAAAAGATGGATGCACCCACCTCATCTCGGGAAGTCCCGATGGTCGTCTGGCCCGAAGAGACGACGTTGTCAGGATCGTTTCCTCTGATCCCGAGAACAGTGATCCGCATGTCCTTTTCGAGAGATAAGGTCTTCATGGTCGTCCACTGCTCCTGTGTGGGTTTCCACTCCTGTTGTGTGACCACAGGAGAGACGATCTTCACAGCATTCTCGACCTCTCCCACAACAAGCCACGTATCAGCTTTGTCTGTTTTGTCCTTCCATAGAAAGGTAGGAGCAATGATCTCCGGAGGAAAGAGAGCCCCCGGCATAGGGTATTCGATAGTCAATCCCTCTGCGGGCCGGCTTTTATCCCATGCACTGAGGATACGATCGCTCTTAGGCTGTTGAGAAAAGAGAGGCTCGACTATGATGAAACTCAGCAATGCCAAAAGCAGAGTCATAGCGGTTTTTCGGTTCATAAAATATCTAAACATTTTATCCACCTCTGTGGTTTTTGATTCTATGGACAGGAACACAGACAGCTCCCTCTATCTCCACCAGTAACGCCTCTCGGCAGATATCGGATATGACATACTGCGAGGGAATGTCGCCGTAGTGATCTCTGCAGATTTTTTTGACCAACGGAAGATCCCCATCTCTTTTGACATAAACCCTTAATTGAGACAATCGGGGTGAGCTCGATCCTATATCCACACCAATGGATAATAGGTTTTCTGCAGAAATGAGGGTATCTATGTTTTCTATGGTCGAAACGGTTTGGCTCTGGATATCCTCTTCCGATATCGTGTTTTGACCTCGAACTGCAGCCGTACCTGAAACAAAAATGATCCCCGAGCTTCCCTGGATTACGATTTTTGCCCGTTCAAACAGAGGAGAGGCCTTTTTTTCGAAACCTTGACCGGAATCTCCTACAAGAACGTCCTGGGAGTAGGTATGGGCATCCTTCTGAAGTGGATTAGAAAGCGGAGCGATAAAAATACCGGGTACGGGCTTCAGGGCGATACATTCCAGGACAACTCCTCCGGAAAACATCCCGATTCCCGTGGATGCCGGATAACCCTTGGGAAACTCTGCTTCGCCATAAAAAACCGACCGAACATCATTGAATATCTGGTAATTCTGTTGAGTCCCATCTTGTCCTGAGCTTATTTTGAGGAATTTCTCGATGAAGTTCCACTGGCGGACGATGTGTGAAAAATCCATGCCCTCGCTCTTTAAGACTCTTTTCATAGAGTCAAAGGCTTCTCTGCACTGTGTGTGTGTGTCTGACTGATCGGGATGATTAGTGAGCCCTGCGGCGTAGACTTCTGTGAACAGTGGCGACTCAACCGCTGTGTACCGGATGCCTTCGCAGTTTTTGTGATGGATTTTTACCCTGTCTGAATGCGAGAGCAGGATCGCATCCAGTGAAACCTGTTTTCCCTCTTCAGGATGTTGGGCTACAAAGCTCGTGGCCGGGATATCAGATTTGTAAATCTTTTGCACTATCGATGCCCCCAAGGTTTTCTTTTGGGAATAATCGTCATTATCCTTGGTGCGTATAAAGAAGGTCAACATGAGGACGTTTGAGAGGTCCAGTCCTGCCGCCTGTGACCTTTCCTCAAGCTCACTCAGACACTCCTCGAGCTGTTCACTGAAGCCAAAACCGTGATGTGGAAGTACACTCAAAAATATTTTGCTGCAGATTCCCGGTTCCCGACTGTCGATCATGGCCCTATTATAGTCAGATTGGTCTGTTCCCACAACTCGTGTACGTATTCTCCTTTTCAAAACCGAAAAGTACCCGAGACGGTACGTCCTCTTATAATCTGAATTATTCACGAGCTGATATCGCAACAAAGGCGAGGCAGTGGCCCCTGAAGCTGTAGT
>CAZIMJ010000055.1:0-5141 GCA_964540205.1 uncultured Eubacteriales bacterium | reverse complement strand
ATCAACGTGATTTATTTTCCCGCTCTTTTCTTTAAAAACAAATCTCATGGGACCTTTCTCGCTCCCCTCTATCGATTCATGAATTACTACTGATTTGAGAGATTTTATTTTTGAGAAATATCCATATGCTTTAGCTGTCACCTCTTCTAAAGAATCATAAGATTCACTATCATCGACTTGGAGAGCTGTAATATAAAATTTTTCTTTCATCTTTCTCACCTCCCCTTTTTAAAAAAATTATCTTCAATAATCCCCAGATTCAAGAAAGGACGCATGTGCGATTGAAAGCTTCATTGGAGATAATGTTTAAAGTTGAAGAAGTTTCTTAAAAAAGATAGCAGTAGTAAATTTAAGACTTAAACTCAATATATTTATTATGTGCGCTTGAAAGGTTTTTATATTCATTTAAAAAGTGTTCAATAATTTCCTCTTTTGTAATATCAGAGATATCATAGGTCTGAATACCTTTCCTTAAAAATCCCTCGGCTCTTAATCTCCTACTGCTTGCCCACTCTGTATAATGAATTACAGGACGAGGAAAGGCAAGACCTGGAGATAGCATCACTTCTATCGAATAATCAAGCTCCTCCTCACCCTCGAAACCTACAATGATTGATGCAAAATCTCTTCTTTCGGTATATACATCTACTTCTCTTCCGTGTTTTTTGAATTCAGACTTAAGCTCCTCAAAAGCGGGATTTACAATCGTTGCATAAAATTTCTCAACTCTCAATTTTTCTTGACTACTCTTTTCTTCTTTCTCCCCTTTTTCTTCTTTTTGTTTTTCAAAAAAGCTAGCTAATATTTTTTTCCAATCATTCATTTTCCTCTCCTTTTTAGATTTCAAATTTGGAAATAGAAATCCGCTTTTTTTGATTTAAGCGGAAATCCTTCCTTGTTGATTTCATCTCGTTCCCAAGCAGTGACTCTTTGACTTATATCACAGAGAGAATGGTGATTCAAATGAAGAGAGCAGAACTCTCCCCATGTGCCTGTGGTGTGTCAGATTTTGACTAAAAACGCCTAATTGTGGTTAAGGATGATAAAAAGGCAAAACTGTATAAAGCTGTAAAATTGACGGAGAAAAATAAGGAGTAACAGATGGTGGAGCTGATGGGATTTGAACCCACGACCTCTTGACTGCCAGTCAAGCGTTCTCCCAACTGAACTACAGCCCCACCTGGGGAATAACATCTTATAGGAAGATGGGATTTCAGTCAAGCCATCCATCTGATCGGTCCGTTTGGGAAACGGACCCTACATTCAAATGGTCGGGAGGCGGGCAGATGTGAATAGATGTCGTCCAAATCTTGTATAAAACAATGGAAGACTCGGCCATTTAGAGAGCGGACACAACTTTAAGGGATTAATTCCGACAAAACCGAAGAGTTTTGTTAACAATTGTTACAAATCGTGCTAAAATAACAGAGGAAGAGTATAATGGATAAACCAAGAAAAAAAGGACCTGTTAAAACATACAAAAACCTGCTTTTTTGGGTGGCTGCAGGGATTATTATCATCGTACTCTGGAGCCTGTTCCAGAATCCGGCAGCCTCAAGTAAGCAAGTGCATTTCAGCGAATTTATGGACCAGGTGGAGAGTGACCAGATCGCAGAAGTCACAATCAGCGGGAACCAGATCAATGGAAAATATGTGGACAATTCCCAGTTCAAATCGGTCTCCCCTACACAGTTCGACGACCTCGTGAAGATCCTTCGCGAGCACAAAGTAAGCATTATCGTCAAAGACACAACCCGTAGCCCCTGGTTCTCCTACCTGTTCACCTGGTTTCCCATCATTATTCTCATCCTGTTCTGGGTGTTTTTCATGCGCCAGATGCAGTCGGGGGGAAACAAGGCCATGTCCTTCGGAAAAAGCCGCGCAAAGTTATTCTCTGGCATTCAAAAGAAGGTGACCTTCCAGGATGTGGCTGGAGTGAAGGAAGCCAAAGAAGAGCTCCAAGAGATCATCGAATTCCTGAAAGACCCGAAAAGATTCCAGAAACTGGGAGGCCGCATCCCCAAAGGCGTCCTTCTAGTGGGTGCACCCGGAACGGGAAAAACTCTCCTGGCAAGAGCTGTGGCCGGTGAAGCGGGGGTTCCCTTCTTCTCCATCAGCGGCTCTGATTTTGTAGAAATGTTCGTAGGTGTCGGAGCCTCCCGCGTGAGAGACCTGTTCGACCAGGGAAAAAAGCAGGCCCCGTGCTTAATATTTATCGACGAGATCGATGCTGTCGGCCGGCAAAGAGGCGCCGGGCTCGGCGGCGGCCATGACGAACGGGAACAGACCCTCAACCAGCTTCTTGTGGAAATGGACGGATTCGACTCCAACGAAGGGGTTATCCTCATCGCTGCCACCAATAGGCCGGATATTCTGGACACGGCTTTGCTGCGGCCGGGACGGTTCGACCGGAGGATCGTGGTCAACATGCCAGATGTCAAGGGTCGAGAAGAAATACTCAAGGTCCATATAAGGAACATCCCGTTGGCGAAGGATGTGGACCTCAGCGTTCTTGCCCGGTCGACACCTGGTTTTTCCGGAGCTGACCTGGCGAATCTCGTGAACGAAGCGGCGCTGCTTGGCGCCAGGAACGGACAGGAAAGCGTCATGAAGCAGGACCTGGAGAGTGCCAAGGACAAGGTCCTGATGGGTGTCGAGCGCAAAAGCATGATCATCAGCGACGAGGAGAAGAAGAGCACCGCCTACCACGAGGCAGGGCACGCTCTTATGACGGCTCTCATTCCCGAAGCCGATCCCATCCACAAAGTCACCATCATTCCCCGAGGAATGGCGTTGGGGCTGACACAACAGCTTCCGCTTGATGACCGCTACACCCTTTCAAAGGCATACCTCGAGGCCCAACTCTCTGTTCTGATGGCAGGGCGAGTGGCAGAGAAAATGTTCCTCAATAAAACCACTACAGGTGCTGCCAACGATTTTGAGAAGTCCACAGAGATCGCCCGGAAGATGGTCTGTCAGTACGGGATGTCCGAATTAGGACCGTTGACATTCGGCGAGCGGGACGACCTGATTTTTCTCGGTAAAGACCTGGCCATGCACAAAAATTTCAGCGAAAAAACAGCGGAACGCATCGATGACGAAGTCAAAAAGATCGTCACTCGAAACTACGATAGGGCCAAAGACATCATTGAAAGTAACAAGGACAAACTTGTACAAATTGCCGAGGCTCTTCTCGAGAAAGAAGTTCTGGACTCGGACGAGATCGAAGCCATCGTGTATGGGAAAAAACTTAAAAAAACGGCCCCTAAGAAAAAGGCAACCAAACCCGAGAAATCCAAGAAGGGTTCCAAAAAAGTGAAGACTCCAACCAAAGTGGAACCGGTTCAAGCATAAAAGTGAGGAAAGAGTACATTCTCCAGGTTAACGGCAATGATCATCTTTTGGGTCGTCGGACCTGGATCATGGGAATCCTCAACGTCACTCCTGATTCGTTCTCAGATGGAGGTCTCTATTTCGAAAAGGATAAGGCGATCGAACACGGATTACGGATGATATCCGAAGGCGCCGATATCATCGATGTAGGCGGCGAAAGCGCACGCCCCGGCTCAGATCCCATTCCTGCAGACGAGGAACTCAGGCGAGTATTACCTATCATATCGGGCTTGAGGAAGCACACAAAATGCCTGATCTCCGTGGACACTTCCAAATCGAAGGTGGCCGTAGCCGCTATCGCAGAAGGAGCCGATATCATCAATGATATTTCCGCTCTCAGGAACGATCCGAAGATGATCGCGGTTGCTGCGCAAACGGACGCTCCTGTTATCCTCATGCACATGAAGGGCTCTCCTAAGACAATGCAGCGCGATCCCCACTACGAAAACGTACTTTTGGAGATAAAATCCTTCCTCGAAAAAAAGATAGAGCTTGCCGTCGAGAACGGCATAAATAGAGAAAAGATCATAATCGACCCGGGCATTGGATTCGGGAAGAGGTTTGAGGACAACCTGACTTTGATCAGAAACCTCAATGACTTCGCCACGCTCGACCAACCCATCCTTGTAGGCATATCCCGGAAGTCCTTCATAGGGAAGATCCTGGATCTGCCTCCCGGAGAAAGAGAGGAAGGAACGCTGGCCTCTGCTATCATAAGTGTTGTCCAAGGCGCTCACATATTGCGCCTGCACGAGGTGGCTCCGATCAAAAGAGCGATCCTCGTGGCCGAAACCATTTTGGATGATATGTGGGGAGCCGGATTGTTTGCACACGAAGGGGAGTTCAAGAGAAGTCATGTTAACTAACATCATCAATGCTCTTCAACGCTTCACACTCGGTGACTTCCTGGATATTCTCCTCATCACTTTCATCCTCTATTCCTTCTTCCGTCTGATCAAAGACACAAAATCCTATCAGATGGCCATCGGGATCGCCATTGTCGGCCTTCTCTTCTTTATCACACGGTGGGGAAGACTGACTGCTTCCCACTGGCTTATCCAGAATTTCATCAATTACTCTATCATCGCGATCATTGTCCTCTTTCAGGGAGAGATCCGGCGATTCCTGACTACGATCGGGTCTCAGTCTTTTCGAAGGCCCTCTTCCATAAAGGCTTTCCAAGATCGGCTGGAAGATCTCTTCCTTGCAGTGGGTTATCTCTCTACTAAAAAAATCGGCGCTCTGATCGCCATAGAGAAAGAGATCTCGTTGAAGAGTTATGCCGACCGGGGGACACAAGTCGACGCAGTACTCTCGAAAGACCTGTTGGTCAGCATCTTCTTCCCTCATTCTCCTCTTCATGATGGGGCTGTCATTATCCGGGGGAATACGATCCTGGCTGCAGGGGCGCTACTTCCCCTGCCGGCAGTCCACAACTTGGGCGAAGAATTCCAGACCCGGACAAGACACCTTGCAGCACTCGGACTCTCTCAGGAAACAGATGCCGCAGTCATCGTGGTCTCAGAAGAAGCCGGGACCGTTTCACTGACCACAAAGGGGAAATTAAAAAGGGGCTTGAGCAAAGACCAGCTCAAAGAAGACTTGATTAAATATTTCAGATAATGATGATAAAAACTCTACGAAACGTGTTCTTGAGGAATTGGGGTCTCAAACTGTTCTCTTTTCTTATGGCTCTTCTCCTATGGCTGACCCTTATCCCAGAGGACAAGATAAAGGGGCCAAAAACA
>CAZIMJ010000054.1:0-13424 GCA_964540205.1 uncultured Eubacteriales bacterium | reverse complement strand
CCGGAAATACTTGTCCAGGACGCGCCAAAATCGGTCGTTTTAAAAACATAAGGAGAGAAATCATTGTCACGATGTCCATCAAAAGCCACATAGGCAGTCCCCGGCTGGTGGATGGAGGCCAGAACGCAACTGACCCAGCGCGATGCAGTTAACCGGAAGCGCTCTGTCAGATCTATCCATGAGTTTCCATTATCTCTGGTCATTTGAATATTCCCGTCATCCGTGCCTGCATAGATCAATCCCACCTGGAGGGGGGATTCAGAAAGAGAGGTCAGAGTTCCGTAGTGAGCAACACCATCATCTCTGGAAAGTGTGCTTTCATTCCTCATCATCCCCATTATAGGGATCGATTTCCAATCCTGATCCTTTGTGAGGTCCGGACTTATCACCTGCCAGTTGTACCCTTGATTGGTTGTTTTGAACATCTTATTCCCGCCATAATAGATGATGTCGGGATTGTGGGCAGACATAACAAGTGGGCTTTTCCACCCAAACCTGTAGGTTTCCCCTGGATTATCGGGAACAGGTTTGATGTACTTCTCCTCCCGGGTGTTTAAGTCGATATGTATCAGTCTCCCGCCCTGATTTTCAGCGTAGAGTTCATTGGAATTCTCTGGATTCACCGCCACATGAAAAGCATCACCGTAGGCTACGTTGAGGACATCCCCGTTTGTGATCCCCATCTTGCTGAAGGTTTTACTGGGAAGACCATAAACGCCGTGATCTTGAGCTCCGCCATAGATCCAGTAGGGATTCCCTTCCCTGTGATCGATCCCTATCGCATAAAACTGGGCGATGGGGAGATTGTCGATAAAACGCCAGGTTTTACTCCCGTTGTAGGACATATAAAATCCCCCGTCGCCTCCCAACAGGAGATGGTCCGTATTCGTGGGATCGATCCAAAGGGCATGGTGGTCCACATGGATTTTATCCCCCGTTTTTTCCTTTGAGAATGTCCTGCCTCCATCTATAGAGACAAAGATATAAGTGCCCAACACCCAGATCTTGTTGGGATTAACTGGATCTACACGTATCTGGCTGTAATACATGGGGCGGGGATTCAGTTTATTCATCCTTGTCCAGCTCTTCCCTCTGTCTTCAGACCTGAAGACACCACCCTCTTTATTCTCGATTATGGCATAGACGATGTTGGGATGGCTCTTGGAGATATCTATACCGATCCGTCCTGATTGCCCTGCAGGCAATCCATTCGTGAGTTTCTGCCAGGTATCTCCCCCATCCAATGAACGGTACAGACCACTTTGAGGTCCCCCTCCGACAAAGCCCCACGCGCGGCGGCGCCTCTGGTACATGGCTGCATAGACAATCCGGCCGTTGTCTTCGATGGCCACATCTACAGCACCTGTATGTTCACTTACGTACAGGATTTTTTCCCATGTTTGGCCGCCGTCCTTTGTGCGAAAAAGACCCCGTTCGACGTTTGGCCCCCAAAGCTGACCGAGAGCGGCAACAAAAACGACATCCGGATTCCGAGGATCTATGACAATACGGCCGATGTGATGCGTTTCTTTTAGCCCCAAATGAACCCATGTCTCTCCACCATCGATGGATTTGTACACACCATCTCCCCAAGAGGAGCTCTGGCGGTTGTTGGGTTCCCCAGTTCCTGCCCATACGATATCGGGATCGGTCGGTGCTATGGCAATATCTCCGATAGAGAGAGATGTACCTTCCTCATCGAAAACAGGCTTCCATGTCGTTCCATTATCCTCGCTCTTGAAGATCCCACCTGAGGCAGAGGCGATAAATATGATATGCGGCTTCCCGACCACAGCTTCTACATCATCGATCCGGCCACCAAAAGCAGCAGGGCCTATCTGCCGCCATTTCACGTGTTTGAACAGGTCTGTGTAGAATTTAGGGGGGGTCTGGGCAAAGCACAGCGAGCCCACGAATAAAATGTTGATGGCCAGCCACAACACACTGAATTGTCCCCTCAGCCGAAACATCCGAGGCCTCCTTTAATCAACATGGCCACTGCGGTAACCTTGGCACGTGAATCATTCAGGTTCCACAATGAATATATATATTTCTTATTAGAAAGTATCAGATGTCACGCTATAAATGTCAACTCTTTTGCGAAATCAAAAATGAACTGTAGGGTCCGCTCCCCGAACGGACCGAACGAGCTCCAAGATCACTCTATATTCTCGAGCTCAATAAGCGGCATTTCCGAATCGACAAGGTCTCCTGCAGAGATATGGATTTTTTTGACAAGGCCATCTATGGAGGATTTGATCTCGTTTTCCATTTTCATGGCTTCCACGATCGCCAGAGTTTGGTTTTTCCTGACCTCTTCCTTCTCTTTGACATAAACTTTGATGATCTTGCCGGGCATAGGAGCTTTCACTACAAGCTTATCCTCTTGAGACCCCTCTTCACCTGCATGCGCACTTCCACTTTCATCTGCGGGTTCCTGAACTGTGAAATGTTGTCCTTGAAAATACATATACCTCTTGTCATTATCTTTGACCACATAAACACGGAAAGACTTCTGTTCGATCAAGATGGAGATAATTCCCGGAGAGATATATTGAATGTCGGCTTCATAGGTTGATTCTTCATCTTTGACCAAAAACCGCCCCTCTTTTTCTTCCAGCATAACTTTTTTCAAGACATCGTCGATCAAAAATTCGTAATCCACCTCAGTTCCCTCCTCCCAGGCGCCATTTCCCGAGTGTCTGCCAAGGCGACGGCACAACATCCCTGACCGTTGCAGCCTGAGGGCTGAACGACTTAGATTGGCTGTCGAATGCAGATGCCAAGGCCGCTATCAAACGCGCTTCCTCTGCCTTTTCTTTTCCCCTCCATTGGCTAAAATATTTTTCGATAAAGCTCGTCGTCGTTTCACCGGCTTGAAATTGGGGATGAGCGATCACATCCTTGAGAAAATCGATGGTTGTCTGTATGCCCAAGATGACATAGTCATCCAGCGCACTGATCATCCGCTGTTGAGACATAGGCCGATCTTCCGCCCAAACGATCAGCTTAGCCAAGATCGGGTCATAAAAGATGGGAACATCACAGCCGCTGTAGATGCCGCAGTCGTGTCGAACTCCCGGCCCGCTGGGTTCCTTGAGGAAATGCACCTTCCCTGCAGAAGGCAGGAAATTGTTCATGGGGTCTTCCGCATAGATGCGGCATTCGATCGCATGCCCCTTTTGTTTGAGTTCGTCTTGAGAAAATGTGAGTTTTGCACCCGAAGCGATGGCTATCTGTTGGTGGACCAGGTCGATTCCGGTAATAAATTCTGTCACAGGATGTTCGACCTGAAGCCGCGCATTGACCTCCAGGAAGAAGAAATTCTTTTTTTTGTCCAAGAGAAATTCGACAGTTCCCGCGTTGTTGTACCCGGACACCTCGATGACTTTTTTCGCTGTCTCCCCCATTTTTGCCCGGAGCTCAGGATCCAGGGCCTGCGAGGGAGATTCCTCCACGATCTTCTGATGTCTTCTCTGGATGGAGCATTCCCTCTCGAAAAGATGAACGACATGGCCGTGATTGTCGGCCAGAACCTGGAACTCCACGTGCCGGGGTTCCTCGATGTATTTTTCCAGATAGACGGATTCGTCACCGAAGGCGGATTTGGCCTCCCGTTGACCTGCCTCGAGGCCGGCCTCCAAATCCTTCTCGCTGTGAACGATCCGCATCCCCTTGCCACCGCCTCCGGCAGACGCCTTGATCATGACGGGAAACCCGATCCTCTGTGCTTCTGTTGCGTATTCCGTCATGGCAGAGGGAATTCTTTTCATTCCTGGAATGATGGGGATTCCGGCCTTTTCCATCGTCTGCCTAGAGCGGACCTTGTCACCCACAAGCTGCATGGATTTGGAATCGGGACCAATAAACACGATCCCTTCCTCCTCACAGCGTTTGACAAAGTCGGCGTTTTCAGCAAGAAAACCATACCCGGGATGGATGGCCTCTGCGCCTGTCTTTTTGGCGGCTTCCAAGATCCGGTCGATATTGAGATAGCTGTCTATAGCAGGAGCAGGACCGATGCACAGAGCTTCATCCGCAGAAATGACATGGAGGCTGTTTCTGTCGGCCTCGGAAAACAATGCCACGGTTGAGATACCTAACTCACGGCAAGCCTTGATGATACGAACTGCGATCTCTCCACGATTGGCGATCAATATCTTTTTGAACATTCGTATTCCTTTTCGTTTTCCGTATTACGCTTTATAATCTTTTTTGCGCTCTTTGGATAGAGTCCAACGGGGTTTGCGTTTTTCGAGAAAAGCACTCATTCCTTCCTGGCCCTCCTCTGAAATGCGCAGGTTGGCGATCAGACGGGCAGTATATTCCTTGACGTCATCAAGGCTCATGCGCGGCACATTGAGGATCAACTCTTTACAGCTGGCTATGGCCTCGGGTCCTGAGGCGAGAAACTGCTCGATCAACTCCTCGATACGCTCTTCCAGCTTTTTCCTGGGTACAACTTCATTGATGAGGCCGATCTCCAAAGCTTTTTGTGCAGATATTCTCTGCCCGGTCAGGAAATACTCCCTGGCTTTGCTCTCTCCGATCTTTCGTACGACATAGGGAGAGATCGTAGCCGGCACCAGCCCGATCTTTACTTCGCTCAAGCCAAACTTGGCCTCTTCCGCCGCAACAGCAATATCACACACAGAGAGAAATCCCGTGCCTCCCCCAATAGCAGTACCATTCACCATCGCGATCGTGGGCTTGGGTAGGGTGTAGATCTTATACAGGACTTCTGCCAGCTGGAGAGACTCCTCCAGGTTTTGATCGAAGGAATACCGGATGATCTCACGCAACCAGTTGATGTCCGCTCCTGCGCAAAAGGACTTGCCTTCTCCGGTCAGGACGACCACTCTGACAGAATCATCCGCTTTGACCCTGTCAAAGGCATCGGTCAATTCAAGGATCGCCTCAGAATTAAAAGCATTATGGATTTCAGGGCGATTGAAGGTGATCCGGAGAACCGCCTCCCTATCTTTTTTTGTTACCACTATCGTTTTGTATTTTATTTCTGTCATCTTGGAGTTCCTGTTCTCCTGTGCTCAGAAAATTCCATCTCCAGTTGGCCTTCCATGTCGATCATCTTACATCCGGAAAATACCAACCTTATAATCGGGGATGGGAGCATTCAGGCTCATGGAGATCCCCAATGCCAGAGCCTCCCTTGTTTCTAAGGGATCTAAAATCCCGTCATCCCAGAGACGAGCCGTGCTGTAGTACGGACTTCCTTCGTGTTCATATTTCTCCAATATCGGTTTCCTCATCTGTTCGATCTCTTCTTTTGTCATTCTTTTGCCCTGAGCCTTGAGCCTATTGGCTTTGACAGTCACCAGCACATCGGCAGCCTGCTCTCCTCCCATAACACAGATCCGGGCATTGGGCCACATCCAGAGCAGCCGCGGGAGATAACCTCTGCCACACATGGCGTAATTGCCGGCGCCGTTCGAAGCACCCACGATCACCGTAAACTTTGGCACATCGGCATTTGCCACCGCATGGACGAGTTTTGCCCCATCCTTAGCGATCCCACCGTGTTCATACTGCTTGCCCACGATAAAACCCGTGATGTTCTGGAGGAAGATGAGGGGGATCTTCCGCATGGAACACAGCGTGACAAAATGAGCGCCCTTGACTGCGCTTTCCGAGAACAGAACGCCGTTATTGGCTACGATACCCACGGGATATCCCATAATCCGGGCAAAACCGCACACAATGGTCTGCCCATAGTGCTCCTTGAATTCCTGAAACCGGCTGCCGTCGACAATGCGGGCGATGACGTCCTTGATGTTGTAGGGTTTCCTCACATCCGAGGGTACGATCCCGTATATCTCTTCCGGATCATAGTAGGGATCCTCAGGTTCTGCCATACCCAGCGAAAACTTCTTCGGCGGGTCCAAGGTCTCGACAATATTGCGCGCAATCTCAAGAGCATGCTGGTCGTTCTGTGCATAGTAGTCGGATACGCCGGATATGCGGCAGTGCACATCAGCCCCTCCCAGTTCTTCATCGGTGACATCCACTCCTGTTGCTGTCTTGACCAGCGGTGGACCTCCGATAAAAATCGTGCCCTGCTGGCGGACGATGACGGTTTCGTCACTCATAGCAGGAACGTAAGCACCGCCCGCTGTGCACGATCCCATAACAATGGATATCTGAGGAATGCCGAGCGCGGACAACCTTGCCTGATTGTAGAAGATCCGGCCGAAATGTTCCTTGTCCGGAAACGTTCCCTCCTGAAGGGGGAGAAAGATCCCCCCTGAATCCACAAGATAGATGCAGGGAAGGCGATTATCCATTGCAACCATTTGTGCACGGATATGTTTTTTGATCGTCATCGGAAAATAGGTTCCGCCCTTGACCGTCGGGTCATTGGCCACGACCAAGACCTCCCGTCCTTGGACAACACCGATACCCGTGATGACGCCTGCACTGGGGGCTTCGTTATCATATATGTCATAAGCAGCCAGTGGCGTGAGTTCCAGAAAAGGCGTGTTCGGGTCAAAGAGTTTTTCCAGCCGTTCCCGAACGAGCAGTTTTCCCCTAGATTTCTGGAGATCTCTGTATTTCTTCGGGCCTCCCTCCCGGATCCTTACACATCGTTCCTCGTATTCATCGACGATCTTTCTCATATGGGCATAATTCTCTTTATACTCTTTGCTCTGGGTGTCCACTTTGCTGTCTATTCTAAACATGGCATTACCTCAATTTTAGTCTATTCAATTTTCCCATCCATTAACCTGGATTATCCTTCAAATCTTCCAATTTCGAGAAATCCAAGCCTTTTACAATCTTATGTCCAAACTTCATTTTGTTCAACCCAAAATTATTAAAAGATGGCATTTCCAAATTCGTGTTGATGTCATTCAGAGTGATCAGATTATATGATATCAAAAACACGTTCAGTTTCCCCAGCGAGGAAACTTCGCTCGGATCCGGGATTCCCTCACATCTCCCCACGGGAGATGTGCCATGCCCGTCCATCCCTTCTCACGGATTTTTCCATCACACAATCTGATCACTCAATACCGCTATGGAGTATCCATGACATCACGAATTCGGAAATGCGATAATATAAAAAGGATGATTTGGAATATTGGCTAACTCAGAGTTAATTTTTTTCGGATTATTCAGATGGTCGGAACTAGCTGAATAATCGGATATTATTGAGGAACGAACTTGTACCCGTAACAGAGTATTCCCGATTCGCCCACATCATAGATCTTTCGGAATTCGATCTTCACGTTCAATCCGGGCTTGATATCCTCAAAATCACAGTCAACAATCTGTCCCATGATCTTGACGCCATCGTCCAATTCCACGATACCGACAGCATAGGGGGCCTGGTCCACAAACTGATGAGGGGGCACACGGATTATGGTGTAGGTGATGACTTTCCCTGATTCTGCCAGTTTTGTCTTTTCCAGGTCTTTGCTCTGGCATACATTACAGATCAGCCGCGGAGGAAAAAATATCTTTCCGCAGCTGCTGCACTTGTTTGCTTCGAGCCGATACCTCTGGGGAATTTCTCTCCAATATCTCGCTGGTGTCGACATTTGATCTTCCTCCTATTCTCTCTCGAAGATGTGGACGACTGAGCTCGCCCCACTTCCGCCCATGTTCTGTGTCATCCCTATCCGGGAATCCGGGACCTGCCTATCGCAGCAATCACCCCTGAGCTGCTTGACCACTTCCACAGCCTGGGCCACTCCTGAAGCGCCCACAGGATGTCCTTTTGATTTTAATCCGCCGCTGGGATTCACGGGAATTTTCCCATCGATGGCCGTCAATCCCTGTTCCACGGCTTCGCCCCCTTTGCCTCTTTCTACAAAACCAAGGGCTTCTGTCACGCAGATCTCAGCGATGGTGAAACAGTCATGAACTTCCACAATATCGATGTCCTCGGGTTTTTTATCTGCCATAGCATACGCACTCTTGGCTGCAAGATAAGTGGAGTTGAGCCAGGTGATGTCTGCCCTCTGAGCGATTGCGATCGTATCTGTAGCATGACCTGTACCGATGATCTTAACGACTGGCTTTCCCATTTTTTTTGCCAATTCTGCAGGATACAGGATGATCGCCGCTGCCCCGTCTGTTATGGGTGAGCAGTCCAGAATTCTCAGCGGATCGGCCACCATAACGGAATTGAGGACCTGGGCCACAGTGATCTCAAAGGGGAACTGGGCCACAGGATTTTTTGACCCGTTTTTATGGTTTTTTACGGAAACCATGGCCAGTTGTTCTCGAGTCGTGCTGTATTTTTCCATGTGGGCCACAGCGATCAACGCATAAAGCCCGGGAAAGGTGATGCCGTGATACCCCTCATATTCCTGGTCTGCGGCTGTTCCCAGGGCATATGTCGCTTCGTTTCCACTGACGTCGGTCATTTTCTCGACTCCGCTGACCAGAACGACCTCACTCATCCCTGAAGCAACCTCCATGTATCCCAGCCTGAGGGCAAGCCCTCCAGAGGCACACGCAGTCTCCACTCTTGTCGATGGGACAGGCGACTGGCCTAAATAATCAGCCAGGAGTGCGGCGATGTGCTCCTGCCCCGCAAAAAGTCCGGAGGACATGGAACCCACATACATGGAATCGATCCGATCTACCCCCGCATCCTCCAAAGCCAGGAGCGCTGTCTCGACATAAATGTCTCTCAAGGATTGTTTCCAGAGCTCCCCCCACTTTGTGATCCCAACACCAATTGCTGCAACTTCTCTCATTGGATCCTCCTAGTCCGCCTTCCTGATTTTGTGCCTGAACTTGGCGTATTCGCCGTATTCCAGGTAATTGACGTTTTTGCTCAGGAGGTCTCTCGTTTTCGGAGCACGCTCCCGCACCTCATTGATCCTATCCGTGACTTCAAAAATGAAGCCGTCACTCCCCGCTCCCGATCCATACGAAACGAGCAATATCATGTCTCCCGGCTGGGAGATGTCCAGAGTAGAGGTCAGGCCCAAGGGGGAGGAACCGGAGTATGTGTTTCCGAGCTTATTGACCAGCCAACCGGGTTCGATCTGTTCCTTTTGGAATCCGAGCATCTTTCCCACTCTCAAGGGGAATTTTCCATTGGGCTGGTGGAAAATAACGTACTGAAAATCCTGGGGTTTCATCCCTGCCATATCCATAATACCCCGAGCTGCTCCGGTGATATGCTTAAAATAAGCAGGATCGCCCGTAAAACGGCCTCCGTGTTGAGGATAATACTGGTATTCGCGCCTCCAGAAATCAGGCGTATCCGTCATGTAGGAGTATGTCTCGTGAGCCTTGACAACCAGGTTTTCCTTGCCGAAAATAAACGCGGCTGCACCAGCGGCAGCCGAATATTCCAGCGCATCTCCTGGCGCCCCTTGAGACGTGTCTGCGCCGACCCCGAGCCCGTACTTGATAACACCTGATGCAACCAAATTCAGGGCTATAAACATTCCCTCGGTCCCTGCTTTGCACGCAAATTCCAGGTCAGCGGTGTGAACATCCGGCGTGGCCCCGATTGCCTCGGCAAGCACCGTTCCGCTGGGCTTTACCGCGTAAGGGTGAGATTCCGAGCCGATATACACCGCACCGATATCTCTAGGATCGATCTGAGCCCTCTTTAGAGCATTTTTGGACGCTTCCACCGACATCGTGATGGTGTCCTGGTCAGGAGAGGGAACTGATTTTTCTTCGAGCATCAGACCTTTCTTGTAGCTGGGTGCATCCGCTCCCCAAACTTTAGCAATCTCTTCGACTTTGATCCTGTTTCGGGGAATGTACGCACCATATCCGATAATACCTTCCATCTAGTCCCTCCCTTTAACCTGCACTATTCATACGCCGACGCCTCGCATATGTGGCAGCCTCGACTCGTGAATAATCCAGGTTGATTCGTAATTTGCTTGGAATAAATATTCGAAGATACTCCATGAGATTTAAAAACAAGTTATAGTCCCATAACTTCTTTCTGAAGTCAATATTTCTTTATCGCAAGTAAGCATCCTTGTTTCCGTGATAAGCGCAATAGACGGAAAAAAGAGCGAGTCACTGTCCTTATGAGTCGGATGGTGGTGGGTGGGGGGGGTCTTCGACGAATATGGACTGTGACGAGCTCCTGCTATTGTCATTTGACTTGAGAGCATCACGGAAATAAGGATACTTCCTTATCGTAATCTTATTTGACAGTACTCTACCTGAAAACTAGAATGGAAGAAGCCAACATGCTCCCCGTGACACAAACAAAAATCGGCCTGTATTCGAGCCATTCTCAAATCTCTCTTCCCGCCTATATTTCTTGCCCAATTGACGGAACTTTTTGGAACAGGATCTCGTCTATTTAGGTGTGATTAGTGCAAACAGAAAGGATAGTCAAAGAATGCTTGAAAGGAAACGAAGGAGCCTGGCAAATGCTGGTTAACACCTACTCGCGAAGAATCTTCAGCCTGGCTTACCAGTTCTCCGGAACCCGTGAAGAGGCTGAGGATAGGACACAAGAGATCTTTCTCAAGCTCCACAACTCCTTGAAAAAATTCGACTTCGACCGGAATTTCGACGCATGGCTCCTGACTCTTGCACGGAATCACCTGATCGATGAATACCGCCGCACCAAGTGGGAAAAGAAGACACGCGATGAGTTCGATGAATACAGCCTGAAAGAAACAACAGAGATTAGCCCGGAAGACGCCGTCATGAGAGAACAGACAAAAAAAAGAGTATGGGAAGGCTTCAACCACCTATCGGCAGACATCCGGATGGCCGTTATTCTGAGGGATATCCAGGGGAAAAAATATGAAGAGGTGGCAGAGATCATGGCTCTCCCCCTGGGAACGATCAAATCCCGTGTCAACAGAGGAAGGATCCAACTGGCAAAAGTCCTCAGAGAACAAAAGGAGAAGGAAAATGGAATGTAAACTTATCGAAAACCTTTTGTCTTCTTATTTAGAGGATGAGCTGACAGCTAAAGACAGGCTGGCAGTCGAGGAGCATCTCAAAAGCTGTGCGGATTGCTCCGTCCTTTTCGATCTGTTGAGGGATACACAGGAATCTTTGGCTGATTTTCCTCAGGCAGAGATGAGTGAGGAACTGCTGGAGAGACTCTATGACATCCCGCACAGAAAGAGAAAATTCCGGCTCAGCCTGGATTTCTTGGTGAGGCCAGCGCTGCAACCCTACATGGCAGCGGCAACTATCCTGCTGACGGTTATGTCCTTTTATCTTTTCCATCCGGAAAAGAGCGTGATCGACAAGTCAATAAACCGCCAGGTTCATATGGGGTACGGTAAAATCGGCAAGCTGTACTCCGAGGCGGAAACATTCACAACATCCTTGGGTGAACACAAGGATAATATCCTCGATACCATCAAAAGGAAACAGCCTTTTGGAAGGAACGGGGAATAAACCAATACATATGGAGGTATGATATGGAAGAGAAAGTTATTGTAAAGCGACCCCCTAAATCTCCGCTACTTGCGGGCATTTTGTCCTTCTTTTTTCCGGGGACAGGCGCTCTGTACAACGGTCAGCCGCTAAAATTTCTGGTCGTTCTCCTCGGAGCCGCGATCATGATCACTATGCTGGCCCAGGAAGAAGGTTCGGCACCGTTCTTGGGCATTATGCTCGGTGGTTTGTACTTCTACCAATTTATCGATGCGATCGTGACAGCCAGTGCGATCAATAGGCAAGCCTTGTCAGGTGGAGAGGTAGACGAGATAAAAATTGAAGAACTTCCCGAGTTTGTGAGAACGGGCTCTGTATTTTGGGGGATCGTCCTCATGGTCCTCGGAGTCGTTTTTCTCATGGCAAATTCCAGCTTTCTGGTCACCTACAGCAGAATTTGGAATCTCTGGCCTCTCCTTGTCATCATCATCGGTGTGAAGCTCATAGTGGACTACATGGCAAAAAACAAAGAGAGAGAGTAGAGGAGGAACCAATGACAAAACAAAAACGAAAAGATCCGTTAATCTGGGGTATTCTTCTCATTACCCTTGGAGTGCTTTTCCTGCTGAAGGTCGACATCTGGTATGTGCTCGCCCATTTTTGGCCAGTGATCCTCATCCTATGGGGCGCCCATAAGTTCTATTACGGTTTGAAGGACAGACGAGAGGAAGAAGAAGAACAGTCTGAAGACATCCAGGTTTAAAATGAGATCAAAAGAAATTTTTTTCTTGATTCTGCTCGTCGCTGCGGGAGTTTTCTTCTACCACGCCTATACGGATAAGCTCGATTGGGAGATCGAATGGGGAGAGGACTTCCTGTTCAAACTCGAGGAATTCGAATTCGAAGAATCCCACACGATAGACGCCCCCTTCCCCCACGTGATTCATGTGGTGAATCGTCATGGAGAAGTTAAGATCCAAGGGACAGAAGAGGACAGAATTGTTGTCACCATGCAGAAAACAATTCGACGCAGAACGGCAGAAGAGGCCCAGGACGTAGCAAACGCCCTGAAAATGGTCACAGAGCAAACCGACCACAATATCGTTCTCACGACCAACCGGGGAGAGTTCAAGAAAAAAAGGTTCCAGACCTCATTCACGATCTCTCTGCCCGAGGGTGCCGACGTCACAGTGTCGAACACCTATGGAGTGGTGGAGGTTGCCAATACCGGTGACACAAACATCCATAATTCCTATGGGAAAGTCATCGTCTCGGATGTAGAGGGCCCGTTGATCGTCAAAAACAAGTACGACGACGTGGTCGTTCAGAACGTAAGCGCTGATTGCACGATCGACAGCAACAATGCTTCTGTGGACGTCACTAAGGTCAATGGGACTGTTCAAGTTTTCCACCGGTATGGGAACGTCAACCTGAAGGATATCAGCCAAGATGCCGTCATTGATGCATCGAACGCGAAGATTTTCTGTCAGAATGTCGAAGGCTTGGCGGATGTAAGAAGCACCTACCGAAACATTATCCTTGCCAACGTTGGCGCTGCAAAAGTGAGTGGAAAGAATTGTGAGATCGACATGGATGGCGTGAAGGGCTATTGTGTTGTCGAAAGCAGCTATGGCAGAGTGATGCTGACAAACATCCTGGGTGATCTGAAGATCGATGGAAAGAACACGAGTGTTTTAGGGAAAACTCTGCTGGGAGATAACATTACCATCGATACGACCTATCGGGATGTGGAGCTCGAGGATTTTGCCGGGGAGACGACGATTCTCCATTCCAACGGGAAGGTCCTCCTGACACCAAACCCCCTCACCCTCCCCCTTGTCGTCAAAGGGAGATACTCAGACATCAACCTGTACTGGCCTGCGGGAGGTAATTACCCCACTGAAGCAGAGAATAAAGGTGGAGATATCGAGTGGAAGCTCCCCTACGAGCTTTCATTCAAGAAGGAGAACAGTGTCTCCGTGATCAAAGCCTTTATGGAGGAGACAGAGAGCCCTCTGATCTATCTGTACACAACTTACGGAACGATCCGGATCGAAGAATCCCCTTAACCA
>CAZIMJ010000053.1:0-13157 GCA_964540205.1 uncultured Eubacteriales bacterium | reverse complement strand
AAGATTCATCCATAACCTCGCTCCATTCCTGTCCTTCTTTTTTGTACTGGTGACAATCGCCGTTGTCCCCTTTGGAGATGTCCTCCGTCTGGGAGGGAGAGAGATCAAACTTCAAGTTCTGGATATCGATGTTGGCCTTCTTTTTCTTATAGCTATGCTATCCATGAGCATTTACGGTGTGATCTTGAGCGGTTGGGCCTCCAACAGCCGCTGGACACTTTTGGGCGGTTTAAGGGGTGCTGCACAACTCGTATCATATGAGATAGCCCTCGGGCTGTCGTTGATCGGCCTGATCATGGTTTTCCCCTCGCTTTCGCTATCTAATCTCGTTCAATACCAGGGAGAGCTGCTATTTGGATGGCTGCCAAAATGGGGGATCATCTTCCAACCTTTGGGCTTTATCATCTTCCTGTTCGCTGCTGTCGCAGAGTCGGAGAGAGTTCCTTTCGACCTGCCTGAGGGGGAATCTGAGATCATCGGCTTTTTTACGGAGTACAGTGGCCTCAAATGGGGACTGTACATGTTTACAGATTTCATGAAGGTCTTGATCGTGGCCTGCCTACTCACGACACTCTTTTTTGGTGGATGGCAGGTCCCTTGGTTGGCTGCGGATGGATTCCATTTCCCGTGGGGGGGACAGTGGCTTCTGCCCCATGGGATCGTAGTAGTACTCCAGGTATTAACCTTTAATCTCAAAGTCTTCTTTTTCTGCTGGTTCCAAATTCTCGTTCGTTGGACCTATCCGCGTTTTCGATACGATCAATTAATGGACTTGGGCTGGAAACTGCTCATCCCTTTAAGCCTATTTAACATTGTGGTAACTGCCATTATTATGAGCCTATAATACAATGACAAAAGCATTAGGTTATTTCATCGAACTTATCAGAGGCACTATTATCACAACACGGCATTTTGTCGTGAACATGTATTTCCATATCCTCAAACTCTTCGGGATCAAATCCAAGAGAAAAGGGGCCGTTACTACACAGTATCCGGAAGAAAGAGTAGAGATCGCCCGCAGGCATCGCAGCCTCCATCGATTGATGAAGAGGGAAAACGGCAAGCCTCGATGTGTTGTCTGTATGTTGTGTGCTACGGTCTGTCCTTCGGAATGTATTTACATCGAGGCGGCAGAGGACCCCGATCCCGAAATCCAGAAATATCCCTCCACATTCATCATCGATCTCACGCGATGCTGTTTCTGCGGATTCTGTGTAGAGGCTTGTCCAGAGGACGCCATTCGCATGGATACAGACGAGATCGAGATCGCTGAGTATTCACGAGAAGATTTGATTTACGATCTTGATAAACTCCTCAGATGACCCCCCACAAGATCATTCTTGGGCAATTCGATATTTACGGAATCAGAGATGGTTTCTTCTATCTGGATGGAGGAGCTATGTTTGGAGTCGTACCAAAACTCCTTTGGGCGAAATTGTTTCCTGCCGATGAATTGAATAGAATTCAAATGGGACTCAACTCAATCCTCATAAAAGCTGACAAAGAGTTGATTCTCGTCGATACGGGCGTCGGATCCTTGATCCCCCCCAAGTTCTATGAATATTATGCCATCGAGAGAAGGCCTGATCTGGTGGAGTCGCTCAAGGAAATTGGCATTTCCCCCGATGAGATCACTTTTGTGATAAACACACACCTTCATTTTGACCACTGTGGGGGGAACACGACCAGGAACGAACAGGATGATATCGTACCGACATTTCCGAATGCCGAATATGTCATACAAAAGGGGGAGTGGGAATACGCCCTCAATCCCCACTTCAGGGATAAAGTCAGTTATTTTAGGGATAATTTTTTGCCTCTTAAGCAACATGGACAGCTGCAGCTTGTGGATGGAGATACAGAGATTATCAGTGGTGTTTTTGTTGAACTTATGCCTGGACATACATCTTTTCATCAGGGTGTGAGGGTCCGATCTGGAGCAGAAACACTCGTTTTTTTTGGAGATATGGTCCCCACATCTGCCCATCTTGGATTGGATTATATTGCCAGCTATGATCTTTTCCCTGTGACAACTCTCGAGACCAAGGCCTCATATTTCGAGAAAGCGGTGAAGGAAAATTGGATCATCGCTTTCGATCATGACCCTGTCCACTATTTTGGAAGGGTCAGCAAAGTCAAAGACAAATACATTTTCAAGCCCCTCGAGTCCTGATTTCTTCGATAGGCGAGCGAAACATTTCCAAATCCGTGTTGATGTTATTAAGAGTGATCAGATTATATGATATCAAAAACGAACAACGGGAAAGCAGTGCAGCTCTATTTCGATGTAGGGACCGTTTCCCAAACAGTCCGCGTGGGGGGAACTGACTTTACAAAGAACCATGCCCGCCTGGAGCCCTTCTCACGGTTATTTCCATCACACAATCTGATCACTGAACAATATTATTGAGCATTCAAGCCATCGCGGATTCGGAAATACTTGCGTAATCAAGGCCAATCAAAGCTAATCTTGAAATTATTTCAATTGGATGGTATAAAAAATGATATTCTAGAGAAAGGTTAAAAAATGAACGAAGACAACGAAAAAATTGCCTGTCATGTGTGTAAAAAAATGATCCCCAAGGCAGCCGCACTGCATGCAGAAGGGGCAGATTATGTCCATCACTTTTGTGACACCAGTTGCCTGGCATTCTGGGAAGAGGATAAAGAGAAAAATAAAGAGGAATCCCAGGATTCTTGATCTAAAAACACTCTGTATGAAATTTATTTTTCCCGAAAAGTTATTAAGTCTATCTCGTCACATATTCAGTCCATTGTGAGGATAAAAATTGACGGTATCCTTCCAGAGGGGATGGAATCGTACAGGGGATCATTCAAGGATGCTGTGGCCCAAGGAATCACGACAATATAGATTACAAATGGCCGCACGCGAGAGATAAAAGAATGGAAAAAAAGGGGAGATCGAATATGTTGATACCGACAGCGATCATGGCCGTTCTTGCAATGGCGGCTCTTTTCTATGCATATTCCAAAGGGGAAGGGCAACACATCACAGGACTGAAGCTATCATTAAAGATGACCATAGAAATTCTGCCACTCTTGTTTTTTGCCTTTATTTTAGCTGGAATGGTTCAAGTGTTACTGCCGCAAGCTCAGATAAACCGATGGATCGGGGATGAGTCAGGCCTCAGAGGAATACTCATCGGGACGATCGCCGGCGGGATTACTCCTGGAGGACCCTATGTGAGTTTGCCCTTAGCTGCGGGACTCTTTAAAACCGGGGCAGGACTGGGAACTATGGTTGCCTATGTGACAGCTTGGTCTCTCTGGGCGATCGCGCGAGTGCCTATGGAGGTGGGGATCATGGGATGGAAGTTCACATCCGTCCGTTTTGTATGCACCTTTTTCTTCCCCCCCATAGCGGGTTTCATCGCTCAGATTTTCTTCTCAGGAGTGAAATAGTTCGATGATATGGAGTCAATCATGAAAATAAAATTTCTGGGTGCGACACAACAGGTGACAGGGTCTTCCTATTTATTTGAAGCAGGAGGACTTCGTATAATTATAGATTGCGGAATGTATCAAGAGAGAGAGTATCGCAGCCGGAACTGGGATCCGTTTCCAGTGCCCGCCAAGCATATCGACTATGTTATTCTGACGCATGTCCATTTGGATCATTCCGGTCTCGTCCCCAAATTGGTTAAGGAGGGATTTTCGGGACGGATTTTGACCACATCGGCATCGCATGAAATGCTCGAGATCGTACTCATGGATTCTGCAAAGATCCAAGAAGAAGATGCGGCCTACAAAAAGAAACGCCATAAAAAAGAGAAGAGAAAAGGCCCTTATCCTGAGATCCCTCTGTATTCTGTAGAGGATGCGGAAAAAACCTTCCCATCGGTTAAAAACGTCCCCTATGATGCCCTCTATCCACTCAATGATAGAGTAATGATGCGTCTCCATGATGCGGGGCATATCCTCGGTGCTGCTATGGTCGAACTGATCGTCGAAGAGAATAAGAGCCGCAGGCGGTTTATCTTTTCAGGAGATATCGGACAATGGGACAAGCCTCTTGTTCGTGATCCCTCCGTGTTTGAGCTGGCCGATTATGTGGTCATGGAGTCCACATACGGAGACAGGAATCATGAGGATTATGGCAGTGCAACGAATCATCTGAGAGATGTTATCCTCGATACCATCAACTCGGGAGGTAACATCATCATTCCCACCTTTGCCATCGAAAGAGCACAAGAGGTGATGTATTGTCTGAGTCGGCTTGCCCGAAAAGATCAAATCCCTTACCTGATGATGTTTCTCGATAGCCCGATGGCTGTGGATATCACACATGTTTTTGAGCGGTACAAAAAGTACCTCGATGCGGAGGCACGGTCGCTTTTTGAACGAGGGGAATCTCCCTTCAGTTTCCCGGGTCTGAGGTTAGTGCATTCGGTCGCAGAATCAAAAGCGATCAACTCCATTCGAGGATCTTGTGTGATCATGGCTGGATCGGGCATGTGTACGGGAGGAAGGATCAAACACCATCTTGTCCAGAATATATCGCGAAAGGAATCCACTATTCTTTTTGTGGGATATCAAGCACACGGGACATTGGGGCGTTTGATCTTGGATGGAATGCCCGAGGTCCGGATCCATGGCAACACATATCCGGTTAAGGCAAAAATTCGGCAGATCCAAGGTTTTTCCGCTCATGCCGATAGAGATGCACTGATGAAATGGCTCGGTTTTTTCAAATTACCCCCCAAGCGGCTGTTCATCACCCATGGGGAAAAAAAGGCGGCTTTCAGCATAGCGGAAGGGGTTAAAGCCAAATTCAGTTGGCCCGTCAGTGTCCCCGAATATCTGCAAGAATGGGATCTCGACTAGTGCAGGATTCTAAAACCTGAGAGTAAAGATCGTTTGATGATCCGGTATGGAATGGGCGCTTATTGTTCCCTTATGCAGACGCATGATCTGCCGGGAAAAGCTCAATCCGATTCCTGAACCCCCATCTTTTGTAGAGAAGAAAGGGATGAATATCTTATCCAGATTCTCCTTGGAAATTCCTGGACCGTTATCTTTGATCTGGATGAGGATCCTCCCTCTGTCATCAAGGCGGACATCCAGCCGAATCTGAGGATCCTGTCTTTGATCGAGCGCCTGGAGTGCGTTCAACAGAAGGTTGATCAACACCTGTTCGATGAGTTCTGGGTCTGCTGTCATCTCCAGGCTTTTTGGCTCCACCGATGCCTTGAAGTCAATGCCTTTCTCTTCAATGTTCTTCTGCATCAGCTTCTCTACCCGTTCAAAGAGTTCGTGTAACGGGAAAATTTGAAAATTTGGCTGTGGAATGAGCGTAAGATTCCTGTATGCATCGACGAAGTGGAGCAGTCCTTGACTTCTTTTTTGTATAGTTTTGATCGCTTGGCGCATATCATCAAGAGTCTCTTGATCGGATTCAGAGTCTGAAGAGAAGCTAGAGAAGTCTTCCCCCATCAACTCTGTCATGGTTGAGGCCAGTGAGGATATCGGCGTTATGGAATTCATGATCTCATGCGTGAGGACGCGAATGAGTTTTTGCCAGGCTTCGAGCTCTGTTTTTTCCAGCTCGCTTTGGATATTCTGGATAGAAACCAGGGATATGTCCTGCCCTCCGAGCTTAAATTCCGTAGCATATAGGGCCAGGTAAAGGAGCTCCCCGTTGTCATAGACTTTGACCAGAGCCTTTTCCTTCGACCGGAGATTGAGGAGTTTTTCAACAAGGGATTGGCTAAAATCTTCCAAGCTCTTTACGTTCTTGAGCCTTGGGACTTTGAGAAGCCGTTTGGCAGCAGTGTTGATGAGCTCGACATCACCATTCCTATGGAGTGCGATGAGTCCGACGCCGATGTGTTGAACGACCGTCTGGAGGTAGTGATAATGCTGCTCTTTCTCTGACCTTGCTTTCCGGAAAGCATCGCAGACGTCGTTGAATGCCGTCCTCAACTCAGAGAAAGATTTTCCGCGTCCGTCATGTTTGAAAGTTTGGGAAAAATCTTCGTACTTTATAGTCTCAAAAAATCGAGAGAGATCCCTGTTTGTCGTTTCGACATAGCGGATCAACGAGTAGATCAGGTAGATGACCAGAACCGCTGTGATAAACAGGGCTGCAAATAGTTCAGTCCGGAATAACAGGAAGAAAAACAGGCATAAAAACAGACCTAGTAAAAGAATCCGAGTGGTTACATTTATTCGAAAACGTCTATAGACCATATTTTTCTAGCCTGCGATAGAGAGATGTCCGGGATAGACCCAGTTCTTTGGAGGCTTGGCTGATGTTACCGCCATGTCGGCTCAGAACTCTTCGAATAGTCGCTTTTTCCACTTCTTCGAGATTGTAGGTATCGAACACGAACCCCTCCTCTTTCGATTCCTTGGAAGTGAAGAAAAAATCCGAGGGCTGAAGCACCGTTGTTTCACTCATAATAACAGCCCTTTCGATAGCGTGTTGAAGTTCTCGGACATTGCCAGGCCAGTGATATTTTTCCAATTTTTTTATTGTTCCTGCGCTCATCCTCTTCTGGGACTTATGGTATTTTTTTGAATAGATCTTTAAAAAGTGATCTACCAGAAGAGAGACATCCTCAGAACGTTCGCGCAATGCCGGTATTTGAATTTCGACAGTGTTGATCCTGTAGAGAAGGTCCTGCCGGAACTCGTTTGTAGTGACCATCTCATGAATGGGCAAATTAGTGGCGCAGATGAGTCGGACATCAATAGGAATGGATTTGTTTGATCCAAGGCGTGTCACGGTTCGTGTTTCTATGACACCGAGAAGTTTAGCCTGGAGCGTCAGAGGAAGATTGCCGATCTCATCAAGAAAAAGCGTTCCCCCAGAGGCCACTTCGAACCGGCCGGCCCGGTTTTCTTTGGCGTCAGTAAAGGCACCTTTGACATGTCCGAACAATTCGCTCTCGAAGAGCGTTTCGCTCAGAGCTCCCATATCCACGGAAATGAAGACCTCTTCTTTCCTTGGGGACTGTCGGTGAAGGGCACGGGCGACGAGTTCTTTTCCAGTTCCGTTCTCTCCGAGTATCAAGACATTGGCATCCGTTTTTGCGACCTTGTTGATGTTGGCAAAGACATCCTGTATCGCTTTGCTTTCTCCTATAAAGTCATGAAAGGGTTGGTCTAGGTCAGCGCTTAACTGTTTTTGCCGCGTCCGCAGAGTATTTGCTTCGAGACGGGATTGACGAAGGTTCAAGGCCGCTGTAAATGTGGCCAAGAATTGTTCGTTCTGCCAGGGCTTGAGGACAAAATCTGTTGCTCCCTCTTTGATAGCACGCACAGCCATTCCCACGTCACCAAAGGCTGTGATCAGAACGACAACAGCAGACGGGTCCATTTCCAGGATTTTATCCAGCCAAAAGAAACCCTCTTGACCACTCGTGGCTCCCTTTGCAAAATTCATGTCCAGAAAGATCACATCGTATGTTTCGTTTTTGAGCATCACAGGGATGGAATTTGGGGTGTTTTCTGTATGCACGAGAGCGGCATGTTGTTTGAGGAACAGTCGTGCGGCTTGGAGAATGTCTTGGTCGTCATCAATGATCAGGATTTTTCCGATCTTTTTTTTCATTGTTCTAATCCTTTATAATACGTCATCTTGATTTAAGGTGGCCAAGCATCACTAAAACCGTGAGAAGGGCTGGACGGGCATTGTGCATCTCCGGAGGGGAGATGTGAGGGAAGCCCGGATCCGAGCGAAATTTCCTCGCTGGGGAAACTGAGAGTGTTTTCGAAATCACCAATTGGAACACTCGAAAGGTCATTCATCACTGTTTCTGGCATGCTTCCGCCTAACATTACATGATTTTTGATGCAATATACATGCCATGTGTCCGCTTTCGGAACACTTTAAGCCATTTTAGCGTACAAATCACACGTGTTTATAAAATTTAATGTCATTGCTTACTCAAATTTCCCTCCATTGCCCAAGAGAGGAGTGTCCGGTATCGAACACCTTCTGTTATACAAGCGTACACTTTTTTTTGCAATCCCTGACAACCTTTGTTCAGTATACTCCGTCAGATGAATGTGGCATAATAATTGCAAAAAGATAAATCGACGAATCGTTTTGAACAGGAAATGACGTGCAGATAATAATTTTTCTAATTGTCAAGAAGACGTACTCATCCGACTCGGGAGAATAAAAATGGGAATGGACCGTAAGATAAAGAAAAAAAAGTGGCCTCCAAAAAGAATTGCTGCTTATTCAGCAGTGGCAATATTTGTTTTATTTGTGATTTATGTGTTTGTTTTCCAGTTCAGCAAATCGTCCTTAAACGTGAGAAAAGAACGAATCACGATCTCAGAAGTCACAAAAGGAGCTTTCCAGGAGTTTATTCCCGTCATCGGAGAAGTTATGCCTATTGATACTTACCATCTCGATGCTATGGAAGGGGGAAGAGTCGAAGAAATCTTCATGGAAGCGGGCTCAGTGGTGCAGAAAGGAGATAATATCCTGCGTTTGGGCAATACGAACCTTCTCCTGGACATCATGTGGAGAGAGGCCGAGCTCTTCCAACAGAGCAATAACCTCCGGAATACGCGACTTCAAATGGAACAGTACCGTCTGCAGCTTAGCCAGGAACTGGCGAGTATCGACAATCAACTCCAGCAGCAGAAACGGACCTACGGAAGATACCAGGAACTGATGAAGGACAACCTGATCTCTCAGCATGAGTTTGATTTGGCGAAAGATCAGTATGACTATTTGGTGATACGTAGAGAACTCACCGTTGAGAGCCAAACAAACGAACTGGAATTCAGGCAGTCACAGATCGGAGCATTGGAAACTTCACTCCAACGCATGCAGGATAATCTTGAAGTCGTGAAACAGAAACAAGACAATTTAACGATCAGGGCACCAATATCGGGTTATCTCACTGCTCTCAGCGTAGAGATCGGTCAGTCCAAAACTCCGGGACAACGCATCGGTCAGATCGATGTCATGGATAACTTCAGAGTCAGGGTCCCTGTGGATGAACATTACATCGCCCGTGTGGAAAAGGAGAGAGGGGGCACCTTTGATTTTGCTGGAAATACATACACCCTCTATGTCGATAGAGTCTATCTCGAGGTCGTCGATGGAAGGTTCGAGATAGACATGCTCTTTCCTGAACAAGCGCCCCAAGGGATAAGACGAGGCATGTCGTTGCATATCCGCCTAGAGATGGGAGATATCTCGGATGATGCCATTCTGTTGGCAAAGGGCGGATTTTTCCAGACCACTGGGGGAAATTGGGTCTATGTACTGGATAAGTCCGAAAAAATCGCGACAAAAAGATCCATCAGATTGGGCATGTCTAATGCATACGTCCACGAAGTCCTCGAAGGCCTTCACCCGGGCGAGAAGGTGATCACATCATCTTATGAAAGTTTTGGGAATCATGAAAGATTAGTCCTAAGATAAGGCATGGATCTATGATTTATAAATATTCTATTAAATTGTGTGTCAGTTGGAAGCCAGCTCTAAGTCTGGCCGTTTCTGATAGGAGGAAAGAATGATAAAAACCAAAGATCTCACCAAGGTCTACACCACAGAAGACGTTGAAACGACAGCTCTGAACAACATCAATTTGGATGTGAAAGAAGGAGAGTACGTGGCTATTATGGGACCCTCTGGATGCGGAAAGTCTACGTTGTTGAATGTGCTGGGCATGATCGACCAGCCTTCCTCAGGCGATTACCTCTTTTTCGGTGAGGAAGTGTCCAAGTATTCCGAAAGGCAGAGGGCAAATCTGAGAAAAAACAACATCGGTTTCGTCTTCCAAAGCTTTAACCTTATTGATGAGCTGACCGTTTACGAGAATGTTGAGCTTCCCCTTCTGTATCTTGGTTATTCTTCTGCCGAGAGGAAAAAAAGAGTCTCAGAGTCCCTCGAACAGATGCAAATCATGGCACGGAAGAATCATTTTCCCCAGCAGCTCTCGGGGGGTCAGCAGCAACGCGTCGCTGTCGCCCGTGCAGTTGTAGCTCATCCGAAACTCATCCTGGCAGACGAGCCCACCGGTAATCTCGATTCGGCACACGGCGAAGAAGTGATGAAGATGTTAGGTGAGTTACACGAACAGGGTACGACGGTCGTCATGGTCACTCACTCACCTGCCTACGGAGAATACAGCCATCGCATCATTCACCTGTTTGATGGTCATGTTGTTTCTGAAAATATCCAGAAGGAATTCAAGATCTAGTTATATTCGTAGGGAACAAGGCACAGAGAGCCAGGCTAAAGAACCCTGCCGCTTCTTGGCTGCATGTTTTGGTGCTTTATGGGATTGTGTTGTCAGAGAGGGAGACACGTATGATTAAATTGAGAGATATCACCAAATTCTATTCCACGGGTTTTGTTAAAACATATGTCCTGCGGAATATCGATCTGGATGTGGAAGAAGGAGAGTTCTTAACTATCATGGGACCCTCTGGAGCGGGAAAATCCACGCTGCTTTATATCATCGGGATGCTGGATACACCATCGAGTGGAAAATTCACTTTTTATGAAAGAGAGGTTCACAAGCTGAGCGAGAGACAGCGTTCGGATATCCACAAGAACTATATCGGTTTTGTGTTCCAGGCTTACCACTTGATCGATGAACTCACTGTCTATGAAAATCTCGAAACACCGCTTCTCTATAAAAAAGTCAAAGGATCTGAGAGAAAGGGATTGGTCTGTGATGCCCTTGATAAGTTTGGGATCGTCGCAAAAAAAGATCTCTTTCCCAATCAATTATCAGGAGGTCAGCAGCAGAGAGTTGCTGTGGCTAGAGCCATCATCACGAGTCCAAAACTCATTCTGGCTGATGAACCCACGGGGAACCTGAATAGTGCTGAAGGAAAAGACATCATGGACATGTTCAAGGAATTGAATAATAACGGTACAACAATCATTCAGGTGACGCATTCGGAGCTGAACGCTTCCTACGGCCAGAGAACTATAAATCTTTTGGATGGGTGGGTCCAGAAATAATACAGTTTAGATCTTCTCATAACAAAGTCTCAGAGTGTGTCACTCTGAATCCCCTCCAAAAAGGAGAGCAAATCATGAAAAATACAATGACGGGTCTTCTGACCATAATATTGCTGGCTACTGGACTGATGGGACAGGAAAAAGAGATCCCTCTATCCCTTTCAGAATGTCTGGAAATTGCTTTGAGAAACAACCTGAATGTGGCTGTGGAAGTCCTGAATCCAGAGCTTTCCAATCTGTCAGTTTCTAGAGCCCAGGAGAAATTTATGCCTCAATTCTCATTCGGTCTTGGGAATCAGCACACGGACACACCTTCCTATTCATGGCTAGAGGCAACAGATTCGGTCGCTGCCGCATATTCAGACTATCAAGCACAATTCCTACAGGAGATCCCGACTGGCGGCAGGTTAGACATATCTCTTTACTCCTACAAAAGCGATACCACTGCAAAATTCCAGACGATCAATCCTCGTTATGGAAGCCGTCTAGCCTTCAATTTTACACAACCCCTCCTCAAGAATTTTGGTTTTAAAAACAGCAAGAAGGAGATCATCGTCGCCAAGAACAACGTAGAAATCTCGGATGCCAGGTTTCAGACGGTTTTAATGGATACTGTGTACAATGTCGAACAATCCTATTTATTTCTGGCTTATTCCGTCGCTAATCTCGATTTTATGCAGCAATCCTTAAAATTGGCTCAGGACCTGCTGACAAAGAACAAGAGAGAGGTGGAAGTGGGTACGCTGGCTCCAATTGAGGTTCTAACAGCCCAGGCAGAAGTCGCCACACGTGAGGCAGATATTCTCCAAGCTGAAGTCCAGGTCCAGAACTACGAAGACCAACTAAAAACGCTCATAAACCTTGAAGAGGAACAAGAGGATGTCACTGGCAAGATCATCCCCACGGATATGCCCACTTACGCAGAGTATAAGATCACTGTTGATGAAGCCCTGCGCATCGGAATGGAAAACCGGCCGGATTTAAGAGAATTGAAGTGGGACCTCAAGAATAAGAACATCAATGTCAGTTATACCAAGAACCAACTGCTGCCTGATCTGTCATTGAATGCCTCCTACTGGAGTCCTGGCGTTTCAGGAAGCCGGATTTTCTACGAAAATGATAATCCCCTCTCTGAGAATGTCATCAGTATCGCACCAGGAAATTCTACAGATGCTCTCAAAGATGTCTTAGGATTCAAGTATAACAATTGGTACGTGGGATTGACGCTTACAGTCCCGACAAGTTCATTGTTTTCACGGGCGGAACACGCCCAGGCGCGGGTCAATCTTGAGAAAGCTCAGTTGACTTTAAAGAATGCAGAACAACAGGTGTTTCTCGAAATCAGGAATGCCGTGCGTCTCGTAGAGACAAACTTCAAGCGGATTGCTGCCTACCGTCTTGCCAGAGAGTTGGCTGAAAAAAAACTGGAGGCAGAAGATAAAAAGCTGATAGTCGGATTGACCACAAACTACATCGTCCTCCAACACCAGCGGGATTTGGCGACGGCCCGCAGCAATGAATTACGTGCCATTGCCGAGTACATCCTTTCCCAGGCTGCATTGGATAAAGCCATGGGTGTTTCACTGGAAAACAAAAACATCCGCTTTCGTCAATTTACTCCTGGTGATAGGGCCCTCCCTCACTGAGTGCATCTCTTTTTTTTAATACGCCGCTCATCTTCAGATTTAAGGAAAATTTATCAGAAGTTTCCCAAAAACTGTGATGACGACATCCGAGTGACCCAATTGGTGGTTCGAAAACACGCTCAGTTTCCCCAGCGAGGAAACTTCGCTCGGATCCGGGCTTCCCTCACATCTCCTCATAGGAGATGTACCTTGCCCGTCCAGTCCTTCTCACGGTTTCCTCCACCACACAATTGGGACACTTAATGACGCAATGTGAATTCATGCCATCACGTTTTTAGAGATGGAGAAAAATTCATCTCAACTTTGCATAAAATGTGAGAGATGAATATAATGTAAGGAAATTTTATTGAGAGGATAGACATGACAATTAAGAGGTATTTTGTGGAGGACATCCCGCGGAGGAAGTTCCTCCAGATGAGTTTGAAGGGCGGAGTGGCTCTGGCAGCGACTCCGGTGCTTATGAGTCAACTCCTGTCCTGCAGAGGAGCGGAACAGGCACGTGCGGATGTTTATGTTGATCCACAGTTATTGAACCGGACTATTCG
>CAZIMJ010000052.1:0-2594 GCA_964540205.1 uncultured Eubacteriales bacterium | reverse complement strand
GAACCCTACACTTTAAATGAGGAGCATATCAGCATAGGGGTGTCTTGACTATTAAGGGGGTTCAGAATATCATGAAAAATTATGAAATACGAAAGCGTGATCGTCGGTGCACTGGAGACGAACTGTTACATCGTATACTGTCAAGAAACTCTGGAATGTGCGGTCATCGACCCGGGCGCAGAGCCTGAGAAGATTTTTCGCCTTATCGGACACAAGGGTCTGAAGCCCACAATCCTGATCAACACGCATGGTCACGTGGACCACATCGGCGCCAATCGGGATATCAAGGACAAATTCGACATTCCCCTCTGCCTGCATGTGGCAGATAAGCCGATGCTTGAAAGCGTTCTCCAATCTGAATTGAGCTTTTTCCTTGGGGCCAAAGAGTCTCCTCCCCCTGATATATTTTTAGAAGAGGGAGACGAGATCAAGATCGGCAATGTTTCTCTCTCGGTTATTCATACACCCGGTCATTCTCCCGGAAGTGTGAGCTTGTTGGGTAATGGCATTCTTTTCTCTGGGGATACTCTTTTCTTCGGAGGCGTCGGCCGATCAGACCTTCCGGGCGGTTCTTGGGCAGAGTTGGAGAGGTCCATCAGAGAAAAAATATTCACTTTGCCTGCAGACACTGTGGTCCTCCCTGGACATGGCCCCACGACGACTGTCAGTCAGGAGACGGAGTTCAATCCATTCATCCGATGAAAAATCATCCGGCCTCTCCGGAGGGAGTTCGCCAGGCGTTCCTCGAGTATCTCTCCGTCGAGAAAGGCCTCTCGCTTAACACGATCCAATCCTATTCTCGCGACCTCAATAAGCTCTTCCTCTTTTTCCAGAAAGAGAAAATTCCTTGGATGAGGGCGAAGGAGTCGGACTTGGTCAAATTCATACATCATATAAGCCGTTCGGGCCTCTCTGCACGCTCCCTGGCGCGACTCATTTCCTCCATGAAGTCTTTTTACAGATTTCTTATTTTGGATGGGATCCTCAAAAAAAATCCAGCCATTAATCTCACATCCCCAAAAAGCTGGTTCTCTCTCCCAAAATATTTGTCAGTCAAAGAGGTGGAGTCGCTTCTCTGCCAGCCCAAAGAAGACGAAACGCGTGGGATCCGGGATAAAGCCATGCTCGAGCTTCTCTACGCCACTGGCCTTAGGGTGTCAGAGCTTACGTCTTTAAGAATGAGTGACCTGAATCTCGAGGACGGTTTCCTTTTCTGCCGGGGCAAAGGGGGCAAGGAGAGGATCGTCCCCCTTGGTGGCTCTGCGAAGGCAGCAATACACCGGTATCTCGCGGAATCTCGACCGGGATTTTTATTAAGGGACAGCGATTTTCTTTTTCTGACCTACCGGGGACAGCCCTTCACGCGGCAGGGTTTTTGGAAAGTTCTTAAAAAATATGCTATGGAGGCAAAGCTTGATGATAAGATCAGCCCTCATGTCTTGCGCCATTCATTTGCCACCCATCTCTTGGAAAGAGGGGCTGATCTCCGGTCTGTCCAACTCATGCTCGGACACAGCCAGATAACCACCACCCAAATCTACACACATGTGAGCCGGAAACAACTCCGCCGTTTATATAAAAAATACCACCCCCGCGCCTGACCTACAATGAATTACTCATAAAAGTAGCTGACAATTTTTTATTTAAACAACATTCAATATCAAAGAAAAATCAATATCTTATTGTCAGCTCCTTTTATGAATAATTCAGAGGATTATTTTTTTAAACGTCTCAGGATGGAGATCTCCACATCCACATTGTAAGAATGAGACAGATAAGAGGAGTTCTCCGCGTCACCTGCGGAAGAATGGCGCTTCCAAGACCAGTGAAAATCCTTTTTGATGGACTCATCGAGGAGGTCAGCTTTACTGAAATAAACCTGGTTCGATCCTTTATAAATGTGCAAGTCATATGCGATATTTGTCGGGTGATCAGAGTTTTCCTTCGAAGCTGGTAGGTGGAGATAATATCGATGGTTCTGGCCCTGCTGGGGAACTCGGAATCCGCGGACCAAGAAATCGAAATGAACGTTCTCTTTCTTTGTCAGGATGTAGTTAAAAGCAAAGCTGGGTTTTTCAGAGAATGTATTTGTTATTTTTATCTCTGGGATGCCTGATTGCCTCTTTTTCTCCTGCGGCTCCCATCGGAGCAGCTCGGAATCTTCATGGTACAGGATGAAATCCTGGCCATCCTGTTCCATACAGCCTGACCACTGAATAGTGTATGCATATTTTCCGGAATAGGATGTCTTTGCCTCATCGAGAGTGTATGTTCCCTTGGATGTGAGCTGTAGGATAATCTCCCACCAATACTCTTTTGGGTGGAGAGTCTTTGACGATCCGATGAATCCTATACCCATAAGAAGGAACAACATCGAGGCAAAGAGCAACTTTCTCACCATCACTACGTTTATAAAATAAATTTAGAATTATTTCCACCCCAAAAAAAGTATTATAGGGATATCTCCTTGACTCCACTAGGTACCAGATATAGTATACCAGAGTATGGAAGAGTATCCGAGGACTCTGGCAGAGCTCGAACATCAATTTGCATCGGAAGCGGCCTGTGTGCAATATCTTTTTCGTTTGCGCTGG
>CAZIMJ010000051.1:0-5107 GCA_964540205.1 uncultured Eubacteriales bacterium | reverse complement strand
AAAAAAATGGGAATTAGTTGTCCCCAATGTCAGTTTGAGAATCCCGACGAAACCGTTTTCTGCGGAAAATGTGGCACTCGGCTTTCTTTACCCGAAGAGGCCTTAGTCACTAAAACGATGGAAGCACCCAAAGAAGAGTTAACTCCGGTGCCCTCCGATTCTGGGACCTCGTCCTGGGATTCCTTGATGCACGGCCGTTTTCTGCCTGGCGCTATGCTAGCTGACCGCTACCGGATTGTAGGCTTGTTGGGCAAAGGAGGGATGGGTGAGGTCTATCGGGCCGATGACCTCAAGCTTGGTCAGGCCGTCGCCTTGAAGTTCCTGCCGCTTAGGTTTTCGGAAGACCCGAAACGGCTGGTGTATTTCCATAACGAGGTCCGTCTGGCCCGACAAGTCTCGCACCCTAATGTGTGCCGCGTGCACGATATCTGCGAGGCAGATGGGCAGAATTTCCTATCTATGGAGTATGTCGATGGCGAAGACCTGGCCACTCTGATTCGCCGTATCGGCTGCCTGCCGCATGACAAGGGCCTCGACATAGCACGACAGCTCTGTGCTGGCTTGGCAGCTGCCCATGACCGGGGCGTACTTCATCGCGACCTGAAGCCCTCGAATGTGATGCTCGATGGTCGTGGACGAATCAAAATCACCGATTTCGGTCTCGCCCGCCTTGCCGCAGAGCAGAAAGATCCCGAAGCAGGAGTCGGTACGCTGGCCTATATGGCCCCCGAACAACTGACCGGCGGCCAGGTGACCGAACAAAGCGATATCTATTCCCTTGGCTTGATCGTGTTCGAGGTCTTCACTGGAAAACCGGCCTACAAGGCAGGCAGCAAAGATGAACTGCTGGAGTTGCGCGCTCGCTCATCGCCGATGGCACCGTCGACTATCGTGCCGGACATGGATCCTGAAGTCGAGGGTGTGATACAGCGGTGTCTGGCAAAGGAGCCACAGGACCGCCCGCGATCGGTCCTCGCAGTGGCTGCCTCGTTACCCGGCGGAGATCCTTTGTCCGCTGCGCTGGCGGCCGGGGAAACACCTTCACCGGAGATGGTCGCCGCAGCAGGTGAGTCGGGCCGTTTGCGTCCACGGTCTGCAATCGGTTGGCTTGTCGCATTGCTGTTGGGGCTCATCGTAGCCGCCTTTCTCGCGGATAAAACCACGGTTCTGGGAAACGCAGGGCTCTCTGAGAAACCGGATGCGCTTGAGAAGGTGGCGAGCGACGTTATTGACGATCTTGGTTATGACACGCTGCCCAAGGACCGGGCTTACGGCTTCGAATACGCAAAGGATTATTTGTGGTCGCTGCGGACAGAAAGAAATGCGTCGAGCCGTAGAGAAAAGGCCAAGCTTGACGAACAGCCGGGAATGTACTTCTGGTACAGACAGAGTCAGCACTATCTGCTTCCCGTGGCACGCTACTCATGGATGGTCTCTGAAAAGGATCCCCCGCCAACCCTGCCGGGCATGGTGGGCATCCAACTCAGGGGAAACGGAGATTTGATCAAGTTTTACGCCCTACCCCAAAAGAACAGCAATCATAGGACTGAGACGAAAGTCTCTGGCTGGGAGCGAATCTTTAAGCGCGCAGGTCTAGACTTGGGGCAGTTTACGGAAATAACGGACGAAGACCCTAAGGAATTGTTCCCGCCCCTATCCGACCAGCATCTTATTTGGGAAGGGATGTCTCCAAAAGGCGGGAGCAAAATCCGCGTGGAAGGCGCATCCTATCAAGGCAAGCCTGTTTATTTCAAAATTATAGAAGAGGCTCCTTTAACGCAGACAATACGGCTGGGCATCCCACCGAGCGACCGACAACCGATGAGGATCGAGATAAGCCGTGCTGTGGAATGGACTTACATGTTGATCTTACTCATCGCCGCTGCGTTAGTCGCACGACGGAGTCTGCGTCTTGGGAGAAGCGACCGCAAAGGGTCCTTCCGGTTGGGACTGTTTATCTTCTCATTCAACCTGCTTGCGTGGATCTTTGAGGCCAGTCATGTTCCGTATTATGCCGGTGAACTTGCGCTGGTGTTCTCAGGATTGAGTTCTGCAATGTTTTATGCTGTTTACTTCGGAGTCGTCTATTTGGCTTTCGAGCCATATTTAAGGCGGTTTTGGCCCACATTGCTCATCAGTTGGAACCGGCTTACGACCGGGAGATTTCGCGATCCTTCTGTCGGTCGCGACCTCCTGGTGGGCACCGCAGTTGGTGTCTGGTGTTGGCCTGTCCTGGAGTGCCTCACGGTGCTGGCCCCAGATTGGCTTGGCCCGGTCCAACCATTCTGGAGGACGCTCCCGACAACACTGGCTGGAGGCCGGCATTTGCTCGCAGTGAGCCTTTTTTGCCTCAGCGCCGTTGGTGTAAGCCTAGTTTACTTGCTTACCCTTATTCTGCTGCGTATCCTTTTGCGTAAGTGGTGGTTATGGGCCCCTGTATTCATTTTCCAGGGCGCATTCTTCTTTATCATGTCCGACTTTACATCCATTGCGCGATGGCTTGTGGTGGTTGCCTTGATGATAGCGTTTCTTTTGCTTGTCACACGATTGGGTCTACTGGCGGCCATCGCCTTTTTTTTCGCAGCGTATATACTCAACAACTTTCCGCTCACCGCCAATCTTGACGCTTGGTACCTTGGAAGTTCGCTCTTTGCCCTGGGCGTCGTGGCCGCAGTTGGCCTCTATGGCTTTTACACATCTACAACCGGCGGCCCATTCGTCCATGATGCGGTCGCCCCACTTCAAAAAGCACATTCTTGAAAAAAACAGGCAGAAACGATATCATATTGACCCGTCTTAAATGGCAGAAACGAAAGAGCGGACATAACTCAGTGGTAGAGTACGAGCTTCCCAAGCTCGGGGTCGCGGGTTCGAATCCCGTTGTCCGCTCTCTTTTTTATTTCTAGGAACAGGCATCCGTAACTTTTGTAGCGACAAAGTGTTAAGATAAAATCTTATTGTCTTTGAGAAATTAATGAGTTGTGGTTCGTTTAAACTTACTGACGCCGTTAAGTTAATAGACTGTTCTGAAAAATGAGAGTGAAAATGAAGGAATGGGATCTTATCATTGATGATACACCGCTTGACGGCTCGTGGAATATGGCCGTGGATGAGTATCTGTTTCAGTCCCTCACTGAAAAACCGCAAACGATCGTCCGTTTTTATGCGTGGAAGAATCCAATAGTCTCCCTGGGTTATTCACAGAAGGTTCTCGAAGTCGCCGATGTCGAATTCTGCAAAAAAAATGGAATCGATATTGTCCGCCGGATGACAGGAGGGAAACTTGTTCTTCACCACAAAGAGGTCACATACTCTCTGGCATCTTCTGATACAGAAATCTTTACAGCCACTCTTGCAGATTCTTACAGAATCATTTCCGAGGCTTTAATGAAAGGCTTGGATAAGATGAGATTGGCGCCTTCTCTTGCAAGCCCGGAACCTCAAAAGTATGTCCGGGGAAACCTCCCGTGTTTTTCCTATCCCTCACGCAACGAGGTGGAAATCGGTGGGAAAAAAATCATCGGAAGCGCTCAAAAAAGAGTCGGCACAAAATTCATCCAGCATGGGTCTATCCCTCTCGAAGAGGATGATGATCTGCTCACGTCCATATCTTTTCTTGAAGGAGCTGGCGAGGAAGTTCGCATGATCTCGCTCACCGAGGCTCTTGGAAGAACAATGGATTTTAATCAGGCTGTGGATCTATTTGTACAAGGGCTAAGAGAGTATTTTAGTGTCCAGTTAATGAGAAGAACTCTTGGGGAAGATGAAAACGAAGCCGTTCGTCAGATTCAGAAAGATAAATACGGAAATCCTGCTTGGACCTTTCCAAATCCGTAATGTCATTACGAGTGATCAGATTATTTAATATCAAAAACACGCTCAGTTTCCCCAGTGAGGAAACTTCGCTCGGATCCGGGCTTCCCTCACATCTCCCCATGGGAGATGTACCATGCCCGTCCATCCCTTCTCACGGTTTTTTCCATCACACAATCTGATCACTTAATAACGCTATTGAGTATTCATGACAACGCGGATTTGAAAATGCTGCCAATCCATTGTGATTTGCTTTTTTTGATTATTGGTGATAAAATTTTTCTCCGGTAATGAGGGATTTTAAAAATGAACGAGATAGAGGAACTCTCCAAGCTAAAGCTCAATGATTTGCCCGAATTAGCGCCGTTCCTGTCTGACGACCTTCACCAGAATGTCATAAAACACTTCTATCTTGAACTAGGAACTGGCCCTGTCCTCTACCTCCTTTCACCCTCTTATACCGTCATTAACCCCACACCCAACGAAACTGTCAGAGACTTTATCACAAAAAAGGATGACATCCTCGATTACATCAAAGAGTACATCATGCAGAATCTTTCTGTGTACTCTGTCCTTTTAGATGTGAACAGCTACTATATCGAGCAGAATAATTTTTTGGTGCTAGCCCGGCTGAGGGAAAGGGATTCTGGTGGAAGGTACTACGAGGTCAAATTCTATACGCATTCTTCCCGGGAGCTCATGACCAATTACAAGGACAAGATCTACATCGGCCGGGATTTTATCGATCTTTTCCAGTTCAAGCGCAAACATTTCGGATTGCATGACTATTTCGGCTCCCTTAAAGATCAGTATGAGGTTCTCCTGGATCGGGCTGAGGAAAAACTAAAAAATCCTCTCCAGTACAAGTCCTTTTTCCAAGAGATCAAAGAGTACGTGAACGAGCTTCACACAGAGGGCTTTAATGCCCTACAAGTCCTCCCTCCCTACCTGGATTTCAAAAAGGTCACCGGCCAGGATTTGATCGATATCAATGCCCAGTACAGGGTGATCAATCACTATGTGATCGAGCTCCGGGACGAAGTGGACGAATTTGAGAGTCACTTGAGAGACAAAAAGGAATTGGATTTTGTCCGTTATGTGACCAAATATAAAAAAGACCTGGCCAATCTGATCTCTTACTTTAACATCAAGATCAACGGCTTCCTGCAGAGCAAGATTTACTCCCTAAAGAATAAACAGTAAAAAAAAGGCCCGTCCTGGAACGGGCCTTTCATCTTTTCAGTTTCCCTATATCTCGTTCTTAATTCCGATCTTTGCTAAATCCTAATTATTG
>CAZIMJ010000050.1:0-2374 GCA_964540205.1 uncultured Eubacteriales bacterium | reverse complement strand
GTAAAAAATGTCGATTATAAGAATTAGAGTTTTTAGAGTAAGGGGATCGACATTTTTTATGAATAATTCAGTAGATTTTTGTGATTTTGATCCCGCGGTAATACTTATTCAAAATCTCTTTATAGTCCGCACCAGCCGCTGCCATCCCGTATGCTCCAACCTGGCACAAACCGACACCGTGGCCCCAACCTCTCCCGTTGAATGTGTAATGGGTCAGCTCACCAGTTTCATCGTACTCCCGGTCTATGACAAAAAGCGTCTCTCGCAATCCCAGCACCCTCCGGATTCTGAGTCCTTTAACAACAACTTGGGCCGTATCTCCTTTGATCGAGAGCGCCACCACTCTCTTTGATTCGCCCCTCGTCAGGACCACCAGGTCTTGCAACTGTCCCACCGGGTAGTACTCGTTGATCCTTTTCTCCAAGTCCTCCTTGGATATCCGAACCTCCCAACTGTGAAGTGCCGAGCTTCGGTCTAAGACATTGGAATACGGAGGATAGAGGATCGTCAACAATCGGATACTGCTGTCCTTTTCGATCCAGGTGACCTCTTCTCCTCCAAGAAGATTAACATGCGATAGAAAAGAGCTGTTTTCATTATGGTTTTTGACTAGGAAATAACTCGGAGAAAGCGCTATTTCTTTCTCCTCTCTATGCTCTTTAACACACACTTTTCCATCTTTACGCTCTTTGAATGTTCCATGATGAGTCACATCGGGATGTCCCTGAATGATCCCCCAAAGGTAATGGACGACTTCACCGCGTGTGAGTGCCCTTTCCATCTCCTCAGCGTTTGCAAAGGCAGGAAAAATTCCCTCTTGGAGGAGATAAGCCAGGCGACTGCCCACCTCTCCATTCCATTCCCCGACATCTTTAAGAATGAATTTCTTCTCACTTTTGAGCATCAAATTGTCAATTTTCTCTTGCCACCCAAGAGCATCGACCACAAGGTTGGCGAATGTCAGATGGTTGATCGCGACAGGCTCACCCGTTAAGTTCTGTGCTTTTTTACCAAGAACCGGCATGGCATTTTTAATCCAGAGAGCCGCTTCCTCAAAGCTGACTTCCGCTCCATAATACACAGGATCCATCTCCTGAGATATCACTCCCAGACTCAACATGGAGGCAATCTCAAGATTGATATTATTCCCATTGATGTAAACGGGCAGAATCAAGTTTTGGCTCTTCAACGCCCATTCCCTTTGCTCCTCATAGATACATTCTGTACTCCTGAGATAGGGCAGAGCAGGGCCTTGAAAAACATTTTCCACATTCTCAGTTTTCCCCCCACAGGTGCTCGTGTAGAGGGCATCGATCAATCTTCCCCTGTACAGAGCGACCTCACCCCGTGTCTCTTCGACAGCTTGGCTACACAGAGGGTGTTCGGCATTCATCCCCTTGTAGAACTGTGACTTGGGTGTGTCACAAAGGTCATACCCTAGGTCATCATTCTGCCTCAGGTTCTTCGTAGCGTATGTACGAGCAGCTACGGCCTGAGCTTTGTGGGCCTCGAGCTCATTAAAATTGTATGGGGAAAGCTCGCTGGGCACCACGGATCTCAAATAGTCCTCGAGGTTTAGGATATTCACAAGAACAACACCCTTCCGGCTCGCCCTGAGGATGAAGATTCCCCGATAATCCCTTCCCTTGAATGAGAGATAGCTTTGACCTGTGCTGGGTATAAAATAGAGAACAGTGTCATCACTCAAAGTCTTCAGCTCATCGTTCACAAGAATCCAGAGCGGCTTTGATTCGTCTTCGGTGACCTCCTCCTGGAGGATCCAAGTGTCTTTGACACCTATCTCGTTTAACTTTCTCACAAAACTGAGAGCATCCCCTCGTGTAAGAAAATTACCCACAATGACCTGATAGATGCCTTCGATTTTATCCTCAGTGTTCTTGGTCACAAAGACCTTATGAGCAATTATCGTCCTGAGTTCCTGCGCAATAAATTCTGCCTCTTTGATATCTCTGGTTTGAGCAACTTGTATCAGGAATTTTTCAGAGAGCTTTTCCTTGTGGCCCTTCACAAAAACGTCCTCAACATCCTCTGCGATGAGCTTGTAATTTTTTTTGACTTCATAGACTTTCATGCCATCTGAGGCAGAGATTTGAATCTGACTCAAGTTGACACCGAGTCCTATTCTGATGATTGGCTTGGGGATTAAATAACCATGAAAAAACGCTTTTTCTCCAGCAAATTCAACCGGATCACTCCCCAAAAAGAATAGAGAGAGTGATGCGATAACAATATACTTCAGATTCTTCTTGCGGATTTTTTTCATGGATTGACTTGAAGGAATTATATGGAAATATTCGGTAAAGTGTCAAGCAAAAATTCTATATATTCAACCTCTCCTATTTATTCACACAAT
>CAZIMJ010000049.1:0-2642 GCA_964540205.1 uncultured Eubacteriales bacterium | reverse complement strand
AGTTGATTCATACGCCTTGACTCCAGAGATGAGTGCTGAAAAAGTCACTGAGTCCATAGTAGCTCAGCTGGATGATCCAACCGTCCATGTTGTCGTGGGAAATCTTGCCAATGTGGATGTATTAGGCCACATCGAGGATAAACGTGCAGTGCTTAGTGCTGTGGAGGTCGTGGATCAGCAGCTTGCGCGGCTAGTGGATGAGAGCCGTATGCGGGGCGTTACGGTAGTTGTGACTGCAGACCACGGCTCAGTCGAGGAATGGCAGTATGCGGATGGAACAGTTAACACGGGCCATACAAAAAATCCTGTTCCGTTGATGCTCGTGGATTTCACTCTGGAAGATCCGAAAAACTTGGATTTGAAGGAGCGTGGGGAGTTGAGCGATGTTGCGCCCACTCTACTCGAATTATTGGGTCTGGAGAAGCCGCTCGAAATGACTGGCCAATCACTGATCGAAACACCAATCCACAGCAAAAGCAGGAACAAGAAACTCCTTTTCCTCATTCTGGATGGATGGGGGGTGAGAGAAGACACATTTGGCAATTTGATCAAAGAAGCCAACACCCCAAATTATGATAGGATTTGGGCACAGTTTCCTCATTCCACACTCGAAGCTTCCGGTGAAGCTGTTGGCATGCCTGCGAATACCGTGGGAAATTCTGAAGCCGGACATCTCCATCTGGGAGCCGGGAGGCGCATTCTGCTTGACAGAGTCAGAATCGATAAATCCATCGAAGACGGGATTTTTTTCCAAAATCCAGCCTTTCGATGGGCCATGCAGAACGCCCTGGACAAAAATCGTCCCCTCCATCTTCTGGGGATCGTCTCCTTTTACAGCTCTCACGGGACGATCGACCATCTCTTTGCGCTTCTCCAGATGGCCAAGAACATGGGTGTGACAGAGGTGTATGTACACTCTCTGATCGGTAGAAGAGGAGAAAAACCGGAGAGCGGCTCGATCTATGTGGATAAAGTCGAGAAAAAGTGCCAGTCTCTGTCAATGGGAAGAGTGGTCACTGTCATGGGGAGATATTGGGCGCTGGACAGGGAAGAGAATTGGGATCGTGTGGAGAAGGCCTACCGCGCTCTGGTTTTTGGAGAGGGGACACCCGCTGTTGAACTTTTTTAAGCAAATATTCGTATATGAATAGTCCAGGAAAATTATGAGTGTTGAGATAAAGGACCTGCATTTCAGCTACGGTAAGCTCAAAGCCCTGGAGGGGGTGGATCTTTCCCTGCCATCAGGAGCCATCGGACTTTTGGGACCCAACGGAGCGGGAAAAAGCACACTCCTCCGCATCCTCCTGGGTTTCCTTAAACCAGAGAGGGGAGAGGGCCGCGTCCTCGGTTATGATATAAAGACAGAACAGAGGATGATCCGGCGTTATGTGGGTTATATGCCGGAAGATGATTGTTTGATCACGAACATCGATGCTGTGGCGTTTACATCATATCTAGGTGAGTTATCTGGAATGCCTCGTCAAGAAGCCATGAAGCGAGCACACGAGGTTCTTTTCTATGTCGGGCTAGAGGAGAGCCGGTACCGCAATCTGGAGACATATTCCAGCGGTATGAGACAACGCCTCAAACTGGCCCAAGCTCTCGTTCATGATCCAAAACTTATCTTCCTTGATGAGCCCACAAGCGGTCTGGACCCGCAGGGAAGGAAAGAGATTCTCGATCTCATCATGGATATTTCATCCAAGAAGGATATACAGGTGCTGATATCCTCTCATATCCTCTCTGACATTGAAGCCGTGTGTTCTTATGTGCTGATCCTCAACAAGGGTAAGGTGGCTAATCAAGGCGACCTTCAGGCCTTGAAACAGCTCGATTACAGTCTCTATGAGCTCAAAGTCAAAGGCGAGACGGAAAGTATTGTCGATAAACTTAAAGCCATGGAGTGTCGTGTCGAAAAAACAGAGAACGGGATACTAAAGGTATACATGCCTCCAGGAAAAAGTCCACAAGAGATTTTTCGTGTGGCGACTGCAGGGGGGCATCAAGTCAGACACTTTGTCAAGAGTCAAACCTCGCTAGAGGACCTGTTCGCAGAGGTGGTGGGAGTCGATTGATGACCATTAAGGAGAAAGGCTATACACACTGGGATGGCGAGTTATTGAATAAGAAGTTGTCCTGGTTGCCCATCACTCGATATGGGATAAAGCTGACGTTCCGGAAAAAGTTTTTCAAGCTCCTTTTTTTCCTAGCCCTTACGCCTGCTGTGCTTTTTCTTGCGGGCATTTACGTCGCTGAGCGAATGGAAGACTTCAAATTCATGATCAGTGAGGGGGAGATGCCCGATTTTCTAAACATCGACCCTGCTTATTTTAAAGCGTATTTTACGAATGACTATATGCTTTTTATGATGGTTATGCTCCTGGTTTTCTGTGGCGCCGGCCTCATCTCTGATGACCTCAAGTTCAATTCTCTCCAGCTATATTTTTCACGGCCTATCACCAAGAGGGACTATTTTCTTGGAAAAGCATCAGTGATCGTGTTTTTTCTCTTGATTGTCACTCTTTTGCCCGGCCTTGTTTTCATTCTGATGAAGTTGCTTTTTGCGGCGAGTTTTGAGTTTCTTTCCGCCTATCCATTACTCCCATTCTCTGTGATCGGTTACTCCCTCTTGGTCACGATCT
>CAZIMJ010000048.1:0-27122 GCA_964540205.1 uncultured Eubacteriales bacterium | reverse complement strand
AGACTTTGGGATCTCCTTCTTCGGAGAGATGTTTCTCCAAAAATCCGATCAAGTCATCGCGACCCACGATATAAGGAGCTTGCAGGATCGAGTTGAGCTTGGATGGGGTGATGAGTTTCCCTGTATCCGGCGTGACAACGACCTCTCCTTTGCCCATTTCTTTGGCCACATAGAGAGCCTCATCTGCTTTTTCGAAAAGTGTTTTCCAGGATTTGCCATCCTCGGGGAATAGGGAAATCCCAATACTGCAACCCATTCTGATCGTTTTCTCTTTATATTTAAGAGGGGATGTTCTTACGCTATTTTGGATCTCTAGGGCGAATATCTTTGCGTCCGGCTTTTCCATCTTGGGCATGAGGAGCACGAATTCATCGCCTGCATAACGCATGGCCATCCCTTTGTCTTTCGTTTTTTGTTCGATGATCTTTGTGAAATGGACCAGTGCTTTATCACCTGTCAGGTGTCCGTGGTTGTCATTGATGAGTTTAAAATCATCTAGATCGCATACAAAGAGGGCGGCGCTTTGCTTCTCTTCCTTGGCGGCATCGAGGTATTGGGGTAGGTATTCCCGCATATATCGCAGGTTGTTGAGACGAGTCAGTTCGTCGATGTAGGCAAGGGCCTGGAGTTTTTCCTTGCTAAGCTTTGCGCTCATGCTCTTTTAGACAAGTTCATCCGCCAGGAGAGTTGTTGTCGACCTCCGCATGCTCTTTTCCCTTGCAAGGCCTCTATTTTACACCCCACCTAATTTTTACACACTCCAAAACTTGTGTCAACAATAATTGGATAATTGTGCTTTGGTTGATGTAAGTACCTGATTTTAATAGATTTCCATTAGAAAAGGGGGTCGGGCCTCACTAACGTGCTTATTCTGAAATGTTTACTATATTTCCAGACCTTAAAAATACCCTTAGAAGCTCGATTTTGGCCCCAAAATTAGCTTTCTAAGAAATTTGCAATCTTGGGATTTACCTTGAATTTCCCTACACACGGTATTTTGGTGGTAAAATCAGTCCTCTAAGAAGATAAATGGGGTAGAATATTGAGACATTTCTTTTGTTATGAATTACTTGCTGTGGCCCGACCCCCATTAACCCGATACCCAAAAAATCCATGCCCTAGAATTCCCCTTATCATGCACACAGAGAAATTGAGTTTGATGTTTTGCCTCTATATAATTTTTAGCATTAAAAAAGAAATTCTTTAAACATCATTTAACGCGAACTAAAGAATGAAAATATTCTCCATTTTTGCAATGCTATTAATCTGTAAAGTCGGGTTTGGGCAGGTTGTCTCTTCAGAGGAATTCAGGTTAGACATAAAATATCAAAATCACAAAATCATTCAAAATGAAGATGTAAGAATATCTCCCTATTCTCTCGATCTAGCAAAAGAATTGGTTATCTTTGGTGCAGGAGGCGCCATGCTGGGTGTTAGCCTGATCCTCAAAAACAATATGGATCCGCTCACCGAGGAAGAAGTGGCTTTGCTAGACCCGATGGATGTCAATGCCTTCGACCGGGGTGCGATCGCAAGGAAACAAGAAATGCCGGCGGGAGATTTGCTGCTATTCGGTTCGGTGTTTTTACCGCTCACCTTTTTCGCGCACGAAGAGACAAGAAAGGATATGGGGACATTGGCAGTTTTGGCAGGAGAGGTGATTGTCTTCCAATGGGGATTGAATTTTATGACCAAAGTCCTCACTGAAAGGATCCGGCCGTACTGTTATGATGAGAATACTCCCATCAGTGAAAAAACGACTGTGAATTCCAAACTCTCATTTTATTCAGGTCATACATCAACAGCGGCTGCCATGTCCTTCTTTGTTGCCAAGGTTTTTTCAGATTACCTCTCCAATGCTGACGTAAAATTTGTTATCTGGACTTCAGCCGTCGTCTATCCTGCTTTAACCGGATTGTTAAGGGTAGATTCAGGGAGTCATTTTCCCACAGATATTTTAATAGGTTATGTCACGGGAGCTCTGATCGGCTATATCATCCCTGTATTACATAAAAGTAAACTGAAAGACAACCTTGCTATCCATCCTGTCTTTTCGAGCGATTACGTCGCCCTGGGCATGAGCTACAACTTTTGACCTCGGGGTTAACATATCCCCCACAATGTTTATCATTTTTTGTCACACAACTACTACACGGGGAGGATCCTATACTTTCTCCAAGCTACAAATTTTGACTCCGATTGTGCTCTGTGATATAAGCGATTTGAATTGGTAACGGAATAATATCTCTATAGAGATAGCGGATTCAAATGAAATCAGTGAAAGACCTTTATCAACGTCACATCACTCTATTCAATCTCATTTTCCTTCTGTGTTTTTTGTATCTGTTTCTTTTCAGTATCGAGCTTATGGAGACCTCTCTTAAGATGCTCGGTCAGGGCCTGGCCGAAGCTCTGATCACCACAACAACCAATCCCTTGATCGGCCTATTCGCTGGGATCCTTTCGACTTCCATCGTCCAGTCTTCTTCGTTTACGACTTCTATTGTTGTAGGGCTAGTTGCCGGTGGTGCTTTGAACGTGGCTAATGCCATCCCCATCGTTATGGGAGCCAACATCGGCACTTCGGTCACGAATATCCTGGTCTCCCTCACACAGATAAGACGCAGCATAGAGTTCAAGCTGTCATTTTCTGCAGCCATCGTGCATGATTTCTTTAATGTCCTGGCTGTTCTGGTCTTGTTTCCTTTGCAGTATTTCACAAATTTTCTGGGGCGTATGGCCACATTTATGGGAGAAAAATTTCAGAATATCGGTGGCTTGAACTTTTTGAGCCCAGTCAAGGCTTCGACCCAACCACTTGTAGAGGTCTTGAAGAAACTGATCGGAGATTATCCCTGGATTCTTTTTGCGCTTTCCCTCATTTTTCTGCTTGTGGCCCTCATGAGGATGGTGAAATCTTTAAAGATTCTAGTCGTTGAAAAGGCCGAGGGATTGTTTGACCGCTATCTGTTTAAGAACGCCTTGAGGGCTTTTCTTGTGGGCTTGGTGTTAACAGCTATGGTTCAGAGTAGCTCGATAACAACCTCTTTGGCCGTTCCCTTAGCTGGAGCTGGAATCTTGACCTTAGTACAAATTTTCCCCTATACTCTGGGCGCTAACATTGGGACCACGGTCACAGCCATGCTGGCTGCTTTGGTGACGGGGAATTTGGCAGCCGTCACAGTGGCTTTTTCACATCTATTGTTTAATGTGTCGGGCATTGTTGTCTGGTGGCCACTCAAGTTTGTTCCCATAACCTTGGCCGAAAAATTCGCTGGGGTCGCCGTGAGAAAGAAAGCCATACCAATTCTGTATGTCATTATCGTCTTTTTTCTCATACCAATAGTACTGATTTTTATTTCGAAATGAGGAGAGATTTTTATGTTTAAAAAATGGCTTATGTTGTTTAAAAAGGATACCTTGATGAACCGCGCTTATCAGCGGTCTTTTGAGATGCTAGATATCACCCAGGCAATGTTTACAGAAGCCAAAGAATCCCTGCGGCAGAGGGAAGATAGTGAGGTTGACCTCGGGATAAAAGAGACGGATAAAAAGGTCAACAGCTACGAGCGCGAGGTCCGACGAATGGTCATCAATCACTTGGTTGTTATAGGACCTGTGGATTTACCCTCGGGATTGGCTTTGATCAGCATCATCATCGACATAGAGCGTATCGGAGATTATGCCAAAAATATGGTTGAGCTTGCTCTCGATCATCCCGACAAGCTACATGGAGGAGAATTCGAGGAAACAATCTCCCGCATCGAAGAAGGATTGGGCGACAACTTCATTCAGACGAAGAAATGTTTCGAAGAGGCGGACGCAAATATTGCTCTTGAACTATTAGAGAAATATGCCTGGGTAAACGATGCTTGTGATAAAATCGTCACGGCTGTAGTTAGGGAAAAAGATAAGAGTATCAAGCCCGGAGATGCCGCTGCCTTGGTCCTGTATACTCGTTGGCTCAAGAGAATCAACTCTCACTTACGCAACATCACAACAAGCGTAGTTAATCCCTTTGACCGCATCGGATTTCAGCCCAAAATGGAATAGTTCCCCCAATCTCCTTTCAACTTTGCACCCATATTTTCAACAATTTTCAACATTTTCTGTCATACCAATGGCACATGGGGATATGATTATCCCCTCCCTCTTATATAATATAAATCAAAGCATTTAAGGATTTGACTCCATTCCATTGAATTTGATATTCTTTTGCCAGCTCTGCTGGCTTCATTCCGGGGGCCATTCATCCCCAGGGTTGAAAGCCTGGGATTTTCTGGCAGTTATACAATAAAAGGATCAAATTTTTTAAAGGATGTGTTAATTGTGTCAAAAAAATAAAAAAGTTTTATCAATAAGGAAAGGAGGCTATATGATGTCTACTCGAAAAGTTTTTTTTGCAGCTCTTTCATTGTCCGTGTTTTTGGGCCTATACCATGTAGCAACGGCTCATTCCTTACCAATTGATACGGAAGTGGTCAGTAAACAGGCTAAGAAAAAGGACGATCTAAAGGAATGGAATAATCAGATTCGCCGGGAAAAGTTCGACATCGTTCTGCCTTTAGCCATGCGAAAGAACAATATCGACATGTGGATTCATGTGATGAGAATAGCAATTCCGGATCCCTTTGGTGCAGAAGAACTGGGCAGTACCTCCGGAGTTTTTGTCTTCACGGACCGTGGCGGCGACAAGATCGAACGGGCGGTTCTTGGACGTCGCTGGGGAGCTACACATCGTGAATGGGGAGAGAAGGACTATAACTTGGTTGAAGAATGTGGAGCCTACGACATAATCGGCAAGCCAGTTTTTGTGAAGGAACCGTTAGCAAGTCCGATGACAGAATATGATTTCCGATTTAAGGGCCTTAGAGAATTTGTTGAAGCACGCGACCCCAAACGCATTGCTGTAAATTTCATGCTTAATCTTGGACCGTGGGAGACCTACACTGACTTTGGAGGTGCAAGAGATGGCTTATCGCATACAGACTACCTCCTATTGACTAAAGAGCTCGGTGATAAATATGCCAACAGGCTGGTCTCGTCTGAATATGTGATGATGGATTACATTATTAATAAGGTGCCGAGCGAAATTAAACTACTTAAGAGAATTAGTATGGACAGAGTTAAACGTGTAAAGAAAGTTTTTGCTGAAATAGAGCCGGGTGTCACCAAAACGAGCGAAGTGGGTGAAACAGGAGATTATGAGGTGGATGTCGTTGTCTTTCGCCGGATGAGCACGGGACTGTCACAAAGGGGAAGGAGCGCGGGCTGGGAAAACAGTGTGATCCAGGGAGGCGACATCGTAGCCGCACCGAGCCAGGGAATGTACGCCTATGTGCTCCGTGAAGGAGAGACTGCCCCGCCTCCAGAAATCCAAAAACTCTGGGCGGAGTATCTGAAAATCGATAAGATTCTGGCAGAGACCATCAAAGCGGGACTTACCGCTCGTGAGATCATTCAAAACTCCAAGCGGAGATTTGAGGAGGAAGGGATTATTGTTAGGGATGACCAATTGCATATGGTTCAGCCAAAGAACGATTTTCCCGCTTATTCCGCAGGTTTTGATCCTGAAAAAACGCACCTTAGTATCGACTGCCATGGCATGATGAAAGGAGCTCGTGAGAGGCCGGAGGAGAATTATCATGGCCCCAGGGTTAGTTCTTATGGCCCGACGTGGACATGGGATATACCACTTCCACCCAATCACCACTTTGTTTTAGAATATTTCTTCTATATGCCGTCGCCTGCCAACGAAGGCGAAGACCAATATTTATTTTGGTGGGATCATGAGCAGGCTATTGCCACCGAAAGTGGAGTCGAGTATTTATCTCCACCGCAAAAGGAGCTTTATCTTATTAAGTAAAATTTGCAAATAATACAGCTCCATACCCTAGTTTCAACAATTTTCAACATGTTCTGTCGCACGAGTGGCACACGGGGATATGTCTATAGTCATCTCATCTCAAATTTGACTCTCTTCTCATTAATTGTTATTCTTTTGCCACACTAGCAATGGGAGCTAATAGCATATGAAGTGCCCTAAATGTCAGGCTGAGATTTTGGATGATTCCCAGTTCTGCCACAAATGCGGAACACCGATTCATTCCTCAGAAAAAGTTTTTATATCCCAAACCAGAACGATCTTAAAACCCATAGAGGAATTACCTCCTGGTACCACTCTTGCCGGCAAGTATAGGATCATTGAAGTTTTAGGCAGAGGAGGAATGGGGATTGTCTACAAGGCCGAGGATACCAAGCTTAAACGCAGCGTCGCCCTCAAGTTTTTACCTCCCGAATTGATCCAGGATGAGGAAGCCAGAGTACGGTTTGTTCTCGAGGCTCAAACTGCAGCAGGCCTGTCCCATCCCAATGTCTGCGCCATCCATGAAATCAACGAAGAGGACGGCGAATCCTTCATCGCCATGGAATACGTCGAAGGGGAGAGTTTAAAGGCAAGGACTGAGAAGGGCCCATTGGCACTTGATGATGCCCTGGATATTGCTATCCAGATAGCTGAAGGTTTGGACGAGGCGCATAAAAAAGGAATTATCCATAGGGATATCAAAAGCGCCAACATAATGGTGACAGAAAAAGGTCAGGCCAAGATAATGGATTTTGGCTTGGCTAAAATTAAGGGAGGAACACTACTGACACGGGAAGGCACTACACTTGGTACGGTGGCCTACATGTCTCCCGAGCAGGCTCGGGGTGAGGAGGTTGACCATCAAACGGACCTCTGGTCTTTGGGAGTGGTTCTTTACGAGATGCTCTCCGGAGAGTTGCCGTTTAAAGGAGACCGGGAGGCATCGATTCTCTACTCTGTTGTACATGAGGAGCCCAAGCCTCTAAAGGCTGTTAAACCCGGTATCCCAACTGAACTCCAGCAGATCATAAATCGCTCCCTGAAGAAAAAGGTGGAATCCCGGTATGCATCAGCAGCAGAGATGTTAAACGATCTGAGGAAATATAAGGATAGTCTGTGGGCAGAGGAACTGGGAGCATTCAACCTGCGCTTTTTCCTTCGCCGCATCCGCAGGCCAAAGGTCGCAGTCCCAGCTATTTGTGTGGTCCTTGTCATGGCCCTGGCTTCTGTCTGGTTCTTCAACCGCCAGGCTAAAATCAGCTGGGCTAGAGAAGAAATTCTCCCAGAGATCGAGCGGCTCCTTGAAGGCAACTTAAGGGATTTCACCGAACCTTACAAACTAGCAGAAAAAGCAGAAGAGTACATTCCGAATGATCCCAAGCTTGCTGAGCTCTTTTCAAAATGCTCCTTGAACATAAACATCAAAACAGAGCCTCCGGGTGCAGATATATACGTGAAAGAATATAAGGCTCCAAACAGTGAGTGGGAAATCATAGGCGTTTCGCCCCTTGAAAACGTCAGATTACCTATCGGATTCTTTAGATGGAAGATAGAAAAAGAAGGCTATGAGACAGTTTTAGCTGCAACCTCCAATTGGAACCTAACCCCAAAAGAGGGATTCATTCCCTTTGATCTCATGAGAGTGCTGGATGAGAAGGGGAGCATACCAAAGGAGATGGTGCGGATAACAGGCGCAGAAACGCCTCTTGGGAAAGTAGAAGATTTCTATATAGACAGGTATGAGGTTACGAATAAACAATACAGGGAATTTATAAACAATGGGGGGTACAGCGACAGGGAATATTGGAAGCATGAGATGATCAAGGATGGGAAGGTTCTGACATGGGAAGAAGCCTTGGCCGAATTTTTGGATCAAACAGATAGGCCTGGCCCCTCCACATGGCAGGCAGGAGATTATCCTGAGGGGCAGGGCGATTATCCGGTTTCAGGAATCAGCTGGTACGAGGCAGCCGCCTATGCAGAGTTTTTAGGGAAGAGTCTGCCGACGGGATCTCATTGGGATATCGCCAGAGGTGGATTTACTCCTATAATCATGTGGTTTCAATTCGGGGGTAATGCTATTTTTGCCCCCTTCAGTAATTTTCAGGGCAAAAGTCCTATTCCTGTAGGGAGTCTTCCAGGCATAACGTCCTACGGAGCCTATGACATGGCGGGGAATGTGAGAGAGTGGTGCTGGAACGAAACCCAGAAAGGGAGATTGATCAGAGGTGGTGCCTGGAACGATCCCACCTACGCATTCGGAAATCAGCGGCAATCTTTTCCCTTTGATCGTTCTTCTGAAAACGGATTCCGGTGCGCTCTCTATCCTGATCCAGAGAAGATCCCCGAAGCAGTGTTCGGTTCGGTAAAATCGGGGGAAACCAAAGATTTTTACAAAGAAAAACCGGTTCCGGATTCTATTTTCGAGGTTTACAAAGAGCAGTTCTCTTACGATAAGATTGATCTGAATGCGCAGGTAGAATGGAAGGATGAGAGTCACGACGATTGGAATCAAGAGCAAATAACTTTTGATGCTGCCTATGGCGGTGAACAGATGATTGCTGTTCTTTTTCTTCCAAAAAATACAGCGCCCCCTTATCAGACAGTTATTTATTTTCCTGGTGCACAAGCACGTTGGCGAAATTCGAGTCGAGAAATTGAAAGCTCAATGGAATTCAAGGTTTTCCTTTCCTTTGTCGTGAAAAATGGCCGGGCGGCTCTCTATCCTGTTTATAAAGGAACCATGGAACGCAATTTTACACGGCCAAATCTCTGGGTTGATACTTATCTGCAAACGGAATATCGAATTCAACTGGTCAAAGATTTTATAAGATGTATCGACTATTTGGAGACCCGTCAGGATATTGACAGCCAAAAGCTTGCTTATTACGGAATGAGCTGGGGGGGGGAATGGCCTGGAGTGATCATCCCGGCAGTGGAGGAACGCCTTAAGGCAAGCATTTTATTGCCAGGAGGCCTCAGAGATATCGGTCGCCCTGAAGTCCATCCGATCAATTATGTTAGCCGGGTGAAAACGCCTACCTTAATGTTAAACGGAAGATACGACTCAATTTTCCCTTATGAGACATCCAGTAAGCCTCTTTTTGACCTTCTAGGAACTCCGGATGAACACAAGGCCCTGAAGATATACGATACAGACCACATCCCCCCGCTGAACGAATCCATCAAGGAAATCCTGGCCTGGCTCGACCGCTATCTCGGCCCTGTGAATAGATAATAACTTCTGATATAAATAGAGCTGATAAACCTAAGCAGTAGAGCACTACGATAAATTCCTCTCTCTGTGGAATGGTGTGGATTTTTTATTTATGCGCCGTTATGAGGAGGCGATCGATCAGTTCCAAAAAGTTCTCAAAACCGTGCCGAATCATGGGGTGGCTGCCGATGTGCTTGCTATAGCCTATCATCAGAAGGGGATGTATAAGGAGGCACTGGAACAAAAAAAGGTATTTTATGAGTCGCTCGGCTTAATGGATGGTGTGGAGGCTCTGACTCGCGGTTATGAGAAAGGAGGCTACCGGGAGGCGATGGCAAGCGCCGCTCAAATGTGGGAAGAACTCTCGCGAGTCATATATGTCCTTCCTTACTATATTGCAGACTCATATGCTTACGCCGGAAATAAAGAAAAAACCATGGACTGGATGGATAAAGGTGTTGAAGTGGGTGATCCCAATATGCCCTATATCGGTGTAATGCCGCACTATGTCGATCTTCTGAATGACGAACCGCGTTATCAGGAGCTGCTGCGGAAGATGAACCTGCCCGAGGGAAAATAAGCAATATGGCGCGAAATTAATTATTTCACGATACTACAATATTTGCCTTAAATTAAGAACTGGATTCTATCCACTCGACTTTAAGCTTCTTATGATTCTCAGCACAGTCCCTCAGATAAAGATTAATAAGCGCCTGGTATGAGAACCCTGTTTCTCTAGCAAGTTCTTTGAAATAATCTATAGTTTTTCTATCCAAGCGAATCGTAATTTGTTTTTTTAGACGATTTGCATAAGGATTTTTTCTGCTTTTCATCTTTTTAAGATCGTATTCTTTTTTCATATTAATCTCTCAAAATAAACTTTTTGTTCGTTCTTTGTTGGCTTTCGGGAAGATATTATTCTGATGATCTCTTCTTCTTTTCCTTCACGTACTGAATAACTCACAAGCAATAACCTTAATTTTGAGCTTAATCCGATCATCAAATAGCGATCTTCCCCTAAAGAATGATCTTGATCATAAAATTCGATGGCGTTTTCATCATAAAAAACAGTTTTGGCTTCATCAAATGAAACACCATGATTGCTGAGATTCGCTTTGTCCTTATATCTGTTCCATTCAAACCGTACTTTTGTCATAATTATTTTATAATGGAATTGTAGTGCATTGCAAGTTTTAAATTCTTGTTGAGCGGTCAATAAGCATTGCAGTAATTCAGACGATCTGCATGTTGAGAAAATCTCAATGCAATAAATAGACAAGCATTAAAAGAGGCTTCCAAAATCAGTAATCCATCACGTCAATCTGAATCTAATTCATATAAAACGAGAATGGCGTGAAATATTAGCGACATAAGTCAGCTCATCTAGTTGACTCTGCTTTCTGTAATTGTTATTCTTCCGTTTGATTTAACTTATCAGAGGGAAAAATGGCAATAAAATGCCCCAAATGTCAGCATGAGAATCCTGAGGATACACTTTATTGTGGTAAATGTGGCGGACCTTTAAAATCTGCCGAAGGAATCTCCCTTACAAAAACTCTAATAACACGTTCAGAAAGTTTGCAAAAAGGATTCACTCTTGCAGGAAGATACACGATCATCGAAGAGCTGGGTAGAGGGGGAATGGGTGTGGTCTACAAAGCAGAGGACACAAAACTCAAGCGAAGCGTTGCCCTCAAGTTTCTGCCGCCGGAGCTTACCCACATCTCAGAAATCAAGGAGAGATTTTTGCGCGAGGCACAGTCTGCTGCCGCTCTGGATCATCCCAACATGCCGTATATTGTTGCTTTTCCGGAATTTGTCGATCTTCTAGGGGACGAACCTCGCTTCAAGGATTTGCTGCGGCGGATGAACCTGCCGGAATTAGAATGATCAGTACATCCAACGGAAAGGCTGCAAAGCCAAAGCCCTTGAATATTACGAATAATTCCTCGATCTCTTAAGGATGCTGATCCAGGGATAGCTGAAGTGGCTGATGCGAGGCAGAGGTTGGCTCGGTTGAAGGCCGAAAATCCTTAATTTTATTTGTGTCGCCTAATTCGAGCTAGAAAAAATCCCACAAAAATGGTACATTCTTTAGGTTCAAATCGAATAGAATCTCGAACGTGTGGGCGGTTAGCTCAGTTGGGAGATCGCAGCGTTCGCAAGGAAATAAGTCTCCCAATCGCTAATTACTTTATTTTCAGGTAATTCCCAGTAATTTCAACGACTTACGCTTAATCCTCCTTTCAACTCTGATACCATATTTTCAACAATTTTCAACATTTTCTGTCACACCAGTGGCACACGAGGAGAGGTCTGTTTTCCCCGTTCAATTCACAATTCATTCCCGGATTCCAAGCAGGAAAACTCTATGAAACCGCTCAGGAGATACTTCTCCAGAGTATGATCACTCTCATGGAGAGGCACGAAAAACTCTACCAGGCTTAAAAAAACCAGATGGATACACTCTTCCATTTTTGTCCTCCAAGTTGAATTTGAGCATCTTGTGAGAAAATCACAAGTTTTTTACAGTCATCTTTAATAAATATCAAGCGTAAATATTCACCCATTCATAGAAAACAACACGAAATAATATTTCGTAAATAAGACTTGTAATATGAAATAATATTTCGTATAATCAAAACATGAAAAAATATTTTTTTTCAGAACAAATTGACAAAAAATTTAGGTCCGTCGATGATTTACCCGAGTGGCTGTCGAATTATCCTGATTTTAAAGATCAAATAAAGCTCTTGCGAGAAACTCTTGGAATGACGCAAGAACGACTTGGGAAGAAAGTCAACAGATCTCTAAGGTCTATTCAGCAAATTGAAAGCGGCGAAGCAAAACCAAAGATTTCTACTCTCTACAAAATCGCTGAAGCCCTAAATACAGAATTGCGGATAACTCTCATTCCACGGGAAAATATCCTTGAATTTCTAAATGAAAAAGCTACAAAAAAAGCAGAACAATTGGTTAAACTTACCGAGACAAGCTCTGCTCTGGAAATTCAAATCCCCTCCAAAGAAGAAAGAGATGTGCAAATTGATGAGTTGAGAAGAGAAATATTAGATAAAAGAAGATCTAGCTTATGGAATCAAAATCGAAGAAAAAAATAAATCAGGAACTTCCCCCCGGTGCAACGCCTTTGACTCCTGAAGATTTGGAAGGATTACTCCCAAAATATGTTACGACTAGAGCAGAATTAAACGATGCTGAGTTTAAAAATATTTCCGAGGCGTCAAAAAAATATTTCTTATCAAGGAAAACATTCCAGTTAACAATCGGCAATCTTTATAAAATCCACAAAGAAATGTTTGGCCATGTCTGGAAATGGGCTGGTAAAAAAAGAATAACAGAGAAAAACATTGGCGTTGAAAAAACTCAGATCGATGTGGAACTTAAAAAGTTATTAGATGATTTAGAATATTGGCTGAAGAAAAACACCGATTTAATTGAAATCTCTGCCCGGCTTCATCACCGGCTTGTGTACATACATCCTTTCAACAACGGTAACGGCAGGTGGGGGCGGTTTATAGTTAATCTGTTTCTTAAAGATCATCTCGACTCCTATCTTGATTTTCCTGAGGATGAACTTCTTTTAACGACCAAAATAAGAAAATCCTATATTGCTGCACTTCGAGAAGCCGATAGCCTAAGCTATACACCTTTAATTGATCTTCATAATAAATACATTTCAAATTATTCCTTATGAATTTATATTTATTGGAAATTCTACGCACAGATTGAATGCTGCAAAGAATTCAAAGCTAGAAAAAATCCCACAAAAATGGTACATTCTTTAGGTTCAAATCGAACAGAATCCGTATGTGTGGGCGGTTAGCTCAGTTGGGAGAGCGCAGCGTTCGCAATGCTGAGGTCGGGGGTTCGAATCCCCTACCGTCCACCATTTTTTTGTGGGTGTAATATGATTGACAGCCAAATTTGGGTGATTGCAGGAACAGCAGCCTCCATAGGATTTGTCCATACTCTCCTGGGGCCTGACCATTACCTTCCCTTTATCGTCATGAGCCGTGCGAGGCAGTGGGTTCTGCCCAAGACACTTTTTATCTCTTTCCTTTGTGGCTTGGGGCATGTGTTGAGCTCCATCGTTCTTGGCTTTGCCGGGATAGCTCTGGGAACAGCGGTTTTTAAGCTGGAAGCCATCGAGTCTTTCCGTGGGAGTGCGGCCGCATGGCTTCTCATTGGTTTTGGGTTTGCCTACTTTATCTGGGGATTGCACAGGGCCATTCGGAAAAAACCTCATAAGCATATCCATTTCCATGGCGATGGCGAAACGCATGAGCACGTACACACGCATGAGTCCGCCCATACTCATGTTCATGATCAGAAAAAGAAAGCGAATATCACACCATGGATCCTTTTTGCCATATTTGTGTTCGGACCCTGCGAGCCATTGATCCCGTTGATCATATATCCTGCGGCCAAACACAACACGAGCGGCGTGGTTATCGTTGCCCTCACATTTGGAATCGTTACGATCCTCACGATGCTCGTTATCATTGCCATTGCTTCTTATGGCGTGAGTTTTGTTCGCTTGGGTAAATTGGAGAAATATGCCCATGCATTGGCAGGGGTAATGATCTTTATCTCCGGTCTTAGTGTCCAATTTCTCGGGCTCTAGCCTTTCAGGTATCAATTATTCAATACACTAAGGAATTTTTCGGCACAACATCAATGCTGTCCCTAAAATTTTCTCCTTCCCCTTATAGCGACGTGTTAGGCTTAAAGTTATTTGAAAAAAGGAAAAAAATGCTAGTAAATTTACATATATCAAAAAATACTTGCGAGTATTTTACGATGTAGGCAAGACTGTATATCAATCGATTCCTGTCTCTTATGCGCATTGAGGTTGAAATGTATCCCCATATTCTCTATCATCCTTTTGAGGGGACGCATGAAATTTGTTGTGGATTGTATGCTCGGTAAGTTGGCCAAATGGCTGAAGATCCTTGGTTTTGACACTGTCTTTTTCAGCAAGATCGAGGACGATGATCTCCTTGAGATTGCCACGAAGGAAGATAGAATTCTCCTCACACGAGATACGGGATTGATCGAAAAATGCAAGAAAGATGAGTCGCTTTTTATAGACAGTGAAAGTTGGCGCATGCAGGTCGAGCAGGTTTTAGACCATTTCGATCTCTGGAAGGATGTCAAGCCAAACTCCCGCTGCATCGAGTGCAACGTGGTGCTGAAAGACCTCCCGAGAGAGAATGCGAAAAACCTCGTTACACCGTTTGTCTTTGAAAATGCAGACACCTTCGCCCTCTGTCCGGATTGCGGACGTGTGTTCTGGCGGGGAACTCATCTCAAAGACATGGAAACCAAGATCAACGATTTTTTAAATGAGCGGAAGATTCCCTTTGAGGAATTGAATAAGGACGGATAATTATCTTGGATTTGGAGGCCTCACACAGAGTTTATTTAGATGAAAGTGAATTTGTATTAAAATAAAACAGAGAAGAAAATCATATTATTAATTGTGTGAAAGGAGGTGAACATGGAAAAACATGTCAATTTAATTTCAGTCTTGTGGATCGTCTACGGCGGCCTTGGCATTCTTTGGGCGTTTATTATTTTTGGAACTCTTATGGGCGTCTCTTTTATTCCCGACATCAGTGAGGAAGGGATTTTTATCCTTCGCACTGTCGGCGTGTTCACCAGCGTGATTATCGGCATATTTGCTCTGCCAGAAGTCATCGGTGGCATCGGGCTGCTCAAGAAGAAAGAGTGGGCACGAATACTTGTCCTGGTCCTCTGTTTTCTCAATCTAGTTGCTATTCCTCTGGGAACGGCCCTGAGTATCTATACTTTTATCATCCTGTTTAAGGACGAAACGATTGAGCTTTTTAAGGCCAAATAGCTGTATGACGCAAATTTTTTATCGGTTTTGGTATTTCATATATCGTATTTCATGATTTCTGAAAAAAGGAATGTAGGGTCCGCTCCCCGAGCGGACCGTTTGGGATTGAAAAGAGGAAACCAACATGAACAAAAGGCTTTCACTCCTTTTCGCGATAATTTTTGTGCTATATGGTTTTTTTATTTCTTGTACTCCACAAAATATGGAAGAGAGAACATGTATGAAAACGATAGTTGAAACTCTACAAAGAGAGAATATCGAACAATTTGTTATGGTCAACAGTAATAAAGACAGTTTTGTTGTTGTCCCAAAATTCGGAGCCAGGATCCTTGCCGTAAGCCTCGGGGGCAAAAATCTGTTCTGGACGCATCCCGATGTTCTTTTGGGGCAAGGAGGGCAGCGCTCCTGGGTATCACCCGAGGGAGGGGACAAGGGTTTTCTCTTCCAACCCGACTGGACGGGAAACAGGGACTTTTCCATGATGGATCCCGGAAATTACAAAAAAGTGGAATTGGGGGGAAAAAGGCTGGCTTATCAGAATTCTTTTCAGGTAATTTCAAATGATGGAGTGCATAATTATGATCTGACGTTAACTCGGGAATTTGATTTTTTGGAGGATCCGCTTGTGGAAGACACAAATTTCCGGGGCCTTGATTACCAATACGTGGGCATAGATTTTGTTCACAAATTGAGGAATAACTCGGAGGAGATGCAAGGCCGGATTTTGGACCTGTGGTGCTTGATTCAGGTTCCACCAAAGGGCACGATGGTGGTACCGGTGGAGGATGTGAGTGAGGAGGCCTGGCGCGGCAACTACTTCGAGCCGATTCCCGATAAATATGTCAAAGCTAATCCCGATTCCTTCTCCTATTTTATCCACGGCAGCCGCCGCTACAAAGTGGGTATCCGGCCCGAGTCGTCCAATGGAGTCATCGGATATATTTGTGACACGGATCAAGAGATCGCCTCCATGGTTTTCATGACATTTCCTGTGAAACCTGAAGCCAGATATGTGGACCGTCCTAAGGTGGAGCAGGAGACCAACGGCGACGCCATCCAGATCTACAGTCATCTCGAGGAAGGGCCGTTGGCGTTTGGAGAGTTGGAGTGCCATTCCTGGGGTTTAATGCTCGAGCCGGGTGGTGAGAAAGGATTCCCCATCAAGATCCATATGTACAGAGCACCTTTAGACGTGCTGAGGAAGATCGGGACCGAGCTCATCTCTCCGGGTTTTAACCGGGCTTATATTTTTGACCCCCGATCGTAATAGCGTGCTTTATCGTCTTTCCGTCCTTATTTGAGCAGGAAGAAAAATCCTTGAAGGGGACTTGTGTATCTGTTATAATATTTCGTTATTTGGCGAAATGTAGGAATAAAGAGGCTTCTGATGAAAACGCAATTGAAGGTATTTAAAGCACTCAGCGATAAGAACAGACTGACTATCGTCAAGATGCTGGAGGTCAAGCCCATGTGTGTGTGTGAGATTACTGCAGCCCTTGACCTGGCACCGTCAACAGTTTCCAAGCATCTCAGTCTACTCAATGAGGCCGGACTTATCCAGGATCTGAAAGATGGAAAGTGGGTGAATTATTCCCTTGTCCCTTCCCCGTCACCATTTGTCAAAGAGATGATGCGGTTTTTGCGTGCTTCTCTCAAGGATGATCCTGAATTGCTCCCCTATATGGAGAAAGCCCGGAAAGCCGACCGAATGGATATGTGTCGCTGAATTGTGTTGATTTTTATGGATAATCGCATGTGGAGTTACTGGATATGAAAGAATGGAAAATTCTTCTTTTTTTTGTCCTCGTGTTTGTGGCCGCTTATTTTATACCTGTAGAGAGTGTGCGTTTCCAGAGTGGTTTGGTCGAGGGATTTGCACTTCTTAAGGAGTATGCCCGCCAGCATGTCCTTTTCTGCCTCATCCCGGCTTTTTTTATCGCCGGGGCCATCTCTGTTTTCGTGAGTAAAGAATCGGTTATCAAATATTTTGGTGCGCAGGCGAAGAAAATCGTATCCTACAGTATCGCTTCAGTATCGGGAACGGTTCTAGCCGTGTGCTCTTGCACGGTTCTCCCCCTTTTTGCGGGGATCTACACTCGCGGAGCCGGAATCGGGCCTGCTACAGCCTTTCTTTATGCTGGGCCTGCCATCAATGTCCTGGCCATCATCCTCACTGCAAAAGTTCTTGGTGCGAAGCTCGGTCTGGCAAGGGCGATCGGGGCCGTTGTGTTTGCGGTCGTCATCGGACTGCTCATGCAGTTCATTTTCCGTAAAGAGGAGGCAGACCGAGAAGTCGAAGATCTGGAGCTCATTGGCGCACAGCATGAAGAGAGGCCGCTCTGGAAAACAGCGCTCTATTTTTCCGCGATGATCGGTTTCCTCGTCTTCATCAATTGGGGGAAACCAACAGAGACTTCACCATCCTTCTGGATTTCGATCTACAAGGGAAAATGGATTATAGGTGGGAGCCTTCTCTTGATCATCGCCTGGATGGTCTGGAGGTGGTTCAAAAAGGAGGAGCGCAGAGAATGGGTGGATTCGACCTGGATCTTTGCCAAGCAGATACTGCCGCTCCTTTTCGCCGGCGTGATAGTGGCAGGCTTCCTGCTCGGACGTCCGGGCCATGAAGCTCTGATTCCCAACGACTGGGTGGGGCGCCTTGTGGGCGGAAATTCTGTGGGAGCCACTCTGTTTGCCTCTGTAGCCGGGGCGCTGATGTACTTTGCGACTCTAACGGAAGTGCCGATCCTTGAGGGACTTTTGGGTGCGGGGATGGGTCAAGGGCCCGCTTTGGCTCTTCTCCTTGCCGGACCGGCTCTCTCTTTCCCCAACATGCTGGTCATCAGGAGTATTATAGGGACAAAAAAGACGCTGGTCTATGTCTGTCTGGTTGTGATCATGGCCACGATCACAGGTCTTATCTACGGAAATTATTTCTAAGCTGGATTATTCATAAAAAATGTCGATTCCACTAAAAATTGAACATTACAAACTTACGATCATAAAGAGAGGAATTGGATCATGGAAATAAGGATTCTTGGGATGGGATGTCCCCGTTGTAATGAATTGGAAAAACGGACGTTTAATGCACTCGCCGAGCTCAATGTGGGCGCTGATGTGCAAAAAGTCAAAGATATCAAGGAGATGTCCAAGTATGGTGTGTTTGTAACTCCAGGACTCGTGATCAACAAAAAGGTCAAATCTTCGGGAAGGCTGCCCTCTTCGGAGGAGATAAAAAACTGGATCAGAGAGGAACTTCCTGCAGAATAAATTGAGCTCCAGGTTGTTCATGATCCTGTTCTCGATCAGGCGGGCAAATCCATCCTTCCACTCCTCCCAGACCATGTACTCATAATCAGGTGTGGTGAGCGTATCCTTCATTCAATTTTCTGGTTCAAGATTCGTTATGAGCTCCGCGGCGGATTGGATCTTGTCATTTGAAAAAAAGATGGGGAAGTATTTCCCCTTGAGCCACATCCGGAAGAGGTCGGAATAGTGGGGACTGTCCGGATTCCCGGATTGTCCCGGAGAGTTTGTCCCCAGAGAGTTGTCCCAGTCTTCCAGATTAGCGATAATGCGGAAGGAGGCCCCGGACGTTTGGTTGAATCCACTGGATGTTTGGTTGACTGTGTTACTATTTCCTCCCCGTGGTTCAGGTCCGAGGTCGAGGGTGGCGCGGATACCTTCATTCACTGCCTCAGAAAGGAGATGCTTGATCTTGATGTGATGGAATTTTTCCTGGCCATACCGCCATTGTGTTCTGTCCGGGCCCAGACGTTCCTCGATATCTTGGATGGCCTCTCCCAGACTTTGGATGAGCAAGATGTCGCGGGCGTCTGTTGGATTCGGTCCGAAAGTCCCGTCAGGGGCACAGAGTATATCCACCGTTTTTTTAAGCGAACGTATGGAGAAGATTTCCCTGACTTCCTCTGGAATGTAGAGATCCCAAACATTCCGTGATAACCTTCTCTGCCAGCTTTGATATATGGTTGCCTCGACAGAATCGGCATCCATCACACAATTCCAGGATAGAAGCATCTGTCGCGCTTTTTCGACCTTTTCTGTGTTTGCTGGCAGGCCTTTGAGAAGAGGAATCAGCATCCTAGCGGGCAGGGAAAGAAAGTCGTGCTGGAGCTCCATCATGTCGGTCATGGTGAATTTGCGTCCGGAAGCGAGGACTTCTTGGAGACGTGAAAAACGGTATGGGTCTGTCCAGATAAAACCCACCGGGTGGGGGTAGCCATCTGGTATGTTGTACTGGTTTGCCGTGGTAAAAAATCCCTCTGAGGGGTTGAATCTGTGGGGAAGGTCTTTGATGGGAAGATATCCCTGCCACTCGTAACTTCCATCACCTGGAACAGGGAGAAGGCCGTCCCAATTCTCCCTGAGAGGTGTGATGCCTACAGCTTGCCAACCGATGTTGTTGTTGACGTCGGCCCAGATCATGTTCTCTGAGGGAGTGTGTGAGAAACTGCATGCTTCTCTGAATTCTTCCCAGTTTTTTGCCTGATCCATACGCAGGCTGGCGAGATAGGGAGCACCTCCGACCTCCAGCCAAGCCGCCCGAAGAGCACAGGTTTTTTTAAGCTCTTTGTCCTCGTAGAGAACAGGGCCGTGACGTGTGAACTTGAGATCGACCGACACAGGCGCTTCTCCCTTTACGGGGATCGTTTCCTGGATGACTGTCATCTCCTCCCAGTTTCCCTGGTACCGGTACTGGAGAGGGTTGAGCAGGTTTGTTTCATAGACATAGAGGTCTTCCTGATCGATGGCAAATATGGTGAGTCCCCAGGCCCCGTGCTCATTATGTCCGATGGAGATGCCGGGGAGGCATGGCTCTCCTCCTCCGATGACGTTCCACCCTGGAGCATTAAGGTGCACCCAGTATCTGAGAGAAGGAATCTGTTGGCTGCGGTGGGGGTCATTGGCTAAAATAGGAAATCCGGAGAATGTGAGCTCTCCCTTAATGATCCAGTTATTGCTGCCCTGATACATGTCTAGTGCGAGTTGTTCAGAAGGAGGGATAAATGCAAGTGGCATTATCAGAGATTGAGGAGGGGAGGGGGCAGAAGATTTTGCTCTTAAGGAGCTGTCCACTATGTCTTCTGGTTTAAACTCCACCGGAGATCGCGAAGCGAAATAGGTCTCCAAAATGTTTCTCTTAATGAGAGAAAGATCCAAACCCTCTTTCGGCACGAGGCCGGGGTGTTTGGGTTGGAGATAGAGAAGGTCTTTCACCTTTTGAGAGCCTATGGCGTTTACGGCTTGAGCAAAGGCCACCTCGTAACGGACATTCCGGAAAAGGCCGTTGTGACGCGAGACCACGACTTCGGGCGTCCAATAACCGGGTTTGACACCGAGCAGCTGAAACTCGATGGGAAGGAGTGCGGGATTTTCCCGTGTGTGATCGATATAGCTATTAATACCCTTGACGAAGGATGTGATGATCTCTTCCCCGTCAGGATGGTAGTGATTCATCTCTTCTTTCATGTCCACACGTGCTTTAAGGAGCCGGGCGCCGATATCTTTTTTGAGGGCTTTGGGTCCGAGGATCTCTGCAAGGGTTCCTGTGGCCTGTCGTCTCCACACCTCGAGCTGGAACAGCCTGTCTCTGGCCACGTTAAATCCCTGCGCAAAGAAGAGGTCCTTCTGGTTCCGGGCATAGATGTGAGAGATCCCCCATCGGTCCTTGATGATCTTGACCGGTTGCGATAGACCTTTGATGCGAAGGGATTCTTTTTGTGTTTCACCATATTGATTCGAAGAGACGAACCCAAATGATATTGATAAGATCGCCAGCATGATCAAAAGTGTGTAAAAATATTTTGTTTTCATCAGAGGCTCCTTTTTTTCCCTCGGTTATGACCTTGTCCTCTTTTCTATATCATTTTTTAACCGATTAAAAAAGAGAATACTGTCGGATGAACAAAACAGGCGGAACGCATAAATAAAAATATAGGGTCTGTTCCCCGAACGGACCTTATAAAAAGGTGACAGTCCCCTTTTTGACAATTAGACAACACGATCCGATGCCGATATAATATTCCATTCTGAAAACACGAGGAGAATTGTCATGAAGAGAGTGGTGTGTATACTGTCTTGTCTTCTCGCAATTATTCCCTTTTATGCCAATGCGACACCTAAAGGTCATCTGTTTATCATTGGTGGGGGAGAGTGGCCTGCGGAAATGATGAAGCAGTTCATAGCTCTGTCTGAAGGATTCCGCAGTGGAAAGATTGTCATCCTTCCTATGGCCAGCAGCGTACCGGAAGAGGTGGGGCCGGAGCAGGTGCTCCAGCTTACAAGTTATGGGGCGAAAAGTGTTGTGAGTCATATCTTGAGCAGGGAAGATGCCATGGATCCAGAGAGCAGAAAATTGTTCGAGGATATCGGCGGCGTGTTTTTTTCAGGGGGTGTGCAGTCGAGGCTGGCTGACGTCCTCCTGGATACGCCCGTTCACAAAATGTTGATCGATTTCTATGAGGCAGGCGGTGTTATCGGCGGGACGAGCGCCGGTGCGGCTGTTATGAGCGAGATCATGATCACAGGTGATGAGAAAAGAGCGGTCGAGGACGGTCATGAATTCGAGACGATCGAAGCGGATAACATTGTGACCGCGAGAGGGTTTGGTCTCATAAAGAACGTCATCATTGACCAGCATTTCGTTTGCCGCAAAAGGCACAATCGGATCATCAGTTTGGTTGCTGAAAATCCCGAAATATTAGGTGTTGGCATTGATGAGTCGACAGCTATTATCGTGAACCCCGATGACACCTTCGATGTGGTTGGAGAGCGGAGTGTTATCGTTTATGATGTATCAGGGGCAGAAGTAACGATTTTCCCCACCAAAGGCATCAGTGCCCATAATGCCAGGTTGCATATCATGAAACAGGGTGATCGCTTCGACTTAAAAGCACGAAAAGTCTTGCGCCAGTGAATACAAAAAAGGCCAAACACAAATGAAAATGAAAAAGATAAAACTCCCGCACACACTCGTCCTGATCTATACCATGGTGGTCCTCACGGTTATAGCAACCTGGATCGTTCCTGGAGGAGAGTACCAGAGGATAGAGCAGGAGGGCCGGATCATCCCGGTGGAAGGATCTTTTCAGTTTGTGGAAAGCCGGCCACAGGGACTGGGAGCACTTTTTGTATCGCCGATCAAGGGTTTTGTCGAAGCCGCTTACATCATCGTTTTTGTGCTTGTTGTCGGGGGAGCTTTTGCCGTCATCGATAAAACCGGCGCCATCACAGCTTTTATTCACAACCTGGCCTTGAAATTCAGAAAGAGCAAAGCTATGCGGGCGCTGCTCATTCCCGTCACCATGCTTGTCTTTTCGCTTGCTGGCGCGATCTTCGGGATGTGCGAAGAGACCATGCCTTTTGTCCTGATCTTTGTCCCCCTGGCTTTATCCCTTGGCTATGACACGATCGTTGGCGTTTCCATTCCTTTTTTGGGTGCGGCGGCGGGTTTTGCCGGTGCTTTCTTCAATCCTTTTACAGTGGGGATTGCCCAAGGTATCGCCGGTCTGCCTCTGTATTCAGGAGTGGGGTATAGATTGATCATCTGGGCGATCGGCACGGCTATTGTTATCATTCTCGTCATGAGATATGCAAACCGCGTGCAGAAAAATCCCAAGATCAGTCCCACATATGAAGATGACTTAAAGAAAAGAGAGGAGCTTGACCTCGATGCCCCATCCGATGAAAAAGTGGAACTCCGAGGGGGCCACAAGCGCATCCTGTTTCTCTTCCTTTTCGGTATAGCCGTCATGGTTTTCGGCATCTTGAAATACCGGTGGTTCATCAATGAAATTGCAGGCCTCTTTTTGGCGTTGGGCATTTTGAGCGGAATTCTGGGGCGGCTGAGCTCTGAAGAATTGGCTACCTCTTTTGCCAGCGGCGCTAAGGATATGATCAATGCTGCGCTGATCATCGGTTGTGCAAGAGCCATTCTTGTTGTGGCAATGGATGGAAAGATCCTGGATACGGTCCTATATTCGATGTCCGGTGCCATAAAGAATTTCCATCCGATCATCTCCGCACAGTTGATGTTTGGGTGTCAGTGCATTATCAATTTTTTCCTTCATTCGGGCACTGCTCAGGCTGCTCTCACGATGCCGATTATGGCACCCCTGGGGGATCTAGTGGGAATAACTCGACAGACCACTGTTTTTGCCTTCCAACTAGCTGAATACATCAATCCAGTGTTACCCACCTCTGGTGTTACCATGGGTGTTTTGGGGCTTGCCAGGTTGCGATGGGAAAAATGGGCCAAATGGTTGATTCCTCTTCTGGTTATCTGGGTGATTTTTGCCCTCCTTTCCCTCATCCCTCCTGTACTCATGCGCTGGGGTCCGAACTGATGCGCATTTCTATTAAGTATCATCTTAAAACTTCTGGATGTAGGGTCCTTTCCCCGAACGGACAGAAGATCTTGACGGTTTCTTTCCCTTCCACATCGATCGTGAGGTCGTTTAGGTTCGTGACGATCTCTTCGAGGTCTTCGGGTTTAATGCTGGAAAAATCCATACTGACGCCCTTTTCATGGAGAGCTTCATCCACCCTGCCCTGGATGTGTTTGGGCATAAACGCCGCCCACTTGAGCCCTGCTCGAATAAGTTTTAAGGGGATACGGATGTTCACCTTCTCGCCGCTCCCACTATCTGATCCGGGCTCAACCAATACTCTCAAGTATTTGAGGCTGGATTTCGCACCCTTCAGAGATGTCTCACCACGCTGTTTTTGGTCGGATTCGTCGGCCGAGATCGCAGTGAGCAGTCTTTCAGCCTCATCCACGCTGATCTTTCCTTCGGCCAGCATGTCCAGTATTTTTCGTCTTTCTTCCTTCATGATAAGCCTCAATTAAACGGCAATAAATTGTATTCTTTTGTCTTTGTCTTCGATATGGATCATTAGGCCTGACATCGCCCAGAGCACAGAAAAAACATGGGGATCATTGTTCTCCTCTTAATTTTTTAACGGCTTCATCCACACTCAGCTCACCTCTCTCCAGTTGCTCGAGGATCTCACCTTGGGGAAGCGGTGGATCGATGTCCACAAACTCTAGCTGATGCGAAATACGGTTCAGGCGATTCTTCACTGTGGGGTAACTTATGCCGAAAAGCTCTTCCATGTCTTTGATCGAACCATGGCTTCGGACAAAAGCGGTTACAAATATCTGATCCTCGAGAATTAAACGGGCGAGAGGGGGTAGCTCGAAACTTCCTTCTAAGGCGATATCGCTCTCCAGAAGCCTCACGCGTTCGACAAGCAGGGGGCCGCCACGGCTGATTTTTGTCAATTCTTGCCAATCTTGTGTCAATATTTCCTTCTTGAATTAAGTTTCTTAATAAATATAAGCCTAATAATTAATAAAGTCAAGTATAATATTAAATAAATTAATAAATAAAGACAAAAATATTAATAAAATATAATATTGGAGTACCTGACCCTCCCTGTTGGACCGTGAAGATCCATTTGATATACAATTTTGCCATTTTCTAAAATAATTTACAGAGGGGCAACCTTTCTGGCCCCTGTTGCATCTATACATGTGAGGGAAAAGATGGATTATCGCATAACTCACCACACACAATGCCTTCGAAGCATTGAAGAGGCTGTATGTGTTACAATAGGCGCAAACAGGACGGGTCGAGTTATGAGCGAAGATCAAAGCCAGAAAAACATGGATTCAGCTGCCTTTGCGCGTGCGGAACTCCTCCTCGAATGGCTCGAGCGAAGCCGCACCGGAGACACGCAGGCTATGGGTGCCATCTACGATCATTTCAAGTCTTCCCTCTACGGTTTGGCCTTAAGATATACGAGAAACCACACCGTGGCCGAGGACCTTCTTCAGGATATCTTCGTGAAGGTCTTTTCCAACCTCCACACTCTCGATAATGAAAATACCTTTGTAGGGTGGCTCTACCGGATAGCGGTGAACACATGTTTGAGCTATCTGCGGACTCATAAAAGAGTCTATCGGAAAGAGGTCCCGCTCGAAGATGTGGAAGCGTATATGACCCAAAGGAGTTCTCACAGACCAGAGGATATGATGAACAAAACTCTGGATGAGGCTATTCAACGCCTGTCTCCCCGGTTGAAGTCGGTGTTTATGCTTCACGACATCCAGGGTTTTAAACACGAAGAGGTCGCCCAGATCATGGCCTGTTCTGTGGGAACATCAAAATCCCAGCTTTTCAAGGCACGGATGAAGATCAGAGAATACCTTGGAAAGAAACAGATGTTATAAGGAGAGATCCTATGAAATGTCTAACAGCTAAAAAATGGATCAGCGAATACATAGACGGCGACTTGGATGCCGCAAAAAAAGCAAAGCTGGACGAGCATTGTGCCCAGTGCGCAGATTGCCAGAAACTCATAGAGGATTTCCAGACTATTTCCAACAGCGCCAAAGAGTTGGAAACATTCTCTCCCCCGGAGAGCACTTGGGGCAAGATCCAGGAAAAGATGACTGCTGAGGAGCAGGAAGTCCTAACGCTCGCACCTCAAAAACAGAGCTGGTTCAGCTTACCAAGACTCAGCTATGTTCTCAGTGCTGTCCTCATGGTCGTTTTTGTCAGCCTCGTCTTTATCTATGGACCAAAATATTGGTCGGGACAGGCGGTCGTCCCTGAATTGGAGAACCAGCAGTACACGCTGGCGAAGCTTGAAGAAGCAGAGCGCCACTATCAACTGGCCATAAAGGCCCTGAATGAAGCGGCTATGGCTCAAAAGGAGCAGATCGATCCTCAAATCGCTGAGGTCTTCCGTACGAATCTTGAACTCATCGATCAATCGATCAATGCATGCAGACAGGCGGTGCTCAGCGACCCGAACGATGTCGAGTCAAGGAAATATTTGTTGGCAGCCTACAAAGAAAAAGCGAATTTACTCAACGTAATCATGGCTGTCAAGGACACTTCGTCCCCTGAGAGGGATACGGAGGAAACTATATAAGGAGAGAAAGGGAGGTACGATATGCGATTAAAAAAATCACTAATGACACTGACAGTTTTGTTTTTCTTTTTACTCACATTGGGATTAGGCCCGACCTCATCGATAGCGAAGGAAAAATTCGAGGAGAAATTCGAAAAGACAGTTGCCCTCGCTAAGGATGGAAAAGTCTATCTCAGTAACATCGCCGGAGACATCGATGTCAAGACCTGGGATAGAGGGGAAGTCAAGATCGATGCACTAAAGGTCTCCAAACACTCATCCATGGATAAGGCGAAAGAGTATGCCGGATTGGTCAAGATAGAAGTCACTGAAGAAGGTGGCACTCTGAGCATCAAGACCAAGTATCCCCAAAATGGCCCTAAAAATATGAGTGTTTCTGTCGACTTCAACCTGATGATCCCAGCCGGAGCCACTGTAGACATCAATTCCGTAAGCGGGGATTTGACGCTCGCCAATATCGGTGGCGCAGCCAAAGCCGAGACTGTGAGTGGCGATGTCACTCTGGAAAAGATCGGAGGTGCTCTCAAAGGAAAGACTGTGAGCGGAAACGTGACCGTTATGGGTGCAGCAAAGGGTGCCTACTGTAAATCTGTCAGTGGAGACGTGAAGGTGGATGACGTGAACGGCGATGCTGAACTCTACACAGTTTCCGGAACCATCAAGGCAGGATCGGTCAAGGGCTCCATCACTGCCGAAAACACGAGCGGTGATGTGAAACTGATCGATGTTACGGATGCTAAAGTTATCAAAGCCAAAACATTGAGTGGTGATGTCGACTATGTCGGTGTGATCTATTCCGACGGGAGCTACAATTTCAAATCTCACAGCGGTGATGTTTTACTAACTGTCCCTTCAGATGCGGCTTTTGACCTGGAAGCGAAGACTTTTAGCGGTTCAATTGAATCCGATTTCGAGATCACTCTAACTGGAAAAATCAGCAAAAAAGAGTTGAAAGGCTCTGTGAATGGTGGTGGAGCTACTCTCGAAGTCAGAACTTTCAGCGGCGACGTCCAACTGAAGAAGAAATAATCTTTAGCTCTTTTTACAAATCCTGGAGAGGGACTTTGTGTCCCTCTCCTTTTTTTTCGACTTCTCCCTTTATGTATTTCCAGACCGTGATGTATGATATTCCGAGTGCTCCAATTGGTGATATCGAAAACACGCTCAGTTTCCCCAGCGAGGAAACTTCGCTC
>CAZIMJ010000047.1:0-2848 GCA_964540205.1 uncultured Eubacteriales bacterium | reverse complement strand
ATTTTCTACGGAAGAGATACTATGGCAGGGGAGGGATATGGTCGGCTGGATATTTCGTATCGACAGTGGGCTTGGATGAGAAGTTGATAGAGAAGTACGTACAGTATCAGGAAAAAGAAGACTTAGGACAAGCGAAGCTTGTATTGGATTAAAGCCCCGTACGTAAGTGCGGGGTTCCTTTTACTTTCATCATTTAAGACATCATTTGCCGGAAGACGGATAGAATACAATAGACCTTTTTCTTCAAGATATTCATAAATCTCAGGTTTTGCAAATGCAGCATCACCCCGAAAGTACTTCCTGGCTTTCCTGTTCTCATATCGCCGGACAATAGATTCCAACAGTTCTTTCCAGCGATCCGCACTGTGAATATTACCTGGACGCAGCATTGCTCCTTCACAGTCCCCATACTGGTTAAAGCAAAACAGAGGATGATAACAATGGGATCCAAAATGACCATTGTATGCAGAACCTTCTTGCTCTCCATGTCCCGGACTCTCTGAACTGTCCATATCAAGAATGATTCGATGACGGGGTGATCTTTCCATTGCTTTTTGAACCCAGCTTCCGTTAATTTCAGACAAACCTTCAAGGTTCTCCCGGAGTGTCAGAATCTCTGTTTCGAAACGCCCAATTGTATTGATGCTGGCAGCATTCTTCTTCTTTCCGGTGATTGCCCTCATGACCGGATCTACTGATAAACACTGAGCATCATTGACGTCCTCATATCCTGCAAGACGACTGTATACAGACTGGCGCAACAGGTTGGTTATGTCATGCTGAATATTGCGCCCGGTTCGTCTATCGTTCATAACTGCAGATGCCGACTCGAATAGTCCTAATGCCTCATCAAGCTCGCGGTAAGCAAGAAGGCCACCATTGGATATCAATCTTGCGCCATGAAATTCAAGCCTAATTTTACTGTTAAAATGAATATTTAATCTTTCACCCTTTGTGTACTTCATTTTCGATGACATTTTCAACCTCTATCTTGTTATATAATAACAATTTAGAGTGATTTTGTTAAGCGATTATTATGTTTAATATGGGGAATATGGATTCTTAATCCTTGGTGTGTAAATTGTTATATCGCTTTATTGAGTGGTCAGAGGGTGTGGTGAAGAAAACCGTGAATAGGGCTCTAAGCGGGCATGGTTCTTTCTTATGTAGGGTCCGTTCCCCGAACGGACCGTTTGGGAAACGATCCCTACATCTAAACAGAGAGAGTCCTACCGATTGTCTGCTGGCTTGCTTTTTATTCAAGAATTAAGTGTTGAGTATATGGATTGCCTCACCAAAAGCATTCATGGCCGATTCCATGACAGCCTCGGACAACGTGGGGTGAATATGTATGGTCGAGGCGATATCCTTGAGAGAGAGGCCTTTTTTCACGGCGAGCGTTAATTCTGGGATGAGTTCACTCGCGCTGGGCGCAAGGATCTGTGCCCCGATGACCCTGTCCTTTGCATCGGCAATAACTTTGACCGAACCATCCTGTTTTCCCATCGTCATGGCTCTTCCTGAAGCCTGAAGCAAAAAGAGGCCGACCTGTGGCTTCATCCCCTGTGCTCTGGCCTCTTCTTCTGTGAGTCCGACACAAGAAAACTCCGGATCTGTAAAAACAGCCAAGGGAAGGGCGTTGACGTCCAGAACATTGTGTGATCCCAACGCATTCTCTACAGCGAAAATGCCTTCATGCGAGGCTTTGTGCGCGAGAAGCTTTCCCCCGATGAGGTCTCCAATGGCATAAACTCCCGGAATTCCTGTTTCAAGATAGTCATTAACCCGCACAAAACCCGCATCATCCACAACAAGGGAGTCATCTGCTCCAGCGAAGAATCCTGTATTGGGTGTCCGCCCGGTTGCACAAAGAACCATTTCTCCCTTATAAGAAAAAGGGGAATTATTCTTTAAACATGTCCCCCGTAACACGACGTGTCCTTTCTGGACATCACTATCTTCAATTTTCATCTCTGTGTAGATCTCCATGCCCTGTTTCTTAAGGATCCTTTGCAGCCGTCGGGCCATCTGGACGTCGATTCCCGGAAGAATGGTGGGCATGATCTCGAGAACAACCACTTCAGTCCCCAATCGCAGGAAGATCGTCCCCATCTCAAGACCGATAGCACCGGCACCGATGATCAGCATCTTTTTAGGGATCGTCTCCAAGCTAAGAGCTCTCTTGCTGTCGATCACTTCTGTCCCGTTGAAGGGTAAAAAAGGAAGTTCTTTCGGGCGGCTTCCGGTCGCCAGAACGATCTTATCCGCTTCGACTTGGCTCTCGCCTGCCCCCGTTTGGATCCAGATCTCCCTTTTTTTTCTTAGAGATGCCTCTCCTTTGAGAACAGTCACTCCATTTTGCTTGAGTAAAAACTCTATCCCCTTCACCAGCTTTTGAACGATCTCTTCTTTCTCCTCTTGCAGACGCTGCCAGTTACAAGACAAAAAATCGATGGGCCCATCGATGTTCGCGTTATCTCTCACATCTTTATAGATCTTTGTTTGCTGGAGAAGGTATTTGGTCGGGATGCATCCCCAATTCATGCATGTCCCACCGACCCTCTCTCTTTCGATCAGCACAACGCTTTTCTTAAGCTGTGCTCCCCTGAGTGCAGCCACATATCCACCCGGTCCGCCTCCGACCACTGCAATATCATATTTTTCTGTCATCGTTTTTTTCCTCGATAATCATGCCGGTATTATACATTTTCTCACCCATCAAGAAAACAACACCTTTCATGTTTGGAGGTTCTCAAAATCCGTGATGACATAAATGCTCAAAAGCGTTATGGAGTATCCCAATTGTGTGATATAGAATCAGAAGAGATGGATTGAGCGACATAAGGGA
>CAZIMJ010000046.1:0-14376 GCA_964540205.1 uncultured Eubacteriales bacterium | reverse complement strand
TCAAGCCTCTTATACATAAGGGAAAGACTTATTATGAACCATCATCCGCAGGGAATAGTCACAAATGAGACTACAATGAAAGACGTTAAGAATATGTCGAAGGAGGAGCTTATAGGATTACTGGAAGATGCCTCGAAGAATTGGCTTGCCCACGACGGCCTCTGGTTCCGCGCGGTCGAGAACAGATACGGCATCGATGCCGCCATGGATCTGGATAAAGAAGCATGGGAAAAATTTACTGTCATCGAGGCCAAAAGGATCATGAAAAGGCTGGGCATCGAACCGGGCGGAGGCATCCCTGCCCTCATCCAGTGCCTCAGGTTCCGGCTGTATGCTCACATCAATGTCCAGGAGGTCCTCGAGGTTAGTGACACGCGCTGCGTGTTCCGGATGAACAAATGCCGCGTTCAGGAGGCGCGGAAGAGGCAGGGCCTTTCCGACTTCCCCTGTAAATCTGTGGGAATTGTCGAATACAGCCTTTTCGCTAAAACCATAGACCCCAGATTCAAGACAAAATGTCTTGTCTGTCCACCCGACCCCCATCCTGACGATGTCTGGTGTGCCTGGGAATTCACTCTTGAGTTGTAGTTATATGAGGTTGGAAAACGTCGAAGTTTTTAATAAAAATTGGGAAAAATACGATGCGTGGTACGACCACAATCCTGCAGTTTTCCAGTCTGAGCTGAAGGCGATATCCTCGGTAATCCCTTCTGGATGCGGTCTTGAGATCGGAGTCGGGACAGGCCGTTTCGCCTCTTTTTTCCGTCTTCCCTATGGCGTTGATCCCGCATTTTCCACTCTCCATCTCTCTGCGGAGAGGGACATAAAAGTGGTCCAAGGGAAAGGAGAGGAGCTTCCGTTTAAAGATAACTCTTTTCATTTTGTCCTCATTGTGGCAACGATATGCTTTGTGTATGATCCCCTGATAGTTCTCAAGGAAACTCAACGGGTAATAAAACCAGGCGGAACTCTTGTTCTAGCAATAATCAACAGAGCCAGTGCTTGGGGTCAATTCCTCATGCATGAAGCTCCAAGAAGTACCTTCCTGAAGAATGCACGATTTTATGAAGCGAGAGAGGTGCTTCTCTTGCTCCAAGAAACGAATTTTCGAGTCTCTTCCACTCTTCAAACGCTTTTTCAGACTCCTCCAGAGATTGCTGAACCCGATGACCCTCAAAAAGGTTGTGACAAGGGTGGATTTGTCGTGTTTGAAGCTGTAAAACAATCTCTACCAAAAACATAAAAATCTCCAAAAATAAATATTTGCTAGGCAAAAAAAGGAGAGAACATGTTTGATAACACACACTTTCCCAAAGCAAAGAAATTCTGGCAAATGGGAAAACTCTTAGACTGGCCGACACTCACCCTTCATGCTATGAGCCATGCACTTCACTACGGGACTTCAGTTTTTGAAGGGATCCGGGCCTACCCTACGGCTGATGGCCCCGCTGTCTTTCGCCTTCCCGAACATCTGGACAGGTTCTTTCACTCGGCTTCCGTTCTTTCGATGGACATCCCCTACACAAAAGAGGAGATCACAGAAGCCATAAAACTCGTCATAAAGGAAAACCAACTGGATTCGGCATACATCCGGCCGCTCCTTTATTATGCCTACGGGAACTTGGGACTCCTGCCCAAAACTTCTCCCGTTGAACTGGCCATTGCTGCCTGGGAGTGGGGGGCTTACCTCGGAGAAGCGGCAGAAAATGGAGTTTCTGTCTATATCCTTCCGAACAGGCGTATCCACCACAGCCAGGTTGATATGAAGGCCAAGCTCGGTGGAGTTTATGTCCTGTCCACGCTGGGCGGTCAGCAGGCCCGGTCCAGGGGTTTTGATGAGGCTGTGTACTTGAACATGGAAGGAAATATCTCAGAAGGACCTGGTGAAAATATATTTATCGTCAAAAACGGTATTCTGAAAACCAACGACATAAACGAGTCCATCCTCGAAGGGATCACCCGGACAAGCATCCTCCAATTTGCCGGAGACCTGGGCATCCAAACGACAGTGGGTCCTATCACAAAGGAGGAATTTGTTCAATCGGATGAGGCCTTTTTTTCCGGAACAGCCGTGGAGATCGCACCGATCGTAAAAGCCTCGGACGGGTCAAACGGCAAATCCTCTGAAAGGGAATATACCATCGGCTCCGGCGAGCGGGGAGAATTCACCGATAGAATTCAACAAACCTTCCATCGCATTGTTAGAGGAGAGCTCGAAAACTACAGCACATGGTTGACCCGTGTCCATGCTTAAACGTTGAATTCATCACGCCGTCGATTTGGTGAAATTCACTGGTTTTTATGAGTCGAAGAAAAAAATTAACCTCAGAAAGGTAGAAATTGAAAACAATCAATTTTGAGCCCATAGGAATCGTTCATTCACCCTTTAAAAGCCGGGAAGATATCCCCCGTAAGAAATGGTTTGATCCGCACGGATTTGAGGATGTCTTTGGAGAAGTCGAAGTGTTCAAAAACTTTGAACCGGGTTTGGACGGCATCGACGGATTTTCCCATCTCATCCTCGTTTTTGTGTTCCATGAGTCCCTGGAAAGAAAACTTCATACCCATCCACCCTTTGATGGCAGAAAGAGAGGCATCTTTGCGACGCGGAGTCCTCATCGCCCGAATCCCATCGGAGTGACTGTCGTCAAACTTGAGGGAAGAGCAAAGAACATCCTAAAAATCTCGGGTTTGGATATGTTCGAGGGGACTCCCGTACTGGACATCAAGCCTTACAGCCCAAGGGACATGAAAGAGAACACCACCTTCGGGTGGCTTGACCACATCGACGAGAAAGAAGGACCAAGCTAGCAAGTCGGGATTCCCCGATAACGCTGTAAAAGATAATAAAAAGATTAAACTTAAGACTCTCGCTTCAATTGATGGGAGATCACGATTTCCGATTGCTCTTCGTGGAGAATCTCCGTGCGCGTCTCACCGCCACAGAATCTTTCCACCAGGCTACCTAGTTCCTCTACGATCTTGTCCACTTCCTCTCTGTTCACCGGAGGCAATCCCTCGACAACAAGCATCGCCTCTTTGGTCTCTTCCGTCATCTTTGTCTTATCACACTCCCGCCAATTCCATCGCCGGCAGAGAACTTCAACATTATCCGTGTAGATCACTTCACCTTCCTTTGCATGTTCAACCTCTTCAGAATTCAACGGTCGAAACATCTCGCCTCCTTGAGCGAATCGGAGTGCGATGTCTCCCTCAACCCGAGAGATGTCGTCTCCCCCGACGGGAACCATGTGTTTGATGGACATATAGTTATAGACGTCTACGATCGTATTGATGTGTCTGAGATCGATCCCTTTGAGGACCATTCGGTACAGGCTTTCCACAGAACTTTTGTATTTTTTCGGCTTGGCACCGAACGCCGAATACGCCCTCCGCCATGATGCGATCCTGGGAAGCTGAGAAAGAATCTCTGAGCCGGTGTTGGCTCGTATCTCCTCCTGGCGAGCGGAAATCAAAGGCCATAGTTCATCCGCGGCGCCAAGATTATCCACGTCCTTAGCAATCACAACGCCCAAGCACAGATCCGGAAACTTATCGAAGATGCGATAGTCGACACAAAATCTCATTCTTTTTTCCCCAGCATGTTTTTGGCCGTACTCACGATGAGTTCCCATGCCTGGCAGACGTGACGTTCCTCTGTTGTCCGTGAACCGATCGTCATACGCAGCACGAATTTTCCCTTAAGCGTTGTCTTTGACAATAGGGCCTTCCCACTCTGATTGATTCTCTCGATCAACTCTTTGTTCAGAGCGTTCAACTCCTCCTCACTCCCGCCATTATTCAATCGGAAACAGACCAAACTCAGATGCACCGGCGCCATGATCTCGAATAATTCATGTTCTTCAACCCATCCTTTGAACAACTCGGCCAGATGGATATGCTCCCTCACGATCCTCTGGAGCCCCTCGATACCATAAGACCTGATCACGAACCAGAGTTTAAGGGCCCGGAATCGTCGCCCTAGCTGGATACCCCAGTCGCGGTAGTTCTTGACGAGCGCATCCACACCTGTCTTCAGATACTCAGGATGTATCTCGAACGTCCTGATCAAGCTTCCAGAGTCTTTCACGAAATGTGCCGAACAATCAAAATTGGTCAGCATCCACTTATGCGGATTGAAGCTGAAGGAGTCCACATACTCCATTCCATCCAGCATCCATTTTTTTTCGGGCAGGATCGCGGCTGTTCCGGCATACGCGGCATCCACATGCATATACACTCCGTGTGATCGACAAATTTCACCAATGGGTCTGAGAGGATCTATTCCGGAAGAAGAGGTCGTTCCCACAGTAGCAACCACACATGCCGGTTTCAACTCCCTTTTTTTATCTGCAACAATGGCTGCTTCCAACCGGGCAGGAATGATCGCAAAATTTTCATCCACCGGGATCCTCCGTATGTTGTCCTTACCATACCCGGCGATCTTTGCTCCCTTTTCGACACTGGAATGAGCTTCCTCAGACACATAAACAAAAAGTTTTTCGTGAATTCCTTCCCGGTTGGTTTTAAAGCCTGTCGCCTTTTCTCTTGCTGTGAGGAGAGCGACCAAGGTTGTTGTGGATGCCGTATCCTGGATAACACCTTCCATTCCTTCGGGAAGACCGAGCATTCGCCGCAGCCAATCCAGCACTCTTTCTTCCAGCTCAGCTGCGGCAGGGGATGTCTCCCATATCATGCACTGGGCTCCCATCCCCGCTGTCAGCAACTCCGCAAGCACCGAAGGCGGGCTGTTGTTGGCCGGGAAATAGGCAAACCATGATGGATGCTGCCAGTGTGTCATCCCCGGAAGGATGATCTCCTGGAAATCCTTGAATATGTCTTCCATCGACTCCCCAACCACCGGCGCGCTGTCTGGAAGCCGGTTGATAATCTCTCCGGGTTTGATCTGGGCCCTCACGGGGTACTCTTCGACCGAATCCAAGTAATCCACGACCCAGTCCACAAATTCATGGCCAAACTTTCGGAATGTCTTTTTATCCATTTCAGGACTCCTTCCTTTCGCTCTTCATCATAACAGACACCTGGTTCATATTAATCTTAAATCTTATCGCCTTCTTTCGATTCGGCTAAAGGCTCTAATCATTTTGGCCTTAATTATTCATAAAAAATGTCAACTCGTGAATAATCAAGGTTTATTAAGCATATTCGTTCTGTGGCTTATTCTAAAGAAATGGAAGAGTGGAGTCAAAACCATCGGAATTTTCATTAGGCAAGAAAAAGCGAAAAAAGCCTGTTTTTAGGGGAAAAATCATGGTATTAATCACCCTCATTTTAAAATATAAAGTTTTTTTATTTTTTTGTTGCAATAGGTGTTTATTCTGTGGTATAATAATAGAAAGTTTGCAAAAGGGACAAAAGATCAAAGGAAAAACGAGCGTTTTTTTCTACTCCATTTGATTTCAATAACTTAAAATCCAAATGAGCTTTTTTTAAGAAAAAACAGGTATAACAAATATAAATCAATTCTCCGTTTTCACGCTTTTAACGGCCTGTTTCTCGAGTTTTTTCATTTTTTCAGCAAAATAGCCAGAAAATCTGTAAAAAACAGCAACTTTTTTTTCATTTTCCACGTATATATAAGTGAAATGGCAAAAATGAGAGAAACAAGAGTTTATGAAACCCGCAAATCCCTCCTTTTTACCCCTCCTTTTTTTGAAGGATTTAAGATAGATCCCCTAATCATTTAATCCATCCCCTTGAGGCTACCGATTTTCCGTAGGAAGATCGGTAGCTTCCTATCTTTTCTAACTTCTTGACAAAGAGGGATATTGGGGCAATAATTTTCCTGCCTGAAAGGTCCTCTCGAACTTTCCGAGGCAAAAGGTGAGAGAAATATTGCCTAAATGTCTTTTCCCCGCCCTATTTGGTTTATGTGTCGGGGTATTTTGTCTAATCCTGCCCGGCTGCACTCAGGATTCAGCCCAGAAATCAGAAATATCTCCATCTGATCCTGGTCAGACGATAGTGGAAGCGAGGCGAATCATCTGCGCAGCTCCGAGTGTGACCGAGATCGTATTTGCGCTCGGAATAGGTGAGAGAGTTGTGGGTGTCAGCACTTTTAGCACGTTTCCTCCAGAAGCCCGGACAATCCCTCAGATAGGCGGATTGATCAATCCGAACAAAGAGAAGATCACGGCTCTCCAACCGGATCTCTTGATCATCCAAGGGCAGAACGAATCCCTCTCCAGATTTTGTGAAGAACATGAGATTCGATTCCTTTCCATCGAGATCAACACTCTGGAGGATATCTGGATCGCCATCCACACGATCGGTCAGACGCTCGGGGCCGAAGATAAGGCCAGTGCTCTCATCCAAAAAATCAAAGACGATCTTCAGGAAATAAAAGAGATAATCCACGATCGTCCTCTTAAAAAGGTCTTTCTCACACTCGGACACACACCGGGAGACCTCACAGGCCTGATGACGACCGGACCCGGGACGTTCTTGCATGAACTAGTCTCTACAGCAGGAGGCAAAAACATATTTTCGGATGCGTCTGGCCTCTACCCACAGATCTCCAAGGAATCTCTGGTCAAACGCCAGCCCGAAGTTATCATAGAAGCTATCCCCGGAGGGATACCGGAGGAAAAGCTTAAACTCCTTGAGAAAGACTGGTTACAACTGCCCATGCTTCCAGCAGTTAAGTCTGGAAACATCCACTTTCTCACAGAGGATTTTCTTTTGATCCCGGGCGTGCGTATTTCTCAGACAGTTCGTCGCTTTGCAGAAATTATCCATCCTGAAGCCTTTCAAAGAATATCCGATGCTTGAGCTCAAAAACATTCAGCATGGGTTTCCAGAATCAGATTGGACCCTTCGTATTCCCTCCCTGGAGCTCTTTTCTGGTGAGATTTTCAGCATCATCGGCCCCAATGGCTCTGGGAAAAGCACTCTGCTACGCATCGCATCCGGTGTTTTAAAGCCGCTTGGGGGAACGATCCTGCTGAACGGCAAAAACATGTTTGAGCTCAAGAGGCGCACTATCGCAAGATCTCTTGGATATCTGCCCCAGGAAACAGTCAGCCTTTACGATTTCACTGTCGAGGAAGTCGTCCGGATGGGCCGCTATCCACACACCCAAGGCTTCGGGACTCTCGAAAATAACGACAGGGCTGTCGTCCAAGAATGCCTCGACCTCACCGAAATGACATCCCTCAAAGAGCGCCCTCTTTCCCGGCTATCAGGAGGTGAGAAGAAACGTGCATTTCTCGCCTCTGTACTCGCACAGAAACCGGAGATACTGCTTCTTGACGAGCCGACCAGCGCACTGGATGTCCACCACCAGGTCCAATTTTTCCGGCTCCTCCAGAGTCTTTCTAGAGATGGGATGGGAGTAGCGGTGGTCACGCACGATATCAACCTGGCATCCCTCTTCAGCGACAGATTGATGATTCTATCGGGAGGAGAGCCTGTTGTCTCCGGACCACCCGCTGAAGTGCTTACCGCATCGACGGTCCATGCCGTCTACGGAGAGGCTATCCTCATGGGCTTTCATCCAGAAACGGGGAAGCCCACGATCCTCCCTAAATTGGTGACGGAGAAAAAGAGTGAAGGGTAAAACCATCATTCTTTATGGCCTCATATTCCTCGCTGTGGCTGCCATAACACCATGGATCGGTGCGGAAACCCTTAATCACACACGTGTATGGAGCTATCTTCAAGGGGAATCAAACGTGGATGGAGATATCTTCTGGCTCCAACGTATCCCCAGGGTGATCCTGGCTCTCTTGGCTGGAGGGACTCTGGCCCTCGTTGGCGCGTCCTTCCAGGTGCTTTTCCGGAATCCTCTTGTCGAACCCTACACTCTTGGCATGAGTGGCGGGGCGGCTCTGGGAGCATTCCTTGCCATTTCCCTGCCTGCCCTCTGGATCGGATGGGGCCCATTCAGCTCCATTCAATTCCTCGCCATCCTTGGTGCTTCCGCCAGCTTGGCTCTCATCTATGCCCTGTCTCGAAGGCCTCAAGGGATGTCTGTGTACACCCTTCTGCTTGCCGGAGTGACCATCAGCATCATCTGTGGCGGAACGATCCTTTTTCTCAGCTACCTTGCAAGTCCTCATGTCCTGGTTTTCTACCACAGATGGATGATGGGGGGGATCGATGTTGTCGGCTATAGAGATTTTCTCGCTCTCAGCCCTCTTCTCGTCCCGAGCCTCATACTCCTGCTCTACCACTCAAACGCCCTCAACCAGATCTCACTGGGTGAAGAGATGGCCCTCGGTCACGGTGTAGATGTCAAGCGAGTCCAAAGACACATTTTCGCCGGAGGCGGACTCGCGACAGCCGCTGTGGTCTCTTTTGTCGGGCCGATCGGATTTATCGGCTTGATCATCCCTCATGCTGTCAGGCGCCTCAGCGGCTTCGACCAGCGGACAGTCCTCCCGTGCTCTTTTCTTCTCGGGGGAGCGGCCCTGGCTCTGTGTGACACGATCGCAAGAACCGTTCTCTCCCCCACAGAGCTTCCTGTGGGAATCATCACTGCCATCCTCGGCGGCCCTCTCTTCATTTATTTACTCGTAACGCTCCGTTGGAGATAAGCCTAAACAGTGTCCTTTATGACGGTCTCGGAAATGTCACCTGATGGACGGATGTATTTCCAAATCCTTGATGTCATGAAAACTCAATAGCGTTATTGAGTGATCAGATTGTGTGATGGAAAAAACCGTGAGAAGGGCTGGACGGGCATGGTATATCTCCCAAGGGGAGATGTGAGGGAAGCCCGGATCCGAGCGAAGTTTCCTCGCGGGGGAAACTGAGCGTGTTTTTGATATCATATAATCTGATCAATCGGAATAACATCAACACGGATTTGAAAATGCTACCCTGATGGACCAAAGTCCTTGACAAGTTTTAGGTCAGGTGAGAATATACAGTCTCTCAATTTCTTTGAAAACTGAGTTCTTGGGTTTAAGGTGCAGGGAAGTCCGTGAGATGCGGACGCAGCCCCCGCTACTGTAATCGGGGACAACTTCCAGAAGACGCCACTGTTCTCCTTGAGAGGATGGGAAGGCCTGGAAGAAGGATGAGCCGAGAGTCAGGAAACCTCCCTTGAGCCCCAAGGCCCATCTTCGGGTGGAAGGTTGGGTGATTTTTTTTTGATCGACACTACCGACGAAAACAGTTTAAAACAGCGGGGGAAACACACAGGAGGAAACTCTATGTGCAAAAGAATTAGCATCACTTTAATGATCGTAGCATTTTTGTGTTTCCATCTCTATTCGCAAGATTCTCAAGAAACGGAGGCCCGTCCTCAAGAAAAACAGGACTCTCTCCAGCATGAAGTTGTTGTCACGGCCAACCGTGTAGAGACTTCCATAAAAGAGGTCGCAAGTTCGGTGACCATCATTACACGAGAACAGCTTGCAAAAACAGGAAAATTGCAGGTTCTTGAAGCCCTTGAAGAAGCGATTGGATTGTCAACAGCACAGAATGGGCCGCCAGGCTCGCAGGCCACCGTTTTCATCCGGGGCGCGAACGCCGAACACTCCCTGGTCATGATCGACGGCACTGAAGTCAACGACCCCATAACACCAACCCGCTCCTTTGATATGAGCCTTCTTCTTGTTAATAACATCGACCGCATTGAGATCCTGCGTGGTCCACAGAGCACACTGTACGGCTCGGATGCCATGGGGGGTGTCATCAACATCATCACGCGGCAAGACACGGGCAAGCCCAAAATTTATCTTTCCGGAAATGGCGGTTCTTACGGCACTTATTCTGGGATTGCGGAGGTCAGCGGGAGCACGTCCACTGTCCGGTACTCAGCGGCAGCCGCCCTCTTTGATACGGACGGCTTTTCTGCAGCCAGCACCAAGTACAAAGGAAACAAAGAAGCAGACGGTCATAGGAATCTCACTCTCTCAGGAAGGGTCGGGTTTGACCTAGCGGCAAACTTGAGCCTTGATTTTTCTGCCCGGCGCATCAATACAGAAACGGATTTGGACAACTCGGGAGGGGATTACGGAGACGATCCGAACCATGTCCAGCGGTACAACTCTCTGTTTTTTATGAGTCAGGCCCGGGGTCTTCTCCTTAGGAATCGATGGGAGCAAAAACTACAAGTCTCCGTCGTGGATTACCACCGGACATCCAACAATCCCGTCGATGAGTCCAATCCATTCCTTTCCGAAGAGTCAGAGTTCAAGAGCAAACTGTGGAAGTTCGACTGGCAGAACTCCCTCTTTCTTCACAAAACGAATACGCTGACTTTTGGCGTCGAGCATCAGAGAGAACAGGGAGAATCATGGTACCGGTCAGAGAGCATGTTTGGCCCTTATGAAAGCGTATTCCCCCGTCAAAAAGCACACAACACGGGCCTTTATGTCCAAGATCAACTCCGGTTTGATGAGCGATTTTTCTTGACAGCAGGCATCAGGTATGACGATCACAGCTTGACAGAATCATCCACTACATACCGGATCGCACCGGCTTATTTTATCGAACACACAGGAACAAAGATCAAGGGCACATGGGGCACAGGTTTTAAGGCCCCCTCTCTCTACCAACTCTATGCTCCCGCTACCCTCTATGGACCGGCTGGCAATGAAAATCTCAAACCGGAGAAATCGACAGGTTGGGATCTAGGTGTGGAGCAAAATTTCTTGAACAACACTCTTTTGCTCGGACTCACTTATTTCTCCAACACCTTTGAGGACCTCATCGACTATGACTTCACGCAGGGCTACATCAACATCAGTAAAGCTCACACACAAGGTGCGGAAATTACGTTTTCTGCAAGACCCCTCCCCGATCTTTCTCTCTTCGCCACTTACACCCGAACGGAGGCAAAGAACACAGAGACAGACGAATACCTCCTGAGGCGTCCCAAAGATAAATTCACAGCCAGGTTGGATTGGGGATTTCTGGGCAGGGTGAATATTCATGTTTCCATGATCTATGTCGGGGAGAGAGAGGATCTCTACTGGTTGGATTGGACCCCAACCCCGGTGACTCTCGAGAGTTACACTTTACTCAACGCTGCCGGATTTTATGACATATTCGAGTCGCTTGAACTGTTCCTTCGCCTCGACAATATTCTCAATACAGATTACGAAACTATCAAGGGTTATGCGACTGCAGGATTCTCCATCTATGGAGGAATAAAGGCCAATTTTTAATATTCTCTCTATTGAAAGACCTGTAACCATATGCTTTTGAAGCATTTCCAAAACCGTGATGGCATGAATAATAATTGCACTTTTAGGTGATCAGATTGTGTGATGGAAAAAATGCACAGATTGTCCCTCGCTTGGGAAAAATCGGAGGAATTTCGCTTTTGCAATCACCAACCTGAGCATAGCCATGCCTTTCATTACGAGGTCGGTAAAGCTTACATGTCCTGCAGCCAATTTGACATTTCAACCAATGTTCTGTATCTTTATATCCAATAGGGAAATATGATAAATAAGCAGAGTAAAGGCCTCAATCTTATCTTTCTCTTTGTTTTCCTGATTGTTACACTATTCATCAACTTTGCCCATACTGAACATAGTTTCACATCTCAAGAAGACTGCCCTGCCTGCCATTTCCTGAACTCCACCTTTACCACCTGCCAGATCAATTTTTTCCACCTGCCGCCTCCTTCCATCACAGGAGTCTTAAAAGACATCTATTTTTTCAATTATGCATACATCGTATCAACCTTTCCCTCCTCACGGTCTCCTCCCGAAGTGTAATTTTTCCATCTCTCTGGTCACATCTTATTTTTTACCCAAGACTGTCCAACACCAAAAGACCTATCAGAGATAATCTGAACAAACTTCAGGAGGAAAAAGTGAAAAATAGATCATCAACATTATTCATTATTTTTTTAAGTCTTGTTTTTGTCATACATCTCAAGGCTCAAGAATCCGGAACAACATATTCAGAAATACAAACGGGAAACGTCAAGTTTTTGAAACTTTCCGGAATCGTCAAAAGTTATGAAGGCGACCCCATAAAAGGCGCGGTTATTTTGATACCGGAAATCGGCAAATCATCAGAATCCGATGGAACGGGAGCCTTTGAATTCCTTGCGATTCCACCGGGGAAATATCATCTCGAGGTATTTGCGGATGGATACATGGACTTCGTTTCAGATGTGTTCATCATCGAAGAGAGTAATAAAACATTCAAAATTACTCTCTTGAAAAAAATCTCCGAAGAAATCGTCGTCACAGCCACCCGCACAAAAAAGCTTTATGCGGAAGTCCCGGTAAGAACCGAAGTGATCACGGCCAGGGATATCGAGCAAATGCAGGCCTCCCAACTGGCGGAATCTCTTGCGCTCACCACTGGCGTCAGAGTCGAGTGTAACTGTCAGAACTGCAATTTCACCCAGGTCCGTATTAACGGCATGGAGGGAAAGTACTCCCAGATCCTCATCGATAACTCTCCAATCTTCAGCTCGATGATCGGCGTTTACGGTCTGGAGCAAATCCCCGCTGAAATGTTGAACAGGATCGAAGTCGTTAAAGGAGGTGGCTCGGCTCTTTACGGCGGTAATGCCGTTGCTGGAGTGATCAATGTTTTGACTAAGGAGCCGATAGAAAACGGCACCTGGCTCAAACTGAATCAGGAATTCACATCGGGCGAACCTTCAACGAATTTCGGTTTCCGGAGCAGCCTTGTGAGCAAAGATCAAAACTCAAAAGCGTTCCTCTTTGCCAACTACAAAAACCGACAACCTGTGGATATCGATGGGGATGACATATCTGAAATCGGGAAAATCAGAAGCACAAGCTTCGGAGTGAACTTCTTCAGAACCTTCTCCGAAATCGACGGCAAGCTCAAACTGAGTTTTTTCAGAATCACAGAAGATCGACGAGGTGGAAACAAATTTGACTTACCCCCCCATGAGGCCGATATCGCCGAAGACATAGATTCGGATCTCAACGGCCTCTCTGCAGATTGGAATCATTATATCACCCAAAGACTCTATTACAACTTTTCCGCGTCCTATGTGGATGCCAACAGAAAATCCTATTACGGTTCTGGACAGGATCCCAACGCTTACGGAACGACAAAAAACCCAGTCTTGTTCTTGAACGGGCAGATGAATTACCAGGCCGGTGGCCAAGTCATATCGACCGGGTTGCAATACAAAGGAGAAAAAATTAAGGACGAAGCGCTCGGATATGGAAGGGTGATCAACGATTACTACAGAGAACTGGGTTTTTTCCTTCAGGACGACATCAAGTTTAACAAGACCTTTTCTCTCCTGGCAGGCTTAAGATTCAGCAAGCATTCCCTGATCGAAAACTACATCTTTAATCCCAGGATAAGTCTCCTTGTCAACCTTGTGAAAGACCTGAGCTGGAGGACTTCTTTCTCTACAGGATTCAGAGCTCCTCAAGTCTTTGACGAGGACCTCCACATCACGCAGGTCGGGGGCGAGGGTACGGTTATAGAAAACTCTCCTGACCTCAAAGAAGAATCCTCTTACAGCCTAAGTACCGGTCTCGACTATGGAAAGGAGTTCGGAAATAACGCTCTGCAACTGAGCATCGAGGGCTTCTATACGCCTCTTGAAGATACCTTTGTTCTACAAAAAAAAGAGTTTGATCCCAGAGAAAATGCGCTGGTTTTTGAAAGGATCAATGGATCGGATGCTAGAGTTTATGGAGTATCCGTTGATCTTGGTTACAGACTTGGGTTAGCTTTTTCTCTAAAAACCGGCTGGACATTTCAGCGCAGTCATCTTGATGAGCCAGAGCCAGATTTCGGTTCCAATGAATTTTTCCGGACACCTGACTCCTATGGATATGTGAGTCTGAACTATGAAAATGAAAGAATAGTTAACGTGGATGTTTCTCTTGAATACACAGGACGCATGAAAGTTCCCCATTATGCCGGTTACATCGAAGGAGACAGGCTTAAAACCACCGAAACTTTTTGGGTCCTCAATGCAAAACTCACAAGGGACATTGCTCTAACCCAAAATAATAAATTAAGCCTCTTTGTGGGCATCTTCAACATCCTTGACTCTTACCAGAAGGACCTGGATCAAGGAATATTCAGGGATGCCGGTTATGTCTACGGTCCCACAAAACCACGGTCATACTATGCAGGATTCGAATTCTCATTCTAAAGGAAACCAGGTAAAAACGAGGGGTGTGATTGCTAAACGAGTTCCACTGATATTGGGGTTGATTCTTCAACGTTCCAGTATTTTTACAGCCGTGACAGTAATAACAATTCACCGAAATCGCATGAATTGTTTCAACGATTGAAGCGCCCTGCCGCCTCTTACCAAATCCCCTGGGATGGTGTATTATAGTGTCTTTAATTGGGTTCTAAAACATGCGCCTGAAACGTATTTTGAAAGGTTTTCTAGTTTTTCTGCTCTGTATCCAATCGAATTTGACCGATCTC
>CAZIMJ010000045.1:0-16796 GCA_964540205.1 uncultured Eubacteriales bacterium | reverse complement strand
TACGATCCTGAGTTCACTTCCGAAACTTTCTCGCCATTTACAAACACGGAATAGTGAGGTCTGGCAATCCCCCGTCCCAGGATCTCGAAACCAACGATCTTACGGCGCAGTCCCTCTTCTTTTTGCTTGAGCAATGCCTCGCGTCCTAAAAAATCGCCCTTCTTGAACTTCACAAGCCAACCCAATCCCGCTTCCAGGACAGTTGTGGTCTCATCGATATCGTTCCCATAGAGCATCAATGTAGCTTCCAGCCGGAGAGTATCCCGTGCACCAAGCCCGATAGGAAGTAGCCCGCGCGCTTCTCCCTCCTCCAGAAGAGCATCCCAGATCTTTGCAGGATTCTCGGACTGTGTATATATTTCAAAGCCGTCTTCCCCTGTATAACCCGTTCGTGAGACCAGGGCACCAACGCCAGCAACGCTTCCTCTTGCGGTCCTAAAGGTCTTCATCTCCTCCAAATTTATTCCTGTGAGGGGTTGCAGGATGGCTTCTGCTTCCCGGCCTTGGAGAGCCAGTTGTGTATAACTATCACTTTGGTTCTCGACAGAGACATCAAAATCGCCCTTGTGGCTGAGTATCCATTCGTAGTCTTTATCCGAATTGGCTGCATTGACGACACAGAGATACTTTTCCTCATCCAGACAATAGACCAGCATGTCGTCGATAAAAGTCCCTTTTGGAGTTGTTAAGGCAGTATACTGCGCCTTATCCGGTGTCAGGCGGGCGGCATTATTCGGAGTCAAATACTGGACAAAATCCAGAGCTTGTTTTCCTGAAATCAGGACCTCACCCATATGACTGACGTCAAATAGGCCCGCTTTCGTCCGGACGGCCATGTGTTCTCCGATTATGCCCGAAAACTCGACCGGCATCTCCCAACCGAAAAACTCGATCATTTTTGCCCCGAGTTTTTTTTGAGATGCATAGAGTTTTGTAGTCTTCATGAAACGCTACTCCTTTTCCAACTCACGCCTAGATTATTCTTAATAAATGTTGATGATTCTTACGAATAATTTAAAATATTTAACTACCACATAATCTCTATCAATGCAACATTTATTCCTTTAGTATTGTTCCAAAAACGAAATTTGATATAATGAGAGACTTGAAATGATCAAACTTAAAGCGGACTTAAGGGAAAATATATACAAAATAATCGGCGAGAAGTATCCCATAGACCAGACTGAGTTGGATATCGATACCACGCCCAGTATAAAAATGGGAGACCTGGCACTGGCCTTCCCTTTCCAGCTCGCAAAGAAACTCAAACGCAATCCCAGAGACCTTGCCCAAGAAGTTTTGTCCCTCCTCTCCCCTCTCGAGGGCGTTGAAAAAGCTGAGGTTGCTGGAGCTGGTTTTATCAACCTGTATTTGAAAAAACCCGAATTTTTCCTCCGGGAACTTCGGCAGGTCGGACGATCGAGTTTGGCCCCTGAAGAAAAAAAGATCGTCATCGAGCATACCAATATCAATCCCAACAAAGCTGCGCATATCGGACATCTGCGCAATGCCTGCCTGGGAGATACACTCGGTCGCTGCTTAATTCACAAAGGCGAGAAGGTCGAGATCCAAAATTATATCGACGACACTGGAGTCCAAGTTGTGGATGTGGTCTTTGGATTCATGGACTTGGATAAAAAAAGCCTTAAGGATCTCGAACAGCTCGAGGGAAAATTCGATTACTACTGCTGGGACCTCTACGCTCGGGTATCCTCCTATTTCGAAGAACACCCTGAGACACAGAAAAGACGGTCAGAGATCCTGAAAAAGATCGAAGAGGGAACTGCCCCGGAAATTCATATGGCAGATCACATCTCACGAAGGATCATCAGAGCCCACCTCGACACAATGAAAAGACTCGATGTCAGCTACGACCTCCTCCCCTGTGAGAGCAGCATATTGGCTTTAAAATTTTGGGACAGAGCTTTTTCGCTTTTAAAGGAGAAGAAGGCGATAGAATTCATGGATGAGGGTGTAAATAAAGGCTGCTGGGTGATGAGGCTCGAAGAGGAAGCAGACCGGGAGAAAGTCATCGTCAGGTCTGACCAGACAGTCACCTATGTGGGCAAGGATATCGCCTACCAGCTCTGGAAATTCGGTCTCCTGGACAAAGATTTTTACTATGAACCCTTCATCGAAGAGGGTGAAAAAATCATATGGATCACAACGTCAAAGCCCAGCTATGATACGCCGGAATTCGGGAAAGGAACCCTTGTCTATAACGTGATCGACACGCGTCAATCCTATCTGCAGCAGGTGGTAGTCCAAGGGCTCAAATCTTTGCAGTTTTCTAAACAGGCAGAAAAATCCATTCATTTTTCCTACGAAATGGTGGCTCTGTCGCCGAATAGCTTGAAAGAACTGGATGTGATTGTTTCTGAAGAAGATAAGGACAAGGATTTCCTCGAAGTTTCAGGAAGAAAGGGATTGGGAGTGAAAGCCGATGATCTGCTCGACCGGCTGGAAGAAAAGGCCCTCCATGAGGTTCACAAAAGGAATCCGGACCTTTCTCAGGATCAAAAAATCGATATCGCCCACCAGATCGCCATCGGCGCTTTGAGGTATTTCATGCTCAAATTTGCTCGGAATTCCCTAATCGTCTTCGATTTCGAGGATGCTTTGAGCTTTGAAGGCGAGACCGGACCTTACCTGCAATACACGTGTGTCCGGATCAACAGTATATTCCGCAAGCTTGAGGAGAGAGAGGATCTCCGCGTCGAGGATATCCTGGAACACCTGCAGGAAAAAGAATGGTCCATCTCTGCACTCTCTGAAAATGAGCTTTCTGACTTTTGGGAGATCGTCCTCTATGCATCACAACTCGATGAAGAGATCCTTCACACGATCCGGTCTCTGGAAACTTCCCATCTGGCAAAATTCGCCTTTAACCTGAGTCAAAAATTCAATGCCTATTATCACAAGTATTCAATCCTCGCAGAGAAAGATCCGGAGATCAAGAAGATCCGCATTTTGACGATTTTCTATATCAAAGAAATTTTGAAACAAGCGTTGTCGCTTATGGGGATCCCCCTACCGGAGCGGATGTAGGGTCCGTTCCCCGAACGGACCGTTTTGGGAAACGGTCCGTACATTTTATGTTTTATGTTTTACAATGCAAAAAAGATAAGGAGGTCATGCATGATTGAAGTGGAACACCTCACAAAAAAATTCGGAGATCTCTTCGCCGTTCGAGACCTCAGCTTTAGAGTCGAGAAGGGAAAGATCTGGGGACTTCTCGGTCCTAACGCTGCAGGGAAAACGACAACTATGAGGATCCTCACAGGGTATCTTCCAGCCACAAATGGCAAAGCCACGGTTTCCGGATACGATGTTTTCGAACAGACCAACGACGTTAAAAAAATCACCGGTTACCTTCCCGAAGTGGTTCCCCTCTATACTGAGATGACTGTCGAGGAATATTTGAAGTTTGTCGCCGATATCAAACAGATCCCCCCGGATAAAAAAAAGGAGGCCATCGGAAGATCCATCGAAATAAGCGGACTGGATCTGGTGAAACATCGCCTCATCCGGAATATTTCGCGCGGCTTTAAGCAACGTGTTGGCATTGCGCAAGCGCTGATCCATGACCCGCAAATACTGATCCTGGACGAGCCAACCATAGGCCTCGACCCGGCTCAAATCATCGAGATCAGACAGCTCATAAGCTCGCTCAAGGGTGAGCACACCATCATGCTATCGACGCATATCCTGGCAGAAGTCACTCAGATTTGTGATGGGGTGGTCATCATCAGTGATGGACAACTCAAGGCGTCAGGTTCTCTAGAAGAACTCACCTCCTCCCTCACAGAAAGAGACGGCGTGTTCATCAGGCTCAAGAAAGCGGGAGAGGAATTGATGTCTCTTTTTAGCAGCATCCCTGGAGTTGAGAACGTATTCCGGCAAGATGATGGGTTCAAGATCGAATGGGGAACAGATAAAGACATCAGAGATGTGATCACCAGGTATGTCGTGGACAATGATTTAGGACTCATCGAAATGAAATCACTAGGGATGAATATCGAAGACCTCTACCTCAAAGTTATCTCAGGAGGTACGGAACAATGAACAACATCTGGGCAATCTGCAAAAGGGAAATTAAGACATACTTCACCTCCCCCATCGCATATGTCGCCATCACGGTGTTTTTGATCGTGACAGGCTTCTTCTTCTACACACTCATCCAATGGTTCAACCTGCAGTCCATGCAGATGGCGAGAAATCCTCAGTACTATCAACAGCTGAACATCAATCAGATGGTCTACGCTCCCCTGTTCCATAACATCAGCATCATCTTGCTTTTTCTAGTCCCTATCCTGACGATGCGGCTTTTTGCCGAAGAGAAAAAGAGCAAAACGGAAGAGCTCCTCTACACCTCCCCCGTTTCCATAAGCCAGATAATCCTGGGAAAGTATTTTGCGTCCCTACTCGTCCTTTTGGTCATGCTTTTTCTGAACAGCCTTCTCTCGGTGTTCGTCTTTGCTTTCGGTAATCCAGAAGTTCTACCGCTCCTCAGTGGCTATCTCGGTCTTTTCCTGATGGGAGCTGCATTCATGGCTCTCGGTATTTTCTTTTCTTCTCTCACCGAAAACCAGATCGTCGCGGCATCCCTTGGATTTGGTTTTTTTCTTCTTTTCTTCGTGCTCAACTGGGCCTCTCAATTTGCCGGAGGCATTTGGAGGAGTGTTTTGAACTATCTCTCGTTCTTCCAACATTTTGATGATATGACCCGCGGCATTCTGGACACCACAGATATTGTTTATTACTTGAGTCTCATATTCTTTGGATTATTCCTCACTCATTCTGTGATCCAATCACGGAGATGGAGGTAGACAATGGACAACTTCAAGAAAAATTTGAACTATATCGGCATAACTCTTATTTTTGCAGCATTTGTGCTTATCCGAATCTGGCCCTACAAAAAAACGATCCCCTATATTTTGCTGATTTTGGGCATCCTGTCTATTCTCGTGTACATCTACCTGAATCTCTCTCTCCTCAAGCAGGGTTTGAAGCGCAAATCCTTCCTCTACTCGAGCAATTTGTTTTTGATGGTCATCCTCGTTATCGGAATTCTTGTGCTCATCAACTACATATTTTCCAGGTACCACCACAGGTTCGACTTCACCGAGGCAAAAGTTCACAGTCTTTCCGACCAATCCGTGACCGTGCTCAAGAATCTGGAGAACGAAATCAGGATCAAAAGCTTCTTCCTCGAAGGCAATTACCAACGGAACACGATGCAATACTTGATGGATAACTACACCTATCACACCTCCAAGATCAAGTACGAATTCATAGACCCCGATAAGAATCCCGGGCTGGTCAAAAGATACGAAGTCACAGAAGACGGCACCTCTATCTTCGAAAGCGGGGACAAGGAAAGCCGTATCACCTCCACAAGCGAGGAAGACATCACGAACGCAATCATCAAGATCTCGAGAGAAAAAAAGAAAACCATTTATTTTCTCGAGGGTCATGGAGAAGGGAACATCGAGGATTTGGAGGATGGCGGTTATTCCCAGGCAAAAGCCGAACTGGAAAAGCTTGCCTATGATGTGAAAAAATTGAGTCTGGCTCTGCCCGACACCTTTCCTGATGATGTCGATCTCCTTATCATCCCGGGCCCCAAGAAGGATCTTTTTCCTGATGAGATAGAGACCATCCGCAATTTTCTTCACAAAGGCGGACGCGTGTTCTTCATGGTCGACCCGCAAACAGCACCGGGCCTTAGCCCATTCCTCGCCGAATTTGGAGTAAAACTCGAAGACGATGTGATCGTGGATACTGTATCGAGGCTGATGGGAGGCGACTACTTTATGCCCGTGGTGAGCGAATATGAATACCACGATATCACGAGCAAATTCCGTTATGCCACGTTCTTTCCCTTTGCCCGTTCTGTGGATACAACTGAAGAGAAGCCAGAAGGCATAAGCATCACCGTGTTGGCCAGAACCAGTCAAAATTCTTGGTCTGAGAGACAACTGGAAGAACAGCAGGTGGCATTCAATGAGGAGACGGACAAAGCCGGCCCCATCTCTCTCGCTGTGGTCGCTACGATCGAATATAAAGACGATAAAGCGGAGTCAGGAACAGAAGCCAAAGAGGATACACCTCAAGACAAAGATAAGGAAGAAAGTGGAGAGGAGACTCAAGAGGATAAACCCAGGCCCGAAGGCCGGTTGGCTGTGTTCGGCGATTCGGAATTCGTGTCCAACCGCTATTACTATACCTCCGGGAACGGCAACCTTTTTCTCAATACTGCAGCCTGGTTGACAGAAGAAGCAGACCTTATATCCATACAACCTAAGACAGCTTCACCAAAGACGATCCAGCTCACGCCTTCTCAAGGGAGAATGATCTTTTTTGTCTCTCTCATCATCCTTCCTTTAGCCGTCCTCGTAACTGGAATAATAATCTGGGCAAGGAGAAGATCCCTATGAAGTTCAAGGCCACTTTTATCCTTCTTGTCGTCTTCCTTGGTCTTTTGGCATTTATACTCCTCTTCGATGTGAAAGATTTGGGGAAAGAGGAACCCGGAGATAAGCTGGTCGATCTCTCATCGGATGACGTTGAGAGAATCGTCTTTAAAACCGAAGAGGAAACGATTACCTTCACAAAAGAAGGAGACGACAATTGGTTTATATCCGAACCTATAGAGGCCAAAGCGGACAAATCTGAAGTAGACCGCATTGCTGCTGATTTCTCGAGCCTTGAAATAGACCGGGTGGTCGAGGAAGAGCCTGCAGATCTAGAAAAATATGGGATCCCGCTAAAAGAGATCTCTCTCAAATTCAAGGACAAAGAAAAGCCAGTGAAGGTCTTGGTGGGCATGGAGAATCCTTTAGACCAGAAATTTTTTGCGAAAAGAGAGGATGAAACCCGAGTGGTACTCATCGCGAGCACACACAAGACTCTTTTCGAGAAAAAGGTCTTCGATTTCCGGGAAAAAAGCATATTCAAGTTCGAGACGGATAATGTCAAAGGAATTCAACTGCGCTTGGGTGACATCCGATGGGAAGCAGAAAAGACAGAGGAGGAATGGTTCCTTAAAAAACCTTTTGATTCTTTGGCAAAAAAGAATGATATCACATCCCTTCTCAGCTCTCTCTCGGATTTAAAGGCAAAAGAATTTGTATCCGAAGAAAAGAACGATGAGGAATTAAAAAAAATCAAGTTAGATGCTCCTGAACACACAATAACGCTCCAAATGCCCTTAGAAAACCAAGAGGTGACATTTTTTATCCAAAAGACTGAGGATAAAATCTATGCCACAACCTCTCTGTCTCCGAAGATCATCGAGGTCGAGGACACGATCCTTTCCAAACTGGAGAAGGATCCCATCGAAATGAGAGACACGGAAGTCGCTGACTTCTACAGCTGGGAAGTGAATAAAGTCTCGCTGGAGAGAGTAGATCTCAATCTAACAGTCGTGGAAGATGAAGAAGAGGATAAATGGCATTTCGATTCAGCCGAGGGAAAAGAAGCAGATAAGGATAAAATCGATGAATTTATCCGGAAGATTGAGGGGCTCCAAGCTGAGTCATTCATCGATCCTCCGTTGAACTTGGCTGAATTTGGCCTGGATCCTCCGGCCGCGAAAGTGACGATCTGGGTCAAAGAGAATGAAGAAAAATCAACCGAGATCACGGTTTTGATCGGGAAAAAACTCAAGGATGACGATGAACAGGAAGACACAAAGAAGGCCGGATCGGAAAAAGCAGGAACTGAGGCAGAAGAAGAGGAAAAAACAGGAGAAGAAGTCAAAGACGAATCAGAGGCCGAAGACACAACGGCAAAGAAAGAATTTGTCGCTGTAAAAAACGCTCGTTTTAACTACCTCTTCAAGGTGGATGCAGAATTCCTCAAACAGTTACCTGAAAAGAAAGACGATTGGAAAAAAGCTGAGGAACCTGAAGATAAACAATAAGACGAAGACGTAGAAAATAACAGGAAGACAAAGAAAAATTCTAACTGAAAGGATAACTCCTTATTGAGATGTAGGGACCGTTCCCCGAACGGTCCGTGGATAAAAACATCAAAACGAACGCCTGGTCTAATTTAGGGTCTGTTTCCCAAACGGACCGAATGAATTTATCATTGGCCTGGATTGGCACCACCGCCCTATCACATCGAAAACGGAGATCAATTGACATCAGATGATAGCTGTGTTATTAATTTTAAAAAACAAGCCGATGACTTCTAGAGAAAGAAAGGTTATAAAGGGGAAGATATAAGATGGACAAGGACAAAGAGATTCACCATATCGATGAATACGTGGAGCTTTCAACGTTTGCAGATATTGAAATAGGAGTCACTGCAGCCAAGACCATTAACGAAGCTATGGATCAGGTCATGAACAAGATCGGAGAGATCTTTTCTCCTGTTACCTACGCCCTTATACTCCGAGAAAAAGAAAAAGATGTGCTCTATTTTAAGCTTGTGAGCGGAAACAGCGCCGATAAGCTGACCGGATTGAAATTACCCAAAACCGAAGGATTATCCAGATGGATTGTTAAGGAAGGAAAGGCAGATGTCATTGAAAATGTCACAAAAGATGACCGATTCAGCAAAACTATCGCAAAAAACATCGATTCCACAGCGGAATCCACGATCGGAGCTCCCCTAGTGGTGGCCGAACAGATCATAGGAGTTTTCCAGCTGATCAACAAGGAAAACAACCAAGCGTATACGACAGCGGATTTAAACATCCTGAAAACGATCGTCGAATATGCATCCATGGCTATAGAAAAGGTATATTACCTGAGTGCCCTCAAAGATATGGACAATGTTGATTCCCTGACTGGAGTTTATAAAAGGAAGAACTTCGATACGCAACTTAAAAAAGAAGCCGAGAGATGCAAACGTTATGAACACCCTTTATCACTTCTTATTGTGACCATAGACGATTTTAAAGCTATCAACGAAAAATTCGGCCTTCTCCAAGGTGACCAGATGTTGAAAGACCTCGCCCAATCCTTAAAAAGAAATGTCCGGAGAGTGGATGTCGTTGCCCGCTATGGGGTCAATGAACTTGCTGTCCTCATGCCGAATACCGATAAAAAAAATGCGGAAGCCGTGAAAGAACGGATCTTGAGTGATATCAAGCAAGTCAACAAAAAGAGAAAACCCGCCTTTGCTGTGAGCATGGGTTTACGTTCGGTCGGCGCCAAAGACTCAGAAACTCTTCTTGAAAAAACGGAGAAAGTTCTCCAAAAAGAGATGCAGAAGAAGGGCATAAAAAATACGGGAAAAGAGGAAAAACCCGAGAAAAAGAAGAGAGGCGCCAGAAGGAAAAAATAGCCTGCATCCAGTAGTGCTTTTCGTTTTTTCTGTTTGTTCCGAAAATAAATGACGCCTCAAGTCCAAATCCGGTATCTCGACGGACTACGCTATCAGCTTGCCATTCTTAATCGCTCAGATTATTAATTGTCTTGAGTTGCGATCCGAAAAACCTGAATCCTGTGATTTGAGGAATCAGTGACATAGACGAGTCCATCTTTGTCCACAGCGATACCCGAGGGAAGGATGAACTTTCCGATTCCAGATCCAGCTTCTCCCCATTTTGTGATGAACTTACCATCCCCGTCGAATTTCTGAATCCTTTTATTAACAGTGTCAGCGATGTATATAAAACCAAATTTATCAATTTCGATCGCCTTGGGATTGCTGAACTCGCCATCTTTCGAGCCCCGCGTCCCCCATGAACTGAGGAATTTCCCATCCGGAGAATATTTATAGACGCGAATCTTATCGATGATCCAAACAAAATCATCCGGCCCTACAGCGACATCGACGGGTAAACCCATATTTTCCGGCTTCTCCAGAATACTCTGTAACACGCCTAAACTGGAATAGACCTTCACCCGCAAGTTTCCCGAATCAACTACATAGATCTCATTCTTACTGTTGACGGAAATTCCTGTGGGTCTTAATAGATCGTCTCTCTCGGTTCCTTCATTTCCCCATGTTTTGATATAATTCCCGTTTTTATCGAATTTCCACACATAATGTGCCTTGACATCTGTGACATAGACATAGCCCTCGCTGTCTACAACGACATCGAAAGCACTTTTTATCCCTCCGTAGCGAGATCCCTTCGGCTGCCAGTTAGGTATGAGTTTACCGCTGGTTGTGAATTTCTGCACCTTATTCTTGCCGTCATCCACGATTACAACATTGTTGTTTTCATCCAGCGCAATTCCCTGGGGGCTTTTTAACAAAGGCATGTTTACCCCGCCCCATTTCATAAGATACTCATACAATGCCCCAGCTAAAACAGCATCGATATGAAAGGGATCTCCACTGGCTTCAAGCGTAAATTCCTGCATCCATTCCAGATAACTTTCTTTGACAATATTGATGGTGTGGTCGCCGAATGGAATTAAGGGAAGCGTACAGTCGGTAAGTTCGCCTGTATCATTCCCATCCAAATAAACCTTAGCACCGGGAGGATTAGATTTTACAAACATGTTCCTTGCAGTGGGTTCGAGGGCGTATTCCTTGTGGGTGTCATTCTGAGTAAGAAAAAATTCATCCTGGACAGATTTGTAACCTTCCTTTGCTATCTCGATCTTGACGACCGGGGAAACGGCTTTAAATGTTCCGGGACTGAAACCTACATTTTCGCCGTTGATGTCGATCTGTGCCTTTTCCGGATTTGTGGCGATTGTGATAGAATATTCGGCGACATTTCCTAAAAAATCCTTCTCGGCAAATTGAATGAGACTGACGATTTCCGGGTCAAAGATATTGTGTGTGATCTCTTTGGCATACAGGTAATCGACTTCGAACATACTCCTTATCTCTTCAAGTGCACGCTCATAATTTCCCAATTCTGCATATCCCATCCCGATCCAGAGGAAGATTTCTGCAGCAAGTTCTCTCTGTGTTTGGTCATCCTTCACGCGGAAAGCTTTGGCGATCAGAGGTCTTAAAGAGTCAACTGCATTGTTAAGATCTCTATCAGACCTGATCAACTCCCTGCTCTCATCCATTGTGCTCTGTATTTCCACAATGATCTCTTCTTGGGTCTTCTCTAAGTTCGGCAAAGTCTCTGTGACAGCGGCTGCCTCTTCTTCGCTCACTGGCTCGACCAAGATCTCATGTATGTAACCCGTGATCTTGACTCCTTCGAGCTCCAGAGAGACTTTGTACCACTCGCCCTCCTTGGCCTCGGTATCCACGATCGCATTCAGCGACAGTCGGGCGAGTGTTTTTCCTCTGATCTCAGGAGTTTCATTCACTCTGGCATCATCCACGATGACTTTGAGCTTCCTCGGGCCGGTCCCCTGCCCGAGGAACAAGAATGCTAGGAGGACCATGACTAAAACGTAAAATTTTTTATGTATTCTCTCTCTGTTCATATCACACAATACCGTTAAATGTTTTTTTTGGAATATCCCACGATTTTCCAAGCATTTCCCTGTTTTTCCATCGTCAGGGACACGTCTCCTTCAAATATGATCTTCTTCCTTCCCGTTGCTTTTGGAACCGCAGAAACGAGACTGGGGAATGTGACCACAGCACGATTATTATTCGTAAAACGGACGGATACCTTTGAAACAAAGGCTTGGATGTCATCGTAATTATTGAAAAGCTCCCTCGCCTCCGCAGTTCTTTGCTGAGAAAGGGTTGGTAATCCGATGTCGCTGAGAAGGGTCAGGAGGTCTTTTTCTTCTTCGGCTTTCTTATGGCGCTCCACAATTATCCTGATCTCTGCCTCTGCGACTTTCTGAGTGGAAAGATTGATGTACCTCCTCGCTTCCCCATTATTTGTGTCTTGCCTCAGGACTTCACGCATAGTTTCCTGACACATTTCATAATTGCCCTGATTGTAGTAGTTCTTTCCCGTTCTCAACAGGGCGGCTACGGTCATTTCGTTCATTTTGGTTTTTGACAATTCGAGATAGAATTTTACCTTTGCATTATCCGCATCATCCACGAGTATCTGTTCTGCCAGACTGACCGCTGCTTTATAATCCTCTTTATCGACAAGTCCCTTTAATTTCACCAAATTTTCATCAAAGACATCCAAAATATCCTCAAGTTGCCGATTGGGCAGCGGCATCACATCCACGGCGATCTCTTTCTGTTTCTTAAACAGTGCAAGGTTTTCTTTCAAATCAGGCACGAGATAATAAGCCCCTACTGCTCCCGCCAAAAGGAGAATAATCAGAGATGCCACATACACGAGGGCACGCTTTTGTTTCCCTTTTTTTTGCAGCCCGAGCACTTCCGATCGCTGTAAACCAGAGGTGATAGTTCTATCGGACCATGCACCAATATTCTTCAAGTCTGCGGCCAATTCTTTACAACTTTGGTACCGTTTGTTTGGATCCTTTTCCAGAGCCTTTTTGATGACTTGCTCAAATCCTTCAGGCAGGTCTCTCTTCATCTCTCTGATATTCGTGGGTTCCTCATTCATGATCTTGTAAACGATCGTAGTGATGTGATCTCCCTCAAAGGGTCTTTTCCCAGTCAACATTTCATAGATGATCACGCCCAAAGAAAAGATGTCCGCCCTGGCATCCACTCTGATCCCCTGGATCTGCTCTGGCGACATATAACTCGGAGTCCCAACGATGGTTCCCGACTGTGTCATCGTCGACATTTCCATACGGGCCACACCAAAATCTACAAGATAGGGCCTGCCCTGTTTATCCAGCAAGATATTTCCTGGTTTGATATCCCTATGGACGATCTTGTTTTGATGGGCTAATTCCAGAGCATCACACAGGCACATCATCAAATCAACGACTTCGACCGGTGAAAACCTCTTCCCAGCGCTAATAGCTTGTTTTACGCTTTCTCCATCCACGTACTGCATGACGATAAATGTCTGATTGTCCTCTCTTCCCACTTCATATATTGTGATAATGTTAGGATGTTCCAGATTTCCTGCAGATTGGGCCTCTCTGATAAAACGTCTTGCGGCATCCTCTTTTTCGGAGTCTTCAGAGACCATGTCAAAGCGGATGAGCTTGATCGCAACCTCTCTGTTTATATCTGGGTCGATCCCCTTATAGACAATGCCCATCGCTCCTTTGCCGAGCTCGCCAATGATTTTGTATTTACCGATCTTCTCCATGGTATTTAACCTGAACTATTCATAAAAAATGTCGATACTCTGTTCAACACAAAATAGACAGAAAAATCTGCATTATCTATATAAAAAAAAGATAAATCACCCTATAAAAATTCATCAAATTTATAAAACCCAGCTTTCCCTTGAAAAATATCTCACCCAGGCAAGAATGTCAAGGTTTACCACGCAAATTCAGACATTTCCAAATCCGTGATGAACGGAGTTCCGAGTGATCAGATTAGTAGTTTTAAAAACGAACAATGGGAAAGCAGTGTGGCTTTATTTAGATGCAGAGACCGTTTCCCAAACGGTCCGTCCGGGGAACGAACCCTACACAGAAAAAATGCCATGCCTGTCCAGCCCTTCTCACGGTATTCTCCACCACACAATCTGATCACCCAATAACGCTATCGATTATACATGACAACACGGATTTGGAAATGCATCCGTAGAAAAGTTGAATATTAAGAACTGTCACCGTAAAATAAAGTGGCTGTGGACAGACAAACCGGATTCTCAAGGAAACTGCTCAAATGGTACGCCACACATCACAGGAAACTGCCCTGGAGACAAACACGTGATCCCTATAAGATCTGGATCAGCGAGGTCATGCTGCAGCAGACGACAGTCCCGGCGGTTATTCCCTACTATGAAAAATGGCTGTCTCAGTTCCCCGATGTTCAAACACTGAGTGCTGCCCCCCTGCAGCAGGTTCTCAAAGCATGGCAAGGCCTCGGATACTATCAGAGGGCTAAAAACCTCCACAGATCAGCCCGTATCCTTTTGGATGAACATGAGGGAAAAATTCCAGAGGATTATAAGGGATTGATAAAGCTGCCGGGATTCGGCCCTTACACAACTGCCGCAGTCCTCAGTATCGCCTACGATAAACCTTTTCCTGTCATCGACGCCAATGTGCGGCGAGTATGGATGAGGATCATGGGGATGACGAAAGAATCCACTCCCAAAGTGGATAAAGACATCTTAAAGTTTATGAAACCTTTCCTGCCCCCAGCAAAAATGGGGACCTTTAATCAAGCTGTAATGGAATTGGGTTCGCTGGTCTGCAAGCCAAAAAGTCCTCGCTGTCTTCTCTGTCCGGTCCAGGAATACTGCAAAGCCTTCACAATGGGGGAACAGGAAATTATCCCCCGGCCTCAAAAAAGGAGTTATCGCAAGATCGAAGCTGTTATCGGAGTTATGGAAAAACAGGGAAAATACTTGATCCAGAAACGGCCTCCCACTGGTTTGCTCTCTGATCTCTGGGAGTTTCCCGGCGGAAAAAGACGAAAAGACGAGACTCTTGAACAGGCTCTTCGCCGGGAGATTCAGGAGGAATTGGGTGTAGAGGTCAACCGGATCCAGTTGTTGACTCAGGTAAACCATGCGTATACTCAATTTCAGGTTAAGCTTTATGCGTTTCAATGTTTGCTCAAAGCGGATCCATCCCTGTCCAAAGACGGCTATCGCTGGATCAGCCTCAGAGGAATGAGGAAATACCCCTTTCCCTCGGGGAGTGCAAAGATCATTCAGTTCCTTGAAAAAAGGGAAAGGGAGCGTGGAGGAACACCATGAAAACCTTTCAAATCAATCTATGGTTAGCAATATTCTTGAGTCTCGTTCTCTCATTGGATTGTCAGAACGCATCATCACACAAAGAAGAAGGGCTTAGAGCCCTATTGCCCACTGCGAGCGAGATCGACAACTGGGAAAGGAATCTCGATTTTGAAGAATACAAGGATGAGGACCTTTTTTTCTACATCAATGGCGGTGCAGAGATCTATCAAGAGTATGGATTCGAGCGGGTTATCGTCCAAGATTACCAGAACCAGAATGGGAGATCTGCCTCCTTAGAAATTTACAAAATGTCCTCTCAGGATAGCGCCTATGGCATGTACACCTTTAAGTCTTCGGGAAATGGACAGGAACTCAACGTGGGATATGGATGTAAACTCCAGGATTACTATCTGAATTTTTGGAAGGGACAATACTTGGTTACAATTACGGGCTTTGATGCAGAGAAAGAGACCATCGATGGGCTCAAATCGATCGCAAATGCCGTGGATAAAAAAATACAAACTCAAGCGAACGCGGAAATGCCTGTAATATACTCACGCCTTCCTCAGGAGGACTTGGATGCACAGAGTGTAAAATATTTCAAGGGAAATTTGGGACTGATGAATAGCTATCCTTTTGCAAACACAGATATTTTTAAAATCCAAGAGGGCATCAAGAGCGCATACTCAGACGGGTATGATATCTATATTCTGGAATACAAAGACGCCGAAGCAAGCCAGATGGCGTTTGACAGCGCAAAAAAGGACTTCAAGGACGCAGTGAAATATCAGAATGTAACTGCAAGCCAAGACCATATAGAACTCGAAGACGATTCAGGGATTCAAATCGTGGTCCAGCCCTATCGCACTTTCATCCTCATCGTGCTTGGTACCAAATCTCCCGAACATGCTAATCAAATACTTAAAAACCTCCGAGACCACTTAAACTGAATTATTCATAAAAACTGCCGATGGGAATTAAAGTTGCATTATTTTGGAGTTGGCGAAGTAGTCAAACTTAAAATCCGTCATCTCCCCCGCCTTTTTCCCTGGCACAGGCATTAGCCTGGCCGATAAGGGCTTATTCAGCTTCTGGGAGAGAGATGCGATATCCAAAAGCAGAGCATAGAGCTTTTTCTCTGATATATTCCCAGGCAACGGGATCGTATCCAATCCTGTTCCACAAACGGCTGAGTATGTCAAAAGATTGATCAGGTCATACATACCCTCTTTGTTTCGGCGGGCCAATCCGTAATCTTCGAGCACAGGCAACATCAAACCCGAATATCCACACGTTTTGACCTTCAAATCTCTCAGAGTATCAGTGATGATCTTGGCAATGGAAAGAGTCCCCGGCTCTCCGAATTTTCCCAGCCCGAGCTTTTCGAAAGCAAAGGCGATGCTCTCTGTGGCTTTGACTGAGCTCGCAATGGAGACATCGATCCCGCCAAATTTGATGTTTAATTCGCGGTGCAACCGGTTACCGACCTTCTCGATCTTCTTAAACTCCGAAGTCAACAACGCTTTGAGATATTGCCCTGCTTTTTTAATATCCTTCGCCTGCGAAAAAGCCTTGTACACCAGATCACTGTTTTCTGTTCCAACAGCAAACGACATTGGCCCCTTATGGAAAGCTCCGGGATAGAAAGGACCTCCGGGCTTTGTGTTGAAAATAGCGGCAAACCGCAAATTCGTAAAGCCATCCACATCTAAAACAGAAAGCCTTTTGATGATCCTCGCGGCTTGTCGAGCGGCATCGATGTTTATCTTCCTCTTATCAGAAACCGAAACCGTACAGAAGCCGCGCGTTGTGTTTTTGATCAGTTCATAGACAAGAGGCATGTTTTGGGCGTCTCGCGTCGTCCCCATGTTGAAATAGTCGATTTGATGTTTGTGTGTCAGGTCCTCGAACCTTTTTGCAAGGTCCACGATCTGACTTCTGGAGGAAAAATACTCCTCCCATGGCTGTGTGGCCACACGGACTGTCTGGACCGTAAAACCTGCACTCTCGAATGTTTTTTTCATCTCTTGGGTAAAAAAAGCGATCCGATGGATCTGTTTCTCTTGAAGGGGACGTTTGAGATTAAATCCGGTTGTGATGGTTCTGATTTTCATGAACGTATGGAACAAAATGGCGGAGAGGGTGGGATTCGAAC
>CAZIMJ010000044.1:0-14105 GCA_964540205.1 uncultured Eubacteriales bacterium | reverse complement strand
CGCTACGATGATCACGCCTGCAATGCTGAGGTACTGGTGGGCTTTATTTCTTTCCTCACGCAATTTTCCCCATAATCCCTTGTGTTTAGTGAGATCCCGGAAGTTTTCCACAGCGCCGATGATCTCATTGTCAGTGGAGCGTAACGGCGAGGTCGTGATGTTTACAGGAACTTTTTCTCCTGATTTTCTGGCGATCGAGATCTCATAATTAAACACGGATTTTCCCGTCTCCATAACTTCTTCTAAAGGGCATACTCTCTCATAAAGATCACTCTTGAGAATGCTGCGACAATCTTTATTAAGTACCTCTTCTCTCTTGAAACCCGTGATTTCTTCAGCTGATCGATTGAATGAGGTGATCCTGTTGTTTTTATCGACGGTCAGGATCCCTCCTTCTAAACTTTGCAAAATATTTTCGAGATATTCCTTTGTGGGGATGCCGTCCTCAGTCAACGCTGTTTCTCCTTTGGTTACCTGGATTTGTTGAGATTCATTATATGAGGATTTATCCTCGGAGGCAACACTTGTATAAAAATTGTACAATGATCAGAGTCGATGCCGCTTGACACGTTCATCGCTTATCATTATTCTAGTTTCAGCCCGATAGGGGTATAATGACACCAGATAAACTCGCCTATGGAATTAGCGCTACCCGCATGTCCCAGATCGTTGTGGAACTGGGAGACAGTGGCAGTGAAAGAGTTCGTCTTATTTAGCCTGGATTATTCATAAAAAATGTCGATTATAATAATGAGGCCTATGAAAACGGAATTGTCAGATTGGTTTGTTGGAAGAATAAATTATTTAAATTGCTTTAGTTGTAATAAGTATCGACATTTTTTATGAATAATTCAGGTTAGGAACCTTCATGAAAAGAAAAGAGGTTGAACACGCTGTATTCGATATCGTAGAGGAATATGGGAAGGTGCTCAAGAGAACGGCCAAGCGCTCATTTGGGGTGCCCGAGTCGGTGCTCCCCTACAGTAAAAAAGTGATCAAAAATGCCATAAGAGTGGCTTTGCTTATGACCGATGATAACGATGTTCGAGAGAATCTTAAGTACGGATATTTATCACTGGCCAATTTTGTTTCTGATGATGAAGCCAAAAGAACAGAAGAGATCGCCCAAGATTTTTTTTCTTTTCTGGATATGGAAGAAGACAGAAAAAAAGAGTTCTTACATGCACGCTTCAAGAGTGGTTTGCTAGGAGATTATGAGCTGGCGATGAAAATCACGACAAAGATCGCTGAAGAACAGATGCGCTTAAGAGAGGAGCTCGATATATTTCTAGAGGGAAAGTGAAAAGATTATAATTCTTATACATCCCTTCTGTTCAACATGGTTTTTTTTTAGGATTCAGAACAAGGGTTCTCGCTACCAGAATATGATATAGAGGATGATGGTGACCAGGACCACTGCTATCCCCAACCATTTAGCCGCCGATGCAGGCTTCAGATCGATACCACCTTTAGTTGGAAGAATCTTCGGCTCTGTAAGCGGTTTCAACAGTGTGATGGCTGTCATCACGGCGATCACGATTCCGAAGGTGATGGCCATTTTATTCAAGAACACGATATTGTCGAATGTTTTGAGGTGAAGAATGCCATAAACCGGGACATTCAGGATCAATGCCGCGATCGCTGCGGATGATGGTGCCCGCTTGATGAACAACCCAAAAATAAAAGCGGCCAGGATCCCCGGTGAGATGTAGCCTTGGAAATCCTGGATGTAATGAAAGATCCCCATAAATTTGGGATTGCCCAATTGGGGAGCGATCAGGCATCCGATAAAGACAAAGACCATAGTCATGATCCTTCCTATCTTTATCAGTGATTTCGATGAGGCATCCTTTTTGATGTGGCGCTTGTAGATGTCCATGGTGAAGATGGTGGAAGCAGAGTTGAGCATCGAGTCCAGAGAGCTCATGACTGCGCCGAAGATGGCTGCAAACATGAAGCCTTTGAGACCGGCCGGAATGAGGTTTTTGATAAGCAAGGGATAGGCTTGGTCGCTGGTGGCCATCTCTCCACCGTAGAGCTGCAGGGCCATGATTCCCGGGAAGACAACTATGAAGGGAATGAGGAGCTTCAATCCCGCAGCAAAGATCACGCCCAATTGTCCCTGTTTTAGACTCCTTGCAGCTAGAGTTCGCTGCGTGATGTATTGGTTCAATCCCCAATAATAGAAGTTCGGGATCCAAAGACCTATGATAAGTGCTGTCCAGGGTATTTCCGGATGATTTGAGGGCAGGATCATGTGAAGCCTGTCAGTATTGGTCTGGAAGAATTCCCCCACTCCGCCGACCGCTATAAAACCGAGGACCAACGTCAGGGCCCCTCCGATGATCAAGGCCGATCCCTGGATGAGGTCAGCCCAGACAACGGCGCGCAACCCTCCGTATGTGGTGTAGAGGGCAGCGATGATCCCGATCAGCCAGACGGCTTGTGCCAGGTCCATCCCGAATATGGTGTGCAGTGTCAGTCCTCCCGAAAAGAGAACAGCTGCGATCGTCACAGCGACATAGATTACCATTGTGTAAAAGGCCATGATGGCCCGGGGTAACGTGCTGTAGCGATGTTCCAGATATTCGGGAATCGTGAAGATGCCGCTCCTGAGGAATTTAGGCAAGAAGAAGAGAGCAACGAAAACAAGCGTTATGGCTGCCATCCACTCGTAGCTGGCTACAGCCATCCCCACATGGCCGGCACTCTGCCCAGACATCCCGACGAACTGTTCTGTTGAGATGTTGGATGCGATGAGAGAAAAACCGATCAAATACCAGAAGAGGGATCGACCAGCGAGGAAATAATCCTCAGTTGTTTCCTTCTTTTGACGGCTTTTGTAAAGACTGGTTCCCACGACAAAAGACACAAAAACGAGAAATATCCCGATATCGAGCCAGCTCAACTGCATCATGTCTGATCTCCTTCTGAGGCTTCGGATTCCTCGGTCTGTATTCTGTGTTTTGTTTTTCTGTATAAATAAAAAAGGTATGCCGCTGGGGCTTGGTAGAGGGCAATAATGATCGGCGAGATAATAAGCCAGTAGATGTTAAAATCAGGAATGAACAGAATGATAAACAGGGTAACACCTGCAATGGAGGCCATTATGGAAGCGAAAAGCAGGAGATAGAGATAGAGTTTTTTCACTTTTCTTCGAACGAGAATCCTTCTTCGAAGATCTTGAGACAGACTTCCACAACCTTTGGATCATAGAGTATTCCCTTGTTTTCTGAGATCTCCTCCAGCGCTTCTTCGATACTCAAAGCAGGCCGATAGGGCCTGTGTGTGGCCATGGCTTCGATGACGTCTGCCACAGCGAGGATCCTCGCCTCCAGAAGGATGTCCTTGCCGCGAAGCCCGGCGGGGTATCCGCTTCCGTTTATCCGTTCGTGATGCTGGAGGACGATGTCCGCAATGGGCCATGGAAATTCGATGGTCTTTAGGATGTCGTAACCCACCTGGGAATGAGTTTTGATGATGTTGTACTCGGCCTCAGAGAGCTTGCCCGGCTTGCTGAGAATCTCGGCCGGGACATAGATCTTGCCGATATCGTGAAGGTCGCCGGCCATGCGCACGCCTTCTATGACATCTTTGGGAAGTTCCATCTTCTTCGCCAGAGCACATGCCAGCTTTGTCACCCGGCGCTGATGTCCAGCCGTGTATGGGTCTCTGGTCTCGATGGTGAAGGCCATGGCCAGAACCGTACCGTCCATGGCCTTTTTAAGCCGATCGTAGCTCTGAATAAGCTCTTCTTCGGTTTCCTTCTGTCTTGTGATGTCTCTAAAGACAAGAACGACACCCAACGTGCTTCCGGTTTCGTCAGTTATCGGTGCAGCCCTGTGGTCCACAGGAATGGCCTTTCCCATTTTAGACACAAGGACAATATCGCTGGGGAGACGGTACTCATCCCCTTTGAGGATGTCCCTGATAGAGATGGATTGCTCTTTCTCTTTTTTGTTGTCTAAGATCTTGTAGACTTTGTTCAGAGGTTTGTTCAACGCTTTCGCCTGTTGCCATCCTGTTAAGGATTCTGCAAGGGGATTCATGAATGTGATGTTCCCCTTTGTATCCGTCGCAATGACACCGTCTTCGATGCTCTTGAGCATGGTGGTGAGCCACCGCTCTCTTTCCTTCAGCTTCATCTCCATACCGAATTTGTAGATGGCGATCTCTATGGTGGATTTCAGTTCTCTTTCTTCGAAGGGTTTGAGCAGATAGCCAAATGGTTCGGTTTTTTTGGCGCGCTGGAGTGTGGTTTCGTCGGCGAAAGCAGTGAGGTAGACCACGGGAATGTTGAATTCCGAGTATATCTGGTCTGCGGCCTCAACGCCGGATGTTTCGCCTTGAAGCATGATGTCCATCAATACCAGGTGCGGCCGTTCTTTTTTGGCGTTGTTGACAGCCTCTTTGGCTTCGGAGATGACTGCCGTGACTTCGTATCCGAGTCCCAGCAACATGTTGCGGATATCCCTGGCGACAATGCTTTCATCCTCAACGACAAGAATCTTTGTTTTTTCCATTTTTTGCGCTCGCGGAGTTTAGTCGCACTAAGGTCTGTATTGGAAAATAAATTTACATCCAGCCTAAATTAGCATCCAACATCCTATTAGTCAAATGGTGAGACTGTTCTCGAATGGATCGAAGTATTCGATGTAAAAACCGTTCCCCGAATGGTCTTGTGTAGGGTCCGTTTCCCAAACGGACCGATTTAAGGATTATTCCCTGCCAGTGTTGAAGGCTTCGGTCAAAGCCGCCAGAGGTAGGACACCTTAAAGAAAAGGCCTCGTTCCATCTCCAAGAAACGATCGCTCTCCCGGTACTTCCCGTCCATCCACTGGGTCTTTTCATAGAGCGAACCATAACCCAAATGGATAACGGTTCCCGGAATGTACAGGAAAGACACCAGAAAGTCTGTCAACAATGTCTTGTTATATTCGTTGTATTCCACGACCCCCCTGAAGGTGAGGTATTTGTTCATCTGGTACGTCAACCGGGTACGGAGTATCGTGTAATCATAGATCTTCAGAGAATCAGAATCACGGAAAAAATCCGTATACGTTAAGTCGAAGCTTAAATTGATTTTCTCGGAAGGCTGAAGGATGATTTGGCCGCTCGCCCGGCTTCCTTTTCCCTGATAGGGATCTTCAGAATAGTAGATCGATTTTCCATAATTGTAAGCTAAACGCAGATAAAACTGTTTTGTGAACTGGCTGAGGCCGGAAACTCTCCATCCACTGGTGTTGAACTTTTCATCCAGAAAGACTTCTGTGGAATAGTTCGCAGTCAGCGCTAGCCTTGTGCTTCGGAGGAAGAGGAAATTTAAAAGCAGCGCATTGTATGTCTCCCAAATATTGCTGAACTGGTCTTTGAGCTGGGAGCTGTAGATCACAGTATCGATCCTTTGGAGGACCTGAGAGTTCGGGTAAAACTTCGGGGTCACCGATGCATTTATCAACGCAAGGCCTGTCCGCGTGAGGTATCCTGTTTCTGTATCGAAATTTTTAGAGATCTCCTTGATTCCGAAGCTGATATCCAGTTTGCGTGTCGCATACAGGTAATCCAAGCCCAGTGAGTGGCCGCTAAAGTTGTCGGATTCGGCATCGTCTTTAGTCTGAGAGTAGAACAGATGGAATCCCAAAACGCTGGAAGGGGAGAGCCGGATTTGTCCATCGGGTCCTACGAGACGGTTAGAATGATTCTTCAGATCCCGGCTCGTGAAGAATGCTCCGAGATAACTGTCTTCGCTCAAGGCTCTCTTGTAGCGGAGGATCGAGAACATGGCATACTTTCCGGTGATATCTACATCTCCTGTATAACTCGGGGATTCGTCCAGCGAAAACAGCGATGCGATTGTGTTTTTTGTCCCGATCTTCCCCGACAGTTTGATCCCCGCAAGAGGGTCGACGATATTTCTCGTGTACACAACTTCGCTCAAAGGATCACCAGAAGAAGAGCCCCCGAAGTTGAAATTTTCTTTTCCCTCGAAGAAAAAGGGCCTTTTCTCCGGGAAATAGAGGTCGTACCTCAAATTGACATCCACCTGTCCTGCGTCTGATTCGACCTGGCTGAAGTCAGGATTGTAGGTGGCATCCAGGATCAGTTTTGAAGTGATGCCATATTTTGCCGTCAGACTCAAGTCGCTGAATCGGTCTGTGATGTTCAGGTCTCCTTCTTCAGCATATTGCCTTTGGTTCAGAGTCACAGCCGGGAGCAACTCCAATAGTGTGTAGTGCTTGATGTCGTGCATAACCATGGGTTCCATCTGCGTGAGGAAGAACATCCCTTTTTCAGGGCTTAAGGCAGGATAAGTTCCCTGTGTAGAAATCCGACTTATTCTTCGCTCGAAGATCACACCCATTTCTACTGTTTGTTTGTTGGCAAAGCGGATGCTCTTGAAGGGGAGTTGAACCTCGATGATATAGCCCTCTTCATCGATCTGACCCGCACTGAAGAAAACAAAATCCTGGCTGAAATCTTCACGGCCGCCGGCGTACCGGCTGTCTGTTTGGATACCCAGCGGATTGATGTATAAGGCGTAGAGGGATTGCTGGTCGTTAAAGGAATCCAGGTTGATGCAAATCCAGTCATCGGGCCGGATCGTGTCGCGCCTCGAGATCGATGCCTTGATCTTATCGGATTGGCTGTCGAAACATTTAAAACCGAAGTAAAGATTTTCCCTGTCGTAGGCCATGTATACGATGGTTCGTTCGCGCAAGTCTATCCCGAAATCTGGATGATATGTTTTGAAGCCTGTGACAGAGGGTGCTGATTTCCAGATCGAGTCGTCCAGCTTCCCATCGATCTTGGGGGGATTGTCTGTTCTTAAGGGCTGGAGGGGATTTTCCGAAAACAGAGTCGCTGTCAACGCAAAGACAGCAATTATGAGTAAAATCGTCTTTCGCATGAACTTTATAAAAGTTATACGGAGAAACAGGCCATAAGTTTCAAAAATAAGCAAACACTCTAAGTAATCTGTGTTGTCAATGGGCTTTGGTGTGTGGCCGCGGATTTTTTGTAACTGGCGTGTGTGGTTTCTATTCAGATAATTCCTCGAGAAGCGCCTTGGCCTCTTTTAAATCCTCGGTGTCAAAGCCTTCGGTGAACCAGTTGTAAATTTCTGCTAAAAGCGCTATCGCTTCTTCTTTTTTATCCTGTCTTTTCAGGAACCGGCTCAAGCTCATGACAGCACGCAACTCTAAGGACTTGGCTTTTTGGTTTTTCGCGATGTCTATGGCTTTTCGGAAATAGTCTTCGACGCCCTGCCCCTCTTCTCCTTGAAGCTGCAACAATTCACCCTTGAGCCGGAAAAGCTCAGCTTCCATGTAGGTTTCCTCGAACTTACACTTAAGCTCAAGGGCCTCCTCTACCATTTTGAGGCCCTCTTCGATCTCTCCTATTTCTTTACACGCAGTGACCATCCTGGCTAATAGCCGGGTCAGGCATGTCTCTGATCCCGTTTTATGTAAAGTTGACACTCCCTCTTTCATCTGTGCGATCCCCTCTTTCACTTGTCCTTCCAGAGTTTTTCGTTCTCCCAAGTAGATCAGGGCATGACCGATCCAAAAGAGAAAGCCGTTGTCATAGGAGATGGGAATCAACTCGTCGGTGTATTTGTCGATGCCTTCCCGGTTGCGCAGGAACCATTGCATGGCAATGCCGCCGACAAGGGCAAAAGCCATTGTATGCGGATGATCTATTTTACGCGCATGAGCGACGGTGGTATTCATTTGCTCTTCTGCCTGATCAGGATAGCCCAGGAGCCAGAGAGCCCAGGCGCCGAAAGCCAGGCTGATAACGCCCAAGTCATAGCCGAAGACATAAGCCAGGTACCCGTGTTTTTCTGGATCATAAAATGTACTTAGCTGCTTTGTGTGTTCCAAGGACTGCGTGAGCTCTCCCAGATTCAGCTTTGGCCAGGACATAGTATAAAGAGCGATGGCTTTCAGCATGGGATCCCCTAGTTTTTCGGCCAACTTGATGATTTGATCTTCGAACTCTAGAGATTTCCTGTATTCCGGACGTGTGGAGTAAAACCCGGCAATCTGGATTAGAGCCATAAAGAGTTCCGGTGTTTCTCCGAATTCATGACACAGTTCCTGGGCTCGGGTCACTGCCAAGCCTATCTCAGGAGAAGCAAAACCCTGAGTAGCCTGAAAGGGAAGGACCAGGGCGAGCTGTAATGAGAGTTCCTGCTTGTTCCGGTTTTTTGACTCTGGTAGGGTCAAGAGAAGTTCGAGGGCTTGTTTGAAATGCTGGATCGCTTCTTGGTTGGCTGAGACCTTGACTGCCTTGTTTCCAGCCTTAAAAAAATACTCGATGGCTTTCTCAACCTCTCCGGCCTTGTAAAAATGCCTTGCGAGCTGGACTGAAATTTCATCGGCAGAATCGCCATAGAGTGTCTCTAAAATTTCTCCTGTCTCACCATGCAGATGAGCCCGTTCAACCTCGTCCAGATTATTGTAGAGATACTTCTGGAATAGGATGTGCTGGAACAGATACCGGGACAGGCGCTGTTTGTCGATCCGATGGATGCCTTTTGCTGACACTAGGTGATGTCTCTTGTCCAGCTCCTGACTCAGAAGTCTAACCAAATCCCTCACTTTCGTATCCTGCAAACGGGCTACGACCTCTGCGGTGAACTCTTCCCCTTCCACACTGGCTAAAGTCAGTATATCCCGCAGATGATCAGACAGCCGGTTGATACGTTCCTCGATCACCGCATCCACTCGAGCGGGCAATGCGTCCCAGTTCAATTCTGGGCCTTCAACCCACTGGCCCTTTGTGTTTGTGATCAAAACGCCCTGGTCCTGCATATCGCGAAGAAGCTCGACAGTAAAGAGAGGATGTCCTTTTGTTTGTTTGAAGAGCATATCGCGAAAGGAAGCTCCTAACAGATTTGCCTCTGTATCAAGAAACGCATCGATGAAGGGGCGGCCTGCCACTTTGTCGACATTCACTTCGATATCCCCGTAATCTCTTTTAAATTCGTGAAGGATCGGCTCTAAGGGATGGCGTTCTCCTGCACGTCCCAAGGCTATCTCAGAGGGCCGGAAAGAACCGATGATCATAATACGGCTTCCCTTGATCCTCCGGCCTAGATGGAAGAGCAAATTGGCAGAACCGGCATCCATCCATTGAAGGTCGTCCAGAACCAGAAAAAGTGGCTTTTGTTTTGCCAGGACCTCGAGGACTCTCATGAATTGCTCGAAAAGGTTGCTCTGTTGTAGCATCACATCAGCAGGGAGCTTTGCTTTGTTTTCGACAATTTTCTTTAACGGGTATAGCCAAGCAGCTCTGCCGGATGAAAACGCTTCGCCACGTGTGACCAGCTCTGCTCCCGGAACAAAGATATTGATCAGGTCAGGGCCCTTATCTGCGATTGCCCCTGCCGTGAGGGGAAGCAGGTTCAACAAACGCAGGGCATGTTCCTTGGCAATTATGCCAGCTGACCACTTGGCTTCAACGTCTCCGGATAGAAGACCTAGCACTTCAATGAACGGGAGGTAGGGGTCTCCGATTCCAGTGTGGGCATTACATCTTCCGCTGGCAACGATCAAATCGGAGTGGGCTTCCTGGGAACGCCGGGCAAATTCCTGGATCAGGGCTGTCTTTCCGCTGCCGGCTTCCCCTTCCACAAACATGATTTGTCCCTTCCCGGAAAGAACCTTGCCGAGAAATCCCCCCATCTTGTCGAGCTCTTGCTCGCGGGCCACAAAAACAGGTAACTCTTCCTCGATCTCCTCTCCACTATCGGTGAGGAAAGCAGGTAAATAAGGCGCCACAACCGCTGTTGTCGTGGGCACACCGTCTTTGATCTTCCTCAATTCAGAGAGCAACTCGTCCACACTCTGAAATCTTTGTCCTTTATCCTTTTCCAAACATTTAAGAATGATCCCGCTCAGGTTTTCGGAAAGCAAATCGTTGATTTCTCTCGGATCCATCGGAGTTTCTGTCGTGTGCTTCAAGGCTATGCTCAATGCCGTATCTCCCGCAAAAGGCAGCCTTCCTGTCGCCATCTCAAAAAGGATCACACCCAATGAATAGATGTCCGATGTGTGGTCGACCTCCTTCCCCTCTACCTGCTCGGGAGACATGTAGTCCGGAGTACCTATCATTACGCCCGTTTGAGTCACGCCTTTCATCTCTACAGAACGCGCGATCCCAAAGTCCATGATCTTCGCATTGTGTTTGGGATCGATCATTATATTCTGAGGTTTGAGGTCCCGGTGCACAACGCCTATATCATGAGCCTCTGACAACCCTCTGCAGATTTGTCTGGTGATCTCGATCGTCTCCTCTTCCGGCAATTTGCCTTTCTTTAGGATGAAATCTTTCAGGCTCTCTCCCGATATGAACTCCATAGTGATGTAGGGCGTTCCTTCCTCATCATGGAAATCAAACATACGGCAAACATTTTTATGAGTTATTTTTCGGGCGAGCTTTAACTCGTTTCGGAAACGCTCGATCGTCGTCGCATCGGCAGCAATTTCCGGTTTTATGATCTTGAGAGCTACCTCTTCATTGAGTTTTTTATCCATCCCCCTATACACTGTCCCCATGCCGCCTTTACCGATCTCTTCAACGATCTGATAGCGACCTGCGAATATAGACCCTGTTTTTAGGCCTTTTTTAGGGATTTCAATCGTTTGGGTAGGAGCGGCTATTTGATCGGCAGAGTCGAATTGGAGTCCACATTCATGACAGAACTTAGACTCGTCCGGAGATTCTGATTTACATTTGGGACACTTCATTATCTTTTCTCCCCAATCATTGCTGGAAATAGAATATTTAATTGTTGGGGAAGAGTCAAATCTAAATTGGAAGAATTTAAGGGGAATCTCTGGTGGGCGGTACTGGATTCGAACCAGTGACCCCCTGCTTGTAAGGCAGGCACTCTTCCGCTGAGCTAACCGCCCAAGATTTGTCTGATTTGGAAAGACACACTAAAGTTAGAGAAAAAGGGGGGGATTTGTCAAGGCCGAAGGAATATTGACATAAATGTAGGTATATGCTAAATTTAGGCACCGTCGCTTTTAGACAATAATAATAAAATGATAATAAAGGTAGAAAGATGTTTGCAGTGATTAAAACCGGAGGAAAACAGTACAGAGTCGAGCAGGGTGATGTGATTGCGATCGAAAAGCTCGACATCGAAGCGGGCAAAAAAGTGACCTTTGATGAAGTTTTGCTCGTGGAAAATAATGGCGAGACGTTGATTGGCACTCCGTATGTGGATAAGGCTCAGGTTAAAGCAGTGGTCCTCGGGAGTTTTAAGGACAAAAAAGTCATTGTTTTTAAGAAGAAGAGGAGAAAACAATACAAGAAAAAGACCGGGCATCGGCAACAGCTAACACGGGTCAAGATCGAAGAGATCCTAGCCGGGGGGAAAGCATCACCCAAAGAGAAACCCGCGGAGAAGCCAAAGGTGGAAAAAGAAATTCCAGCCGAGCCGAAAACCAAGGTGGAACCGGAAAAGAAAAAGGCTGAAGCCGAGAAGCCACAAAAGACCCCTGCGGAAAAAGCTGTAAAAAAAGCGGAAGCTCCCAAAATGAAAGACAAAGTCAAAGCTGAAACGGCGGATAAACCGAAACCTAAAGCTCCCGCAAAAAAGAAAGCCGAGACAAAAACATCGGCAAAACCCAAAAAAGGACAATAACCAAGGAGTAAGAGGATGGCACATAAAAAATCAGGCGGAAGTGCTAAGAATGGACGTGACAGCCATTCCAAGAGGTTGGGTGTTAAGCGCTCATCAGGACAGTTCGTCAATGCGGGCTCTATCCTTGTCCGGCAAAGAGGAACGCCATTCAAGCCCGGAGTAAATGTGGGACGGGGCAAGGACGACACGCTTTTTGCCTTAGCGACCGGAAATGTCCTCTTTGAGACCAGAGGAAAAAACAAGAAATTCGTCTCAGTCATCCCTTCCTAGGAGGTTTGCACTCCTCTCAATATGTTTGTCGACCAAGTCAAAGTGACCCTCAAGGCAGGTAAGGGCGGCGACGGCTGTGTAAGCTTCCGGAGGGAACGAGGCGTTCCGCGCGGCGGGCCGGACGGTGGCCGCGGAGGCAATGGGGGAAGCATCTTCTTGATTTCCAGTAAGAGCATAAAATCTCTGGCCTATTTCCGGTTTCATCCCATCAATAAAGCTAAGAAAGGGGCGCATGGGGAGGGAAGAAACCGCCAGGGACGAAGCGGCATAGTCCTGGAGTTGAGAGTGCCAGTGGGCACTGTTGTGAGAGAAGTCGATAAAGAGAATATTCTCTTCGACTTTGTCTCTCCTGATTTGAAGTTTCTTGCGGTGCAGGGAGGGAAAGGGGGGAGGGGTAATGCCTCTTTTGCATCCTCCACGCACCAGTCTCCTCGCTTTCGTCAGAGGGGACAGCCTGGTGATGAGAGGGAGCTCATGCTCGAGCTCAAGCTGATCGCGGATGTGGGGCTTGTGGGATTCCCGAACGTGGGAAAATCCACTTTGATCTCGCGGATATCAGCGGCAAAGCCCGTGATCGCCGATTATCCTTTTACAACAATCGTTCCCAACCTTGGTGTTGTGGATGTGGATGAGTTCAGGAGCTTTGTCATCGCTGACATTCCCGGCTTGATCGAAGGAGCTCATTTGGGACACGGTTTGGGCATCAAGTTCCTCAAGCATATTGAACGGACAAAAATATTGGTCCACATCATCGATATCTCTCCGTACTCGCAGAGAGATCCTGTCGAGGATTTCCATACAGTGAAAAAAGAGCTTGAAGCTTTTGATCCTCGTCTGGTCAAACGCACTCAGATTGTGGTGGCAAACAAGATAGACCTTCTGCCGGGTTCAGAGGAGAGGCTGGAGAAGCTGAAAAAACTGGCAGAACAGGAGGGATTGCCATTTTTTGCCATATCTGCCTTGCAAAAGATCGGACTCAAACAGGTGATCGATGCGATGTCGAGGGCCCTTGTGGAAATGCAGGACTGCTCCTATGTATAAAATGGGAAAAAGGAGGATCGGACTTTTCGGAGGAACGTTCGATCCCATCCATTGCGGCCATGTGAAGGCTGCGGAGAGCGTGCAGAATATTTTTTCTTTCGACAGAATTTTGTTCACCCCCTCTTACATCTCTCCCCACAAGGAATCTGCGGATGTGGCTTCAGCGGAGCACCGTTTGAAAATGGTCGAGCTAGCTCTGTCCTCTTTTGACCGGTTCTTTCCATCCTCTATCGAGATCGATGCCAGAGAGACTTCCTACTCAATCGTGACCCTGAATAGGATTAAGGAGATATCCCCGCAGACAGAGGTCTTTTTTTTGCTGGGCATTGATGCTTTTTTGGAAATAGATACTTGGAAAGATTATGAGGATGTGTTGGAGCAGTGTTCCTTCATAGTCATGAACCGTCCCGGATTTTGCCTGGCTGATGCCAAAGAAATCCTGACTGAAAAGTACAATCAAAGGATGGTCGAGGTTTTTGGACCTATTGAAAAGGAAAACAAAGGGCTTTTCTTCCACAAGATATATCTTCTTTCCATCAACACCTTGGATATTTCCTCTTCTGAGGTGAGAGAAAGGGTAGGGAAAAACCAGTCCATCGAGGGTCTGGTGCCGGAAAATGTCGAAAACTATATTAAGGAGAGACGTCTTTATTTGCGAAAAAAATGAATGCAAAAACCGAGAAGACAACCAACACGAGAAAAATTCCTGAGAACGTGAAAATTTCCGTAGAGGCCAGCCGGATGAAAAAAGCAGAGGATATTGTGGTTCTGGATCTCACCGGGATATCTTCCTTCACCGATTTTTTTATCATCATGCACGGCAATTCATCCCGACAGAATGTTGCCATCTATGAGGGCATAGAAGAGGAACTGAAAGTTCTGTCGGTCAGGCCATTGAGCGTAGAAGGCAGAGAAAATGCGGAATGGATCTTGATGGACTATGGAGAATTTATCGTACACATATTCTCTCCAAGGGCAAGGGAATACTATTCTCTTGAGAAATTGTGGGGCGACGGCATAAAACTTTCCCTTTAACTTTCAAAGGGAAGTGTTTCCAAGACCGTGATGGACGGTATTTAGATTGATCAGATTGTATTATTTCGAAAACACACTCAGTTTCCCCGGCGAGGAAACT
>CAZIMJ010000043.1:0-10728 GCA_964540205.1 uncultured Eubacteriales bacterium | reverse complement strand
TCGGTCCGTGAATAATCCAGGTTGGATATAATATTTTCCAATTCTTTAAAACAACCTGAGTTAATCAGCATAATCAAGATTCAGCAAAATTTCAAACAGAACATCAAGCATTTTCTAAATCCGTGATGAATGACTTCCGAGTGTCCCAATTGGTGATTGCGAAAACGAACAGCGAGACATCAGCAGGACTCTCTCCATTTTAGAGCCCTCCTCACGGTTTTTTCCATCACACAATCTGATCACTCAATAACGCTAGCGAGTATTCTTGACATCACGGATTTGGATCGGAACCTACAAAATTGTCAGTTTTCGGACATAAATGTCAGATCGCTCTAAACACACGATCTTTTAATTCTTTTAAAATGAATAAGATAAAAATGGCACACTTATTGCTTAAGTAATAATCTCATTTGATGAAAGGAGATATCCAATGAAAAAAGCTTTACTGATTATGACAGTGATTGGTTTCCTGACTATTTCATCCTTCGCTCAGGGGAATAGCTGGAATGGAGGGAACGGCAAGGGAAAACATGGGCCCGGCTGGGGCATCGGATTTAATGGAGGTATGGCTGAACTTATCAACAGCCTCCCTTATGAAGACTTGAGTGAAGCAGAAATATGGGGTATGACCTACATGTACGAGGAAGAAAAGCTGGCGAGAGATGTCTATCTCACTCTGCACAAGACTTGGAAAATCAAGATACTCAGTAACATCGCAAACAGTGAGCAGAGACACATGGACGCCTTGAAACTTCTGCTACAAAAGTATGATATTCCTATTCCGGTTCTCAATGACGAAGTGGCATTCTTTTCGAACAGCAAACTTCAAAAACTCTATCATGAACTCGTTGCTCAGGGAGAGAAGGCTCCAGTGGATGCCGTTTATGTCGGCGCGACTATAGAAGATCTGGATATTTTTGACTTGAAGGATTATTTTTCTCAAGCCGACAATTCAGACATCAGGACAGTGTACCAGAATCTGATGAAAGGATCCCGCAATCATCTGAGGGCTTTTGCCAGACACCTATTGAAATATGGTGTGAGTTACGAAGCAACACAATATCTCAGCCAGGATGAGGTTGACGAGATCGTCAGTTCTCCAATGGAACGAGGTTTAGTCGACGAGGACGGCAATCCCATCTTCGGTACGACAGGCTGGTAAGATAAAAAAAGGGACGCTCTCACTCAGCTGAAGAGCGTCCCTTTTTTTCTATTTTCACGCACACTCGACTTCCCCAATCGCTCTGTATTATCCAGTACATTTCCTCTGTCGGTCGACGGCGATCAGTCGTCCATCTGGATTCAGAGGCGTATCGCTCTCAAAGGCATAGAATTCAACTCCCCAGAATAACCCAGCAGGATATAAAAACTATACTTATAAAATGCGTGGCATTCGTGTACAATTAAATAGTATCGAACTAAAGAGTGAAGGGGGTATTCGATGAACGAATTCGATAATTATAGTATTACAGATCTCCCCAGACCGAAACGCCTCGAATTCTTAGCCGACGGTGTCTTTGCTGTTTCTATGACTTTATTGGCGCTAGGATTGGCCATGCCAGAGATCTTTCGATCACCCGGGGGGACGGACCTCGCCCACAGGCTTTCTCAAATGTGGCTAAAGTTCGTCATTTATGGAATAAGCTTTCTCGTTCTGGGAGTTTTTTGGATCCTGCATCAAAAACAGTTCCGCATAATATTGGGTTATGACGGAGTCCTACTCTGGATCAACATCATTTTCCTCATGTTTGTAGCCCTGGTGCCCTTCTCTGCATTTCTTCTCTATAACCACTCTAATGAATGGATCTCCATGGTCTTTTATGGCACCAACCAGATCGTGATCTGTCAATTGCTTTTCATCAATTGGTGCTATGCATCTCACAGACATCGACTCATCAGATCAGACACATCCCCCCAACAGTGCAAAATACCGATGATCTTGTTTCAATTCATTTCCCTCGGATTTTTAGCAGCCATAGTGGTCGCATCCCTCAATCCCATTCTTGCCGTGATCTTATTTAGCCTTACACTAGTTATAACAATCGCACTTTTGGCATCCCGACACCGAATTCTCTATGCAGACCAACGCGAGATAGAAGTATAAATAATTTTCCATATTAAGATCGAAGAGAATTTCTTTGATTAAAGTGTAAAGCCTGACTGGTTAAATCTTATTCAATCCAGAGATCGCGTTCCAGGTCCATCCAAAACTCTACCTTCATATTGTTGTGCTGGAATACTCCCATATGGTAGGGATCGTTCTTTTTGTACACTTCATAGGGACCCGGGTAATTCGAGCGGCGTTTCTTGTAAGCTTCAAAATCAGCCATACTCTCATATTCCCAGATTATGAGGTGTCGGCCAGACTCTTCGCCCGCAACGGTTTTCTCAAGATACCGGACGCTTTTCCATTCCTTAAAAAGCTCTCTGTGTTGATTCACCCACTGGAACCAACCCCGCAGAGCTTTTTTGTGCTCCTCTTCCTTCCCCTCTTTGACCAACCAGCTTTCCGCTTCAAAGACGGCCATTTCGATGTCTCCTGATGACGGGTTTGATGGCACCGAATTCCGCGCCGTATTTCTGGACAATGTCATAAATTCTAGCTTGAGCTTTCCCTGTTGTGTCTATCTGTTCGCCCTGTCCAGAACCAGATGGAGCACCGGATGATGAGACCAATCGGACCAACGGTAAAGAAATGGCAGCACTTCCCAGGATTCCGGTTCGAATAAAATCACGCCGCTTTAAAATCCGGCGACTATTTTCCATTTTTGCCTCCTTCTAAGGATCATGTCTTAGTAGGAAGAATATCCCAGCCTCTCTCTCTGAGTCAAGACAGAAACGGACGAAAAGGGGACAGTCATCTTTTATGTGAACAGTCCTCTTTTAGTCGGGATCGAGAGTCTCATTAGAAACAGAGACCCTCTCGGAGGCGCAATCCCAAAGCTTGCAATCGGACGGTTAATGATATTATCATTAACCGTTTAACTGAGGAGTACTCACACTCAAGATGTATTAATATCGCAGGAGGCTTCAATGAGAAAAATCACAATCGCACTTTTATTTGCCTTGTGTTTCACCACATTTCTTTCTGCTGATGAGAACACCAAGCGTCCGATGACGGTAGACGATGCTCTCAACATGGTTAGCGTAGGAAATGCCCAAGTCTCACCCGATGGCCAATGGGTATTCTTTTCCAAGTCGGAATTAGACTGGAAAGATAACAAGAGAAAATCAAAATACTACATGATCCCAGCAGATGGAGGCGACGCCTTCCAATATATCGGGGAAGAAGGAGGAGACTCCTTCCGATTCTCTCCAAACGGCAAGTACTTCACATTCAAGCGATCCTTAGAAAAGAAAAGTCAGTTGTTTCTCATGAGAACCTCAGGGGGCGAAGCAGTCCAATTGACCAAACACAAGAGCAGCATCGACTCCTACAAATGGTCACCGGATTCCTCTAAGATATTCTTCCTTGCCCCTCAAGCACGGAATAAAGACGAAGAAAAGGAGCACAAAGCCGGTAACGATGTCATATTCGTGGATGAAGGGCCAAATGGACAAAGAGAGGGTCAATGGCGACACCTCTGGGTATTTGACATCAATAATAAGGAAAGCACCTGCCTCATCGCGGAAGATATCCTGATCAATGATTTTGACATCTCTCCCGACGGAAAAAGTATCATACTTACGGCTCAGTTTTCCAACCGCCGAAACGAATATTACCAGAGCGAGATTTTTCTCTATAACATCACCGATAAAAAAAGAATCCAGCTGACAACCAACAAGTCTCCCGAGAGCTCTCTTTCCTGGGCTCCTGACGGTCAAAGCTTCGCATTCATGGCAGCAGATGATAAGGAATGGCTCAACCGAAACAGCAAGATCTACATCATGAACCCTGCTACAAAAAAGATCCATCTGCTTTCCGGACAATACGAGGGTGATGTCCGTGGGATTTTTTGGACACCCGACTCCAGAACCATACTCTTCACCGGACACCAGGGTACAAATTCCAACCTCTACAAGATCGACGTGAGCACAGGAAAATACAAGCAACTAACCGATGTCTCTGGCACTCTCCAGGCTAGCTCTTTTTCAAAAGATCGGAAAAAAATGGTGTACTCATTTTCTGATTTTGATACACCCTCCGATATCTACACTTCACCCGTTGATACATTCGAACCAATCCGCCTGACAGAGGCCAACCCATGGATCATCGAGGAAATCCTCCTTGCCTCCATGAAGGTCATCCGTTGGAAAAGTGTCAAGGACTATGAGATCGAAGGACTTCTGCACCTCCCTTCTGGCTACACAAAGGACTCTCGCCTTCCCCTCATGCTAAACATCCATGGAGGTCCTGCCGGTTGTTTCACGAACAGTTTCCGAGCCAGCTACCATATTTATGCCGGATTAGGTTATGCTTCTCTTTCCCCCAACGTCAGGGGCAGCAGTGGCTACACGGATAAACTTCGCGAAGGGAACACAGTCCATGTCAACGATGGCATCGGCAAAGGGGATTACTTGGATTTGATGAACGGAGTGGATCTCCTCATCGATCAAGGTATCGTCGACCCTGACCGAATGGGACTTCGGGGATGGAGTTACGGCGGCATCCTAGGGGGTTGGACAATAACACAGACCGACCGATTCAAAGCCGCCTCTATCGGTGCTGGTGTCTATGACTGGTCATCGGAATACGGGCCTGGATTCAATCACGACGTGAGGCTCTGGCACATCGGCAGTACTCCCTGGGATAATCCCAAGGCCTGGCGCGAACAGTCCGCATACACCCACGTCAAGAACGTCACGACACCGACCTTTCTCATCCATGGCATGAACGATTTCACAGATACAGAGGCACAAAGCATGATCTTCTTCACAGCCATTAAAGATATCGGAAAAGCCCCTGTTCGCTACATCCGTGTTCCCCGTGAACCTCACGGATTCAGAGAACCGCGTCATCAGCGTATCAGGGATATCGAAGAGATCAAGTGGATGCAGAAATATATCTTGGGTGAAGATTGGAAACCATGGGAACGCCCCAAGGAAAAAGAAGAAGACGAAGAAGAAGACGAAAAAAAGCAGAATTAAACGTCAAGGTTTCCATCCTCCTCAGCTAAATATTAATGTCGTATTCTTAATGGTATAACGAACATTTTCTCTATCAGCAAGTAGGCTCTACCTCCTATACAACCTTTCCCCTTGCCGAATTTATTCCGCAGAACGGAATAAACGATAGATTCATTTTGTCTAATGGATGAGAGCGAAAAATGAGACAAACAGATTATCACAAAAATCATCGATGGCAACTTTTTTGCCCGAGTTTACGTCTATATATATGAGAGTAAACGATGAAAGAAGATAAGGAGAACAAAATGAAACTCAGAGATAAATTTGCAATTTTTTTGGTGGCAGTTCTTATAACTTTTGTTGGGTTTAGCTTGATTGCTTCACCCTCATTGGACATCTTGAAAGTCGGCAAAAAAGCAGGGTACGAGATCATATCGAATATGTTAGCCAATGAGGCTAACGCTGTAGCTTCTCGAAGTTCCAGCGTGTAGATATAGATAAAGGGTAAAGACCCTTTCAGGATGAGGGCCCGTCATCCGGCGGGCCAAAGACCTGCATAAGCGACAAGGAGCGGGCGATTCAAAGCCTGCTCCTTTTTTTTATTTGTCTTTCACGATGGGATAGAGTTCTCTGCTGGCTCCAGCCACACGCTCCACATCCATTTTGATCATTTCTCTATCATACGTCATTAGACCATTGACCTCAATCTCCACATCCGTGGTCTGAGTGTAGATTGCTGCAGATAATCCCAGTTTGACCAAGCCCTTTAATTTTTCAATTAATTCCAAATACGCAACCGTCAGCTCTTCACCAGTCTGGAAGCTGCGATAGCCCCAGTTTTCCTCATCCTGCCAGGTGTGTCCTGCGACCGGAAGTCCCAATCCTCCAAATTCACCCAAGACAGCAGCTCGATCTTCCTCATTGGGTGGCGCATCCGGTCCGGGATAGGAATGGATGTCATGCACATCTCCCACACTTCGGTCTGCCCAGCCACTGGCGTTGTCCACTAATCGAGTCGGGTCGTACCCTTTGATCCATCCTACGATATATTCTGTTTCGAACTGTCCCCAGCCTTCATTAAATGGCACCCACATGACTATGGAGGGATGATTGTATAAAGCATCCATCACATTCTTAAGTTCCAGTTTAAACTGTTGGGCCGATTCTTCCGTGCGCTCGATATCAGGCGATTCCCTCCCGATGTGAGAATCTCCGTTAGGCATATCCTGCCACACGAGCACTCCCAGTTTATCGCACCAGTAATAAAAACGTTCGGGCTCCACCTTGACATGTTTCCGGAGCATGTTGTATCCCAATCTCTTGGTGACCTCAAGGTCATAACGAAGAGCCTCATCCGTGGGAGAGGCGTATAACCCATCGGGCCACCACCCCTGGTCTAAAGGTCCGAACATGAACACGGGCTCGTCATTTAAAAAAATTCTTGTGACACCAGCCGAATCTTCTCCCAGGGACACTCTTCTCATACCAAAATAGCTATGTATTCCGTCCACTCTCCTCCCATCAGGATTTTCGAGAATGACATCCAGGTCGTAGAGAAAAGGCGAATCCGGCGACCAGAGCTTTGGTTCATCAATACTCAAGACGATCTCTTCTCCCGGAGCGCCCTCTCCCCTTGCGACGATCTTCTTCCCCGCTATCGCCTCGATCAAAACGTGATGACCAAATGCTTTTTCAGAGCAATAAGATAAAATGGCCGCTTTTTTGGCGTCAAGGTCAGGAACAACCCGTAAAGCCCGGATATACGCCGAACTCACCGGCTCAAGCCACACTGTTTGCCATATTCCAGTGACTGCCGTGTACCAGATATCACGAGGATTCATCACCTGTTTGCCACGGGGTTGAACACCCTCATCTGCAGGATCCCAGACGGCCAGGAGTATCTCCTGTTCATTGCTTTTCGTAAGGAAATCCGTGATATCGAATGTGAAGGGATCATATCCTCCGCGATGGACCCCCACTTCCGATCCATTCACCCAAACAGTCGTTTCCCAATCTACAGCACAAAAGTTTAAAAGAACACGCTGGCCTTTCCATTTTCTGGGAATCTCAAACCGACGCCTATACCAGAGGCGCTTGTCCTTTTGAACTGGCCTCCCCACTCCAGAAAGGGCCGACTCTACCGGAAAGGGCACCAATATTTCCCCTTCAAAACTCTCCGGCAGTCCACTCTCCCCGGACTGAATGGCATAGTCCCACAATCCATTCAGGTTCAACCAGTCTTTCCTTCGGAGCTGAGGCCGTGGATACTCTGGATGGACGGAATCCGGAGAGAGCTCTTGTGTCCAGCGTGTTTTCAGCCGCCCCTCGACAGGTTGCCATTGCGACCGCTCAGCCTCCTGAGTACAACCAAACACAAATAAAGAACAAAGCAGCCCAATAAAAATATGCGGCAATAAATTTTTATAGGACAATATATCTGTCTGTTTTGTTTTGATTTGTCCATTGTTTTCCATTGGATTCTCCTTATTTGTGATCACTATCCATCCATTAATTCCCAAATACTTATGACTTTTCGTGTTTGGATATGCTCAGCCTGTGATTCATCTCTCTGGCAGCAAATTTCCACAGACGATCAAGGTCCTGTTTATCCCATTCTTTGTTCTTTAATACACTGGTCAGAGCATGGATATCCAGGTCAGAGACTTCATTCAGCTTCCCGATATCCTCCAATAGCCCGATAAGGCCTTCTCTTTCCTCCGAGTTTTTGGGCGGAAATTTAACAGACTCATAAGATTTTACCGCTATCTTGTTTGCCGAACCGAAAACAACAGAAACCTCCTCCCTGCCACAAAATGCGATCAACGCTTCCCTCAGCTTCTCCAGCTTCATCTCAGCATCTTTTTTATGAGCCTCGAGCTCTCTTTTTAGCTTTACATATTCATCGACCAACTTCACTCCTGGATCCTGAAGATATTCATTCTCCGGCTTATCCTCGAGCTCAACCTCATGTTTCCACTCGGGGCACATCCCTCGATACAGACACCAATGACACAAGCGAGTCACATTCGCCGGAAATTCCTCTGTGGCTTCGATTATCTGGATCTCATCCAGGACATCTTGTCTCAAGTCTTCCAGCTGTTTCTTTGTTCGATAGGATTCCATCTCCTTGTCAAAAGCCAAAAAATGCCAGACAAGGCGGACCTTTTCGAAATCCTGGAACTGCTCTCTCACCCAGAGGGAATACATGGCCAATTGACGGTCCTCATCAAGATCCACTTGTTTGGGAAGAGACATGTTGGTCTTATAGTCATGGACCTCGTACACACCGTTTCCCATGTCCATCAATCGATCGATCCGGATGTAAAAGCCATACTTTCTTTCTTTATCCAACGGGAGAGTGTTTGTCGTTTCCAGGCCGAGAATTTTTCCCTTGTCAAATGGCTTGTGCCTTTTGTAATAATCCTTCAAATACCGCCCCCCCATCTTCCGGTAATTCTCTGCCGTGTATTCCTTATTCACGATGATGATCGTATCATTCCAGTTTTTTTCCCACTCTCTGTTAAAAAAAGCCAGAACCTCATCGACACTCAACAACCTCTCGAACTGGAGATTCCTGTAGAGCTTTTCCAGAGCCTCATGAACCCTGGAACCAAGAAACGTCTCAACTGTGTCTTCCGCTTCGACTTTGACTCTATCGATATAAGAAAGTTTATACCGAAGCGGACAGGTCTCATAGGAGCTTAACCTGGAATGGCTGAATGTCGCCATTGTCTCACCTCCAGATCCCGGTGGGATCGATTCAACTTTCTCAAAATCATATTTTGCTGTCAAGACGTCTCTGAGAAACATCTCCAAAACCGTGATGAATGACGTTCCGAGTGTTCCAATTGGTGATTTCGAAAACGAAATTCCTCTCAGCTTCCCCAGCGTGGAAACTTCGCTCGGATCCGGGCTTCCCTCACATCTCCCCTCGGGAGATGTACCAAGCCCGTCCAGCCCTTCTCACGGTTTTCTCCACCACACAATTGGAACACTCAATTACGCAATGTGATTTGGGCCATCACGGTTTTGAGATGATTACGCCCCTACGAAGCAAATTGACGGAAAGAAAAAATACGTCAATAATTATTGTATGTCATTGAATGGGTATTTTGTAAATATCGGAGGTGAAAATGAGCGATAGAGGCATAAAACGACGGGAATTTTTAGGAAAGACAGCACTCGGTCTATTTACAGCTGGATTCGGTTTGCCGAAATTCAAGGCGGGGGCTCTCGGCCAAGAGCGACCCAACAAAATCGTCTACCGCACGCTGGGCCGAACGAATCTCAGCATTCCTGTGGTGAGTTTTGGCGTGATGAATTCAGACAGCCCGGATCTCATCAATCAAGCCCTGGAGAAGGGAGTGAATCATCTGGACACAGCTCACCTTTACCTCCGAGGCAACTCGGAGAGAGTAATCGGTGAGGTAGTAGAGAGCTCCGGAAAAAGAGACAAGGTCTATATCGCCACAAAGATGCGTCTCGCAAGAGACCGGGAAAAAGGGGTATTCAGCCTTGAAGGCACAGACAGAGAACCGCCAGCTACGGCTGAGAATCTGTACAAACAACTGGACCTCAGCCTCAAACGACTAAAAACTGATTATGTGGATATTCTCTATCTACACAGTTGTTACAGTCCCCAAATGGCAACCTACGAGCCTTTGATGAATGCGCTCGTCCAAGTAAAAAAACAGGGAAAGGCGAGGTATATCGGAATCTCAACCCATGCCAATGAACCGAATGTCATCCGCGCAACCGTCGATGCAAAAGTCTACGACGTGGTTCTCACTGCATACAACTTTGCCCAGGAGCACAAGGACGACGTCAAGAAAGCCATCGCATACGCAGCGAAAAAGGGCGTAGGCGTCATCGCAATGAAAACTCTGGGGGGAAGAAGTCTCCAAGAGGAGGGAAAGATAGAGATCAACCACCGATCAGCCTTGAAGTGGGTGCTTGAGGATGAAAACGTCTGCACGACGATCCCTGGGATAACCACATTCGAACAGTTGGAGACGAATATCAGTGTGATGAACGATTTAGCTTTAACCCAGGCGGAGAAAAGCTATTTGGATTGGGCTGCGCAAATGAAGGGAAAGCTATACTGCCAGAACTGTCGTGCCTGTATTCCCACCTGCCCCTATGGTGTGGAGATCCCAAACCTGATGCGCGCTTATATGTATGCGAGTGCTTACGGAAATTTTATCCAAGCGAAAACCACTATTTCGGAACTCCCGGAGAATCGTAGCCTGAATGCATGCCGGAGTTGCGGCTCATGTTCAGCGAGCTGCCGAACCGGCATCAGCATCCGTTCACGACTTCAATCTCTGATTGCAGACGAACTTTATCTAACCTAAACGCTTTTTTAAGATTTGGACTGAATTATTCACGAGTCGAGGCCAACCCACCCCACATAAAGGTTGAGGAAGTGGCCCACGAAGCTGTAGTGAACTACCGCAAGCCGACCTAACCTAACCCGGGCTACAATGAAGGCTTTGTAGTGAGATCGGCGGGTAGGTTGGGTCGGCGCCCGAAGCGTTAAAAATGTCGTTTATAAATGAAAATCACAAGGGAAATTCAGTGCTTAAATGAGTATTCTGATAAAACAATGTAAGTTTCTGATATTGTGTCAGTTCTGATAAATATCGACATTTTTTATGAATA
>CAZIMJ010000042.1:0-3679 GCA_964540205.1 uncultured Eubacteriales bacterium | reverse complement strand
ATGTAGGGTCCATTCCCCGAATGGACCGTAGAGGACTTGATAATATGCTTTTTTTGTTTCACGTTTCATAAAAAAAAAGGAGGTGCCAATGAGAAAGTCTTCTCGCATAAATACTCTTCTGGTGTGTGTGTTCATCGTACTAGTGACAGTACTGATTGCAGAGACGCTGATGGTCAAAGTGCAGACCACACATTTGCGGAAGGAACCGAAGTTTTATGCATCCACGATTGCTGTGCTCAAGGCCGGCGAGGTGGTCGAAAAGATTAGCGCGGCCAATGGATGGTATCAGGTAAGAACTACAAGAGGGGCGGTGGGGTGGCTGCATTCCAGTGCAGTCCAGACAGGGAAATTTGATTTAGCGGCAATGGATAAGTCTCTCACGACCAAAGCCACAGCGGATGAGATCGCCCTTGCAGCAAAGGGTTTCAACAAACAGGTGGAGGAGAGCTACAAAGTCAAACACAGTGAAGCCAATTTTGCTGGAGTGGATAGGATGTTGAAAGTCAATGTCTCACAAAGTCAGCTCCTCAAGTTCCTCAAAGAGGGTAAGCTGGGCATCTATGGAGGCCGGCCATGAGGACTAAAAGAAAAATCCAACCATGGGTCTGCACCCTGCTAATTTTTGGGATCATAAGTTGTGCCACTCTTGAACAGCAGATCGATGCGATTTCTCCGGTGAAGGTAAGCGATGCTGAAGCCGCTGTCAAAGTGGGGAAAACACTGAGAAATAGTTTTGCAGATATCACTGAAGAGGAAGAGTATTATATCGGCAGGGCTGTGTCGGCTCTTATCCTTTCGAAATATCCTGTCTACAACAACATAGCCTTGACTCAGTACATCAACACTGTGGGCCAGGCTATTGTCGTTTACAGCGACCGGCCGGAGATCTATGCTGGATACCATTTCCTTATTCTCGACACAAATGAAGTGAATGCTCTTTCAGCGCCAGGGGGATTTATCTTTATCACAAAGGGACTTCTGCAGAGATGCAAGGACGAAGAGATGATCGCCGCCATCTTGGCCCACGAAGTGGGTCATGTAGCCGCCAAACATGGATTGCAGTCGATTAAAAAGTCCAGACTGGTGGATGCATTTTTAATCATCGGGCAAGAAGCGACCCGGAGGTATGGCCCTCAGGAGTTGGCTCAGCTGACCTCCATTTTTGAGGGTGTCCTGGCCGATATTGTCGAGAAGCTCATCGAACGAGGTTATGACCGGAAGTACGAATATGAAGCGGACAAGTTGGCAGTCAAGGTGTCGGCAAACACAGGATACAACCCGAACGGCCTCGTGGATTTTCTCCAAACGATGGTGGATGATTCTGCGGGACAGTCTGGTAAAGGCTGGTTCAAGACACACCCGTCACCCAAGGATAGGATGGACCGCGTACAAAACCAGATCCAAGGACTGAAGCCGGTCCCTGAAGTTCAATCTGTGCGCACGTCCCGCTTTAAGGGAGCCATCCGGTCCCTGAAATGACACATATGAAATAGGAGGAGTTTACAGAGATTGTTGATTGAAACACACTTATCTTGAAATGCAGGTGAAAAAATGAAGAATAGGGTTCTCCGCGGCGTGTTGATCGGTGGTGTTGTGTTTGCGTGTGTGTTTGTGTTGTATGCGCTAGACGTTTTTCAGCCGCTCGAATGGAGATCCTGGGATCTGCGGTTGCGGATGTTTTCGAATCCCACTCGTGCCAGCGAAGATATTGTCCTCTTCCTGATCGACCAGCAGAGCCTCGATGTTTATGAACAGGAGCAGGGGCTTGCCTGGCCATGGCCCCGCCAGATGTATTCTGCTCTCATCCAATATTGTCTGCACGGAGAGGCCAAAGCTTTGGTTTTTGACCTCATCTTTTCTGAAGGTTCTGTTTTCGGAGTAGAGGATGACCAGGATTTTGCAGATAACATGGCCAACGCCGGGAATGTCTACCTTCCTTTTTTCCTGAGCCGCCACGAAGCAGAAACATCGGAAGACACATTGGCTTTGCTCAAACGGTTTTCTCTGGATATGAATCAAATCCCGCCCGAATATTTACACCCTATGAGGTCGGCTTCGCTTCCCCTGGATGTTCTTCTCCGCAGCGCACATGGCGCCGGAAACTCGAGATTTCTGCCGGATAGTGACAGTATCTACCGTCGAATTCCATTAGCATTTGGTTTGGAAGGCCTCGCTCTCCCTGCACTTCCCTTTGCTCTAGCTGAAGATGCCGATGGAGACCGAGATCTTGCCGATATCCCCTCGGATGGATCGGGAAAGATGGTCATCCGCTATTATGGGCCCACAGGGACTTACCAGAGCTATTCTTTGGCTGCCATTATCAACTCCTTTGCTCAGATGGAGGAGGGGAGAGTCCCTCAGGTCTTGCCGGAGTCCTTCAAAGACAAGATCATTCTTGTGGGCGCAAGCGCTCCCGGACTTCTCGATCTCCGCCCCACTCCTTTCAGTGCCGTGTGTCCTGGGGTTGAAATCCAGGCAACTGTGATAGATAATCTTTTGAAAGGCGACTTTATCCACTTCCCATCACCGATAGTTGTTATCCTTTTGATCGCTTTTTTAGCCCTATTTGTGGGGATGGTCACATCGCTGATGACGAAGGTCTGGAAGATCATTGTGGTTTCTATCCTTTTTTTTGCCCTGCCTGCGGTCCTATCAGTGATTTCTTTCTTGAATGGTTTTTGGTTGGATTTTGTGGGGCCGGAATTCGCTGTCCTGTTGAGTTTTATCACTGCGAACATCCTGAACTACGGATTTGAAGGCAGAGAGCGGCGATTTATCAAAAATGTATTCCGTCATTACCTCAGTCCCGAAGTTATCGAAAGGATCATCGAGGACCCATCGCTTCTTCGATTGGGTGGAGAACGACGGAATATCACGTCCTTTTTCTCTGATTTGGCAGGGTTTACCTCCATTTCAGAAGCCCTGTCGCCGGAAGATCTTGTCCGTCTTTTGAACGCCTATCTCTCTGAGATGACAGAGATCATCCTTGATTCGGGGGGGACTCTGGATAAATACGAGGGAGATGCCATCATCGCCTTCTGGAATGCGCCTCTGGACCATGATGACCATGCGACTCGAGCCTGTCTGGCTGCGCTCAGGTGCCAACAGCGTCTTGATGAGTTGAGGCCGGATTTTCAAGATCAATTTGGACATTCCCTCCACATGAGGATCGGGGTCAACTCTGGTCCTGCTGTGGTGGGAAACATGGGGTCGCACAGACGTTTTGATTATACAGCCATGGGCGATACCATCAACTTGGCAGCCAGATTGGAGGGGGCGGGTAAGCAGTATCGTGTCTCGATCCTTATCGGCGAAAATACCTACGATTTGGCTAAAGAGAGCGTGGTCGCAAAAGAGGTCGACATCATCAGGGTCGTGGGCAAGGACAAACCCGTGCGTGTGTATGAGCTTGTCGGTGAAAAAGGTAATGTTACAGAGGAGCAGTTCGAGCGGATAAAAACATTTCACGATGCGTTAAAACTTTACAGAGATAAAAGATGGGATGAGGCATTTCACTTGTTTCGAAGGTATGAAGATGATACATTAGCCGAGGTGTATGTCGATCGGATAAAACGTCTAAAAGTGAATCCCCCTGAAGCGGATTGGACCGGTGTTTTTGACCTAACGAAAAAGTAGGTCCCCTTTTTCTTGTAGGGTCTGTTCCCCGAACGGACCGTTT